>NZ_JBVICA010000031.1:0-36573 GCF_055573115.1 Streptomyces sp. NPDC030222
AGCCGCCTGGGCCCCTGAGCCGTCCGAACCTTCCGAATCTCGAAGTCCATCGCACCCCTTGAGCTGGGGTGTTGCGACGACCACTAGAACGGAAGGATCACGGAGGGCCTTTCCTGCGTCCGGATGGGAACATCCTGGGTACGAATCGCATCCCATGTTTACTCCTTTGTCCTTACAATATGGATTTGTCCAGTTGCTCCAGTCCGCAGGCGATGTCACGGCCACGGACGTGGTGTACGGCTGAGGATGTGGGTCATCTGAGGTGGTCCCTCACATGGGTCAATGACTGAGGGTGAGGGCTGGCCCCTGGCTCGGGCTGTGCCGGGCTCGGCTGACCTGCCGGAGATGCAGTCTGTCGACGAGGATGTCGGGGCCGATGCAGCGGCACTGTTCGGTCCATTCGTGGGTCTATCCGCGAGAAACGGCGGCGCCCAGGCAGAGGGCGGGCCGCGGTCGGGGAAGATGCCCGACGACGTCGGTGCGTCGGCGGATCTCCTTGTTCAGCCGTTCCTGAGGGTTGTTGGACCAGATGTGCCTCCACCCGCGCGTCGGCGGCCGACCAGCAGTCGGCCCGGTTGGGGGGAGGAGCGCGTCCACGGCTGAGCGAGGTGCCGGAGCTGGTGGTCGGACATGTGCGTTGGCTGCTGCGGCCAGATGAGGACGTGTCGCCGCGGCATGACGCCGACCGTGCGCTGCGGCATCATCGCACGATCACCCGCGAGCCGTTGTGCATGGATTACGGCAAGGAGAGACCCGCGAGATCGCGTCGGCGGCGGTCTATGGGCAGGCAGACGAAGGACAATCCGGCCGACCTGATCAACGTGGCGTTGGAGAGGCTCGTCGAGGAACGGCTGGAGTTGCCCGGCCACACCACGCTGGACGAGATGGACTCGGCGATCCGTACCGAGGTGAACACCAGGTTCTTCGAGATGATCGCCTCCCGGATCGACGACGTGGACTCGGCTCGCGTCCTGAGTCCACTGCGGGTGGTGGCTGGTTCGCGCAGCCGGTTTCGACGAGCTGAAGCGGTCGGCGAACGCGCCGGCGGTGTCCCATCTGCGCAAGCACCCGGCCCACCTGGACTAGCTGGACTACTGGGGCACGACGGGAGTGCGTCAACTCAACTTGTACCCCCCCGGCCGCATCGTCGGCCCCCTTTAGGCAAGCCGGTTCTCGCTCTGTGTCCCCTCGGCATGGGCAGACGGCGAATCGCACCTGCGGTCGGTAAGCTTCCGATCGTCTCGCTTAGGCCTGCCGGTTCCGGGCCTGCCGTGATCGACGCTGGTCCGCGGAGCCGGTGCCACGGGCAGCCGTCCCGAATCACCTGGAAAGACAGAGGAATCAGTGAACAGGTACAGGATCGCGGGCGTGGTACCCGCTCTCGTTCTTGTGGGTCTGCTGGGCCCGCAGGCAGCGGCGGAGGCTGCTCCGACGACCACTCGCGTATCCACGGCACAAGCAGCCGCTGTCCTCACGCCGCCCAAGGCGTCTGCGGCTACGCAAACGGATCAGGTCACGGCCGGCGTGATCCTGGCCGCACCGGAGAAGCCGGAGAAGAAGGACAAGAAGAAGGGCGGCTTCTTCAAGAAGCTCGGCGTCGGCGTCCTAGTCTTCCTCCTGCTGAGCGTGCTGTTCGTCATCGCAATCATCGTCGCGATCGTGTTCGCCGCCCGGAGCTTCTTCCGCCGACGCAGGGAAGCGTAAACGCAGGGCCGGGGTTGCCCGCTGCGAATCCGGGGGCGGCTGTCAACGGCCGTGCGGTCCTCCCCGTAGGCGGCCACGATGAACGTGCTGTTGGCCCTCGGCTCAGTCCGATGCGTTCTTTTCCCCCAGGCCCTCTATGAAGTCCTTCGCTTTCTCGACGCCGCCATCGATCTTTTCGCTGTACTTGCCGTCGGTTTTGTCATCGACTGCTTCGGCGACCTTCTCCAGCCCCTGACCGAGGGCATCGCTGTGCTCGGCGGCTAGCTCGGCCGCCTTTCCCGCGAGGTCCTTCAGGCTGTCGAACATCCTTCACCCACATCCTTTCCAATATGAGGTGGCCCTGGTGGGCGGCCGTTCTTGCTACCCGGTCCAGCTCTGCGATCACGACACCGTGCCGGATAGCCCCGGTGTAGCGGTTCATCCCTGGATGCTGAGATGGATCTCGTGGGTATTGCCACCCACAGGCAGCCGATCTTGACGCTCCCGGGTGATACGGGGGCAGCGGCTGCCTGCGGCGCAAGGAGTTTTCTCAGGCGTCCGCCCCTGGTCATCGACGGGCGCTGCAGACGCACTGCGCAGGTTCGGCCGCGGTTCTGCGTTAGCCTCCCGCCGCCGGCGTACCACAGTCGGTCGTGCTCCCCATGCAGTGCTTGCCTTTACTGGCACGAGCGACCGGCGTGCGCAGGTCCACCACCCCTCAGGGTGGCGGTGGGTCAGTCGCGGGAGTTGCCGAACAGGAGGCGGTAGGCGATCAGCAGGACCAGGGATCCGGCGATGGCGGCGCCCCAGGTGGCGAGGTCGAAGAACTGGTTTTGTATGGGTCGGTCGAGGAACTTCGCGGAGAGCCAGCCGCCGGCGAAGGCGCCGGCGATGCCGATGAGGGTAGTGCCAATGAGGCCGCCCGGATCGCGACCGGGCAGGAGAAGCTTGGCGATGGCCCCGGCCAGAAGCCCGAGGACGATCCAGCTGATGATGCCCATGACGTGAGATGCCTTCCGGTGCGGCGTGGCCGACGATGCTGACCCAGTAGGTCCCCTCCCCCCTTGAGGGGGTGCCTGCCGGGCGGGGGTGTTGCGGGCTGCTCAGGTCCGTGGCGTGGTGTTGCCTGGCTGAGCCGTGGGGCGAGGGGTGACGTCGCCGGGGGCGGCCTGGACGATGCGCGGGGCCTCGGGCTCAGAGGAGGCCGCATCCGCTGTGTCCGGCGGTGACTGGTCGGATTTCATCGCCTTGGCCTCGCTCTTGAGGATGCGAGCCGACTTGCCCATGGAGCGGGCGAGTTCGGGGAGCCTCTTGGCGCCGAAGATCAATATGACGACGATGAGGATGATAGCGATCTCACTGAGGCCGAACATGGGTCCGTCTCCTTCCCGGTAGCGGGCGGCAGGGCGTCTAGATGTGGCTGGCGATGGCAGGCATCAGGTCCTGGAAGGTGCGGCCGTTGGCCGGTTCCCCGATGGCGGACATGTGCCATCCGCCGCTGGAGCGGTGGACCTTGGCCATGATCTGCGCGGTGTAGGAGCCGCCGCCGGAAAGGGTGTAGCGGGCCAGCTCCTGGCCGGTGTTCTCGTCGATGAGGCGGCAGAAGGCGTTCCGCACCTCGGCGAAGGTCTGGCCGGTGAAGGAGTTGACGGTGAAGACGATCTGGTCGACGTGGGCGGGCAGACGCAGCAGGTCCACCAGGATTGACTCGTCGTCGCCGCCCTGCCCGGCGCCGCCGACGAGGTTGTCACCGGTATGGCGGACCGAGCCGTCGTCGCTGACCAGGTGCTGGAAGAAGACGACGTCGACCGGCTCGCTGCCGGCGAAGAGCACCGCGGAGGCGTCGAGGTCGATCTCGCGGGCGGTGAGCTTGGCGAGGAAGCCCTTGCGGGGGGCGGCCTGCCAGCCCAGCCCCATGCGCACGACGCTGAGCGCCGGCCCGCCGGTCTTCTCCAGGCTGATCTGCTGGCCCTTGGTCAGCGTGACTCCCACCGGTTTCCTCCTACTAGTGCTCGGGGCCGGCACGTACCGGCCCAGTGGCGCATGGGCATGGCCCGCCTGAATCTACAGCACTGTAGAAGCACAGGGCAGGGGGCGTCCCCCTGGCGCGAACGCGGACCCGGCGGCAGACGTCCCGCCGGCTGGGGCGTCGTCAGTCCCGCGAGGGCGAGGTAGGGCTGGAGAAGTCCGGGCTGCTGTAGCCGAGGCGGGTGCGCCGCCGCGCCGGAGGCGAGGCGGGATGGGGGTGTGGGGCGGGTGGGGGCGGCAGCTGCAGCTGGCGTCGGAGGAAGGGGTGCAGCCCGCGCTCGATCAGGGCCTGGCGCCACCTGGCGTGAGCCTGGGCGAGGGCGGCGGTATCCGGGTGGTGGGTGGGCGTGGAGCGGTGCCGCACCGTAGCGACCACTAGGGCGGTGGCGGCGGCCACTCCCGCGGCCGCCGCCAGAACAACGGCTGCCCAGCCGGTCTGGATCAGCGAGTCAGCGAGGGGCTGCTGCGTGCCGGCCAACCGGAGTCCGTACCCGAGGAGAAGGAATATGACCGCCGCCGCGGCGGACAGAACGGGGGTGAGCACGGCCAGTGCCGTCAGCAACCCCTGTCCGGTGGCGGCGGGACCGGACCGCTGGGGCAGGGCACGGGGGGTCGGGGCTGCCGCGGCCCGCAGCTGGAGCAAGACTGTGTACTCGGCGGCGGCTTCGCCGGCGATGATGTCGGCCGCGGCCAGCACCCGGGCGCGCAACTGGGCAGCGGTGACCTGCGCAGCCGGCTGCTGCAGAGCCTCGCGAACGTCCAATGCCGTGAGTGCCTCCTGCAGCGCACGCTCGAAGTCGGCCCTGTCGACAGCCTTGAGACGGACTGGCTCGTCTTTCATGAAGATTCTCCGGTCGTGTGGCGCGCTCGGCACCGCCGTACCGGCTGCGCGGGACGGCAGCAGGCAGGGCGCAGCAGACGTGCCGCGTGGGCGGGGCGGACGCGCGGTCCGCCCCGTGCATGCGTCAGACCCGCACGCCGAAGTCGGCGGCGATGCCCGCCAGGCCGCTCGCGTAGCCCTGGCCGACAGCGCGGAACTTCCACTCCGCGCCGTTGCGGTACAGCTCGCCGAAGACCATCGCGGTCTCCGTGGCGGCGTCCTCGGACAGGTCGTAGCGGGCGAGTTCGGCGCCGCCTGCCTGGTTGACGACACGGATGAAGGCGTTGCGGACCTGGCCGAAGCTGTGGCCGCGGCTCTCGGCGTCGTGGATGGAGACCGGAAAGACGATCTTTGCAATCTCGGCAGGGACGGCGGCGAGGTTCACCTTGATGCTCTCGTCGTCGCCTTCCCCCTCGCCGGTGAGGTTGTCCCCGGTGTGCTCGACCGAGCCGTCCGGGCTGGTGAGGTTGTTGTAGAAGACGAAATACTGGTCGGAGGCGACCTTGCCGGACTCGTTCAGCAGTAGCGCGCTGGCGTCCAGGTCGTAATCGGCGCCGGTGGTCGTCCGCACATCCCACCCCAGGCCGACCACGATCGCGGTCAGACCCGGGGCCTCCTTGCTGAGCGAGACATTACCGCCCTTGGCCAGGCTCACACCCATGTCGCATCCCTTCCCCTGTGCAGAAACCGGACTGAGTCCGGCCCGTTGAGTGACAGAACCATAAATCTACAACACTGTAGAAGTTGATGGGTGTCTTCGGGCTGCCACTATCGCGGCCTTGAGCTTGAGCGAGGCGATAGGGCCCGGTCAGCCGCGCAGCCCGGGGCAGCCGGGACCGACGGTGAGGGTCACCGTGCCGGGTGCGGCCGACGAGTCCAGCTTGGGGGTGACAGAGGTCCTGAAGCGGACGGCAAGAGCTGTCGCCTGCGATTGGAGGCCGGGCGGGTAGGCGACGGTGATTTCCTCCGCAGCGGCGGGGGCGTTGCCCGTGCCGGTAACCGCGTAGCCCGCCGCACGCAGCTGCTCGGCCACCTGTGCGACCTGACCCGGGGTACCGGTGCCGTTGAGGACACGGACGGTGATGACGTGGGCCGGGAGGGGCTTGCCGTAGGCGAGCTGGTCCTTGTCGATCTCCTGGTCCTTGGCCAAAGCATTGAACAGGGCCTGCGCCTGGGGGTACCGCCAGGAGATGTTGGCCTTGTCGCTGGGGACGTCCAGTTCACGAGGGCAGTTGGGGACAGCAAGGAAGGTCAGCGGCTCTTCAGGGATGCCCTTCAGGCCGGAGGCGAGCTCGTACAGCGGCTTGATTCCGGCCAGGTCCTCTCGTCGGTGGTCAGCGACTTGGTCGCCGAGTCCAGAAAGCCGTACAGGCCACCGGGCTGGTCAGCCTCCGCTGGGCCCTGGCGGCCAGGGCTTGCATGAATTCCTACTGGCGGCCGATACGCCCTATGCCGGATCCGTCGCCGATGCTGCAGCGGGTGCGCACATAGCCGAGGGCCGGCTCGCCTCTGACGGTCTGGCAGCCTGCATTCAGGTCGAGGTGATCCTTTTTGTCATGGATTGCCTGCTTGGGGCAGACCTTGATGCCGTCCAGGGCGTCGACCATGCCGTTGAAGCCCTGAAAGTCCACCGAGAGGAAGTGGTCGATGCACAGGCCGGTGTTCTGCTCGATGGTCTTGATGGTGCAGGCCGCCGAGCCGGCATCCCCCGTGGCATCGCCGATGGCGAACGCCTCATTGATCTTGAATCAGTGCGGGGCGGACCGGGTGCCGTCACCGCGGTCGCAGGCGGGTATCTGCAGCCATGAGTCGCGGGGCAGGGAGACGACGGCGGCCCGTTTCCGGTTCGCGGCGATGTCCAGCACCGTCAGGGTGTCGGACTGCACGGTGGTCAGGCCTTGCCGTATTCGGCGTTGTCGCCGTCGCGGCAGCCCGAGCCGACCACCAGGATGTTCTTTGCGCCAGGGCTGAGGTCGGCCGGACGCTCCCCGCCGATCTTGTTGTTGACGCCGGCGGACTGGATGCTGCCGTCCAGCCGCTGGTAGAGCAAGGCTCCCGTACAGCCTGCGCCGACAAGCAGCACGGCGAGAGCGCCGCCGCTCCAGGCCAGAACCCTCCCGCGCCGAGCGAGCCGGGCCTTGGTGCACCGGTGGCCTCGGGACGGGGTGTGCGGCCCGCAGCGTGCGCGGGATGCGCCAGGCTGTATCTCCATGTATTCGCCCCTCCGCGGCCAGGCCCCACGAGCCCTGCGTGCTGTGTCGTGATCCCGCCCTGCGACCCCTGTTTCCGCTCCGGCGGAGCCAAGAATCTACAACGGCGTAGAAGATGGTGGGGCGGAGGGCCTCGTGAACATGTGCGAGGACCTGATCCTTCGCCCCGTGTCCGGCAGCAGCGACGGGAAAGGAGCGGCAGGTGGGCGAGAAGCAGGACAGGCCGCCTGTGCACGGCCGCCCACGCAGAGGGCCTGGCGAACTGGAAGCGAGCGCGCTTGCCGCTTCGGGGGCGCGCCGGGGCCGGTGACGGCCGGGTGGGTGCCAGAGCGGATCGACCCTACCCTCGCCTGCACCACGGTCGTGACCACGCTCATGAGGCTGCGCGGCAAGCAGGCCGTGGTCCGTCACCAGAAACTGTCGCTCCTACCGTTGGAGCACGGTACTCGACGCGGCGGGGCTGGCCACTCGGCGTATACACCAAGTCCTTGACGAAGAAGACCGGCGTGCCACGCTCAGCCGGTTCGTCGCGGAACTTCCCCCGGACGACGAACGGTCCCTGCGGCTTCAGCTCGGCGCTACCGCAGAGCCGGGAAGCTGATGAACGTCGCCTTGCCCGGGGCGGCAGAGCCAAGGACTCTGTCGCGGACGCTCGGGGAAACGGAAGGGGGTGGGCGGGTGACGAGTCAGTACGATGAACCGCCCCGCAGCGGCAGGCGGGGCAAGGAGACAGGAGGTCGACGGCATGACGGACCGGAACAGGGGCGGTATCGAGCACACACCGCGACGGCGTGGCCAGGGCGAGCTGGAGGGGCAGGTGCTCGCTGCGCTGCGCCAGGCCCCAGGGCCGGTCACCGCGGCCTGGGTCCAGAAACAGCTCGGCGGCGATCTCGCCTACACCACGGTGATGACCATCCTGGCCCGGCTGCACACCAAGGGCGCGGTGGTCCGCGAACGGGTCGGCCGCTCGTTCGAGTGGACAGCGGTCGCCGACGAAGCCGGGCTCGCGGCGCTGCGGCTGCGGAAGATGCTGGACTCCGAGACCGATCGGGAGGCAGTCCTTGCGAGCTTCGTGACCGCGCTGTCGCCGAGAGACGAGCAACTGCTGCGCGCCCTACTGGCCCAGACGCCCGCGGAGGGGGAACACTAGCCGCTATGGGGGTCTTCGTCTTCCTGCCTCTGGTGCTGCCCTTAACGGCATGGCCGATCGCCCGCCTGGCCGAGCAGCACCTGCACCCCAGAGCCGCGACCTGGCTGCTGACCGGCGTCGCCGCCGTGCTCGCGGTGTGCAGCACCCTGTGCTTGGCGCTGCTGATGGTGGTCGGCACCGCACAGATGCCCGGCAACCCGCTGCCCGACGGCTGGTCCGACCCCGAGGTCCGCGAGGCCGTCCCCTACGACGAGGTGGCCGGCAAGGCCGCCATCCCCGCCCTGATCGCCGTCCTTGCCGCGTGCACGCGCACAGCCTGGCGACACCACCGGGTACGGCGCCGTGCCGAACGCGCCCTGGGCGGCCTGCCCACAACGTCCGTGGCAGTACTGCCTGATGGGTCACCGTACGCGTACGCACTGCCCGGCAGGCGGGACCGGATCGTTGTCACTACCGGGATGCTGGCCGGGCTGACCGGACCCGAGCGGCGGGCCCTGTTCGCCCATGAGCGCGCCCATCTGGCTCGCCGTCACCACCGCTTCCTGCTCACCGTGCAGCTCGCTGCGCGGGCCAACCCGTTCCTGCGGCCGCTGCGTACCGCCGTCACGTACACCGCCGAACGGTGGGCGGACGAGGAGGCGGCTACTGCTGTCGGCAGTCGACGCACCGTGGCACTGGCAATCGGCAAGTCCGCACTGATCTCCCGGGGCGCGCCGATCGCCACGCTCGCGCACTTCGCCGCCGCGCCGGGTCCGGTGCCGCGCCGGGTAGCCGCCCTGCTCGGGCCGGCTCCTGCCGGGCGGATCTGGCCACCGGTCTTCACCACCGTCGGCCTGGCCGCGTGGGGAGCCGCGGCGGGCACCACCGTCTCGGCTCTGTCCTCGGCGAACTCGGCCATTACGCTGATCCTCATCCTGCACGCGGCTACTCCGATGTAGCGGGCCGCCGCACGCCAGAGGGAGACGGTGCCACCCGCTGATCCCTCGAACCAGCGGGCCGACCCGCTCGGACAGGCTCGCAAGCCTTCGAGCGATTCATGATCATCCTGGTTTGTGTCCACACGCTCAACGGCACGGACCTGCGTAGGCTCCTCGCGGCATGGCATCTGTCTGAATGAACTCTCCTATGGGTGCGCTTTCGAAGGGGTGAAGGAGCGCCACCACGCCATATCGCTGAACTGGAGCAGCCCGATACCGCACATCCCCCCACCGTCAGGGCCTCATCGTTGGTGGAGCACCGTTTTCCGCCGGAGGCTCTTCCTGCAGGGGACCGTAATCGTGCGACTGCGGGGCAGATCGACTTGTTCACGACTGGACGACGCGTACGCTGCTGAGGGCTCTTCGCAGCCTCCCGGACACCCTGGAGGTTGACCTCTCAGACGTCGAACATCCGAGCTGGGACGGCGCCCTGGTCTTTGTCATCGCCCGTGAGTTCGCGTCGGCCCAGCGGACGCGCTTGATCGCGACCCACGCCTCTCCGCAGGCGGCAACGATGCTCAGCAGGGTCGGTCTGCGAGGCGCGCTGGCGCCTGCCGGAGACGACACCGGGAGCTCATGAGGCCCGGCGCCAGCAAGGGAGGGGCACGCTTCCTGGTCACTCCGGGATGTGCGCGGGCTGACTGCCCGACGCGCCGACCATCCCCATCTGCGCCGGATACCAGTACTTCTACGCTTATGTAGATATAAGGTCCCGTTCAGTCGGTGGGCCGGGCCGTCGTGCCCAGCTCTCGACCGCGATAAGGAGGAGACGGATATGGGTGTGAGCCTCACCAAAGGCAGCAATGTCTCGCTGACCAAGGAAGCACCGGGTCTGACCGCCGTACTGGTCGGTCTGGGCTGGGATGTCCGTACGACCACCGGTACCGATTACGACCTGGACGCCAGCGCCCTGCTCCTCAACGAGTCCGGCAAGGTGCCTTCGGACAAGCATTTCGTCTACTACAGCAACCTCACCAGCCCGGACGGCTCGGTCGAGCACACCGGCGACAACCTCACCGGCGAGGGGGAAGGCGACGACGAGGCCATCAAGGTGAACCTCGCCGCCGTCCCCGCCGACATCACGAGGGTCATCTTCCCGGTCTCCATCCACGACGCCGACAGTCGCGGCCACAGCTTCGGCCAGGTCCGCAACGCCTTCATCCGTGTCGTCAACCAGGCAGGCGGCGCCGAACTCGCCCGCTACGACCTGTCCGAGGACGCCGCCACGGAGACCGCGATGGTCTTCGGCGAGCTGTACCGCAACGGCGCGGAGTGGAAGTTCCGCGCCGTCGGCCAGGGCTACGCGAGCGGCCTGGCGGGCATCGCCGCCGACTTCGGCGTGCAGCTCTGACATGCATCGGCGGGCGGGACCGGAGCACCGCCTCCCGCCCCTGGCCGCCGATCCCGCCGCCAGACCGCTTCACACCCTAAAAAGCACAAGGAGAAGCCTCATGGGCGTCACGCTGACCAAAGGCCAGCAGATCAGCCTGGAGAAGACCAGCAATGGCACTCTGAGCGTCGTCCGCATGGGACTGGGCTGGCAGGCCGCGCAGCGCAAGGGATTCCTCGCCAGGCTCACGACCCGCGAGATCGACCTCGATGCCTCCGCGGTGCTCTTCGCCGGCAACGAACCCGTGGACGTCGTCTGCTTTCAGCAGCTGGTCAGCAAAGACGGCTCGGTACGCCACACCGGAGACAACCTCTCGGGCGGTACCGGACAGGGCGCCGACGACGAAGCGATCATCGTAGATCTCGCCCGACTGGCCACGCACATCGACCAGATCGTCTTTACCGTCAACTCCTTTGCCGGCCAGACCTTCGCCGAAGTCCAGAACGCGTTCTGCCGCCTCGTCGACGAACAAACCGGCCAGGAACTGGCCCGCTACACCCTCTCCGGCGGCGGCTCCCACACCGCCCAAGTCATGTCCAAGGTCCAGCGTACGGGCAGTACCTGGCACATGTCCGCCATCGGGGAACCCGCCAACGGCCGCACCTTCCATGACCTCATGCCCGCCATCGCCACCCACCTGTAGCGACGTCGGCCCGCAGCACGCCCGAAGCTGCGCGCTCGCCCATGCCCTGAACCAATCAAGGAGGCACCCCCCATGTCCGTGAATCTGTCCAAAGGAAGCAACTTCTCCCTCACACGCTCCGAGCCCGGCATCGCCAGCGTGGTCGTCGGCCTGGGCTGGACAGTGCACAGCGGTCCCGGCGACATCGATCTTGACGCAAGCGCACTCGTCCTGGGAGCCGACGGCCGTGTGCTGTCGGACCAGCACTTCGTCTTCTTCAACAACCGTACGACGCCGGAAAAATCCGTCCGGCACACCGGCGACAACAAGACCGGCCAGGGCGACGGGGACGACGAGCAAATCGCCGTCGACTTCAACCTGCTGCCTGCCCAAGCGGAGTCGGTCGTGTTCGTCGTGTCGATCCACGCCGAAGGCCACGCCGCGACCAGCACCTTCGGCAGGGTGCGCGATGCGTACATCCGGGTGGTACACCAGGCAACCGGACTGGAGATGTGCCGATTCGAACTGACCGAGGACGCGCACGACCAATCCGCGATGCTCTTCGGACATCTGTACCGGCGCGACGGAGAATGGAAGTTCCGCGCAATCGGCCAGGGCTACGCCACAGGTCTTACCGGGATCGCGAAGGAGTACGGCGTCAACGTGTAGACGCGGCCCCGGGCCTCGCCACCATCCCGAAAAACCCGACGACGCGGATCCCCGCCAGTGCCGAGAATCCTGGTGGGGATCCGTTTTGCAGTGTCCAGCCGCCTGGCCCGCGCGGGCGGAGCGGGAGCGTGCCGTGGCGGGACCGGGCGAGCTTCTTCAGCTCGTCGGGGCGCACGGCCAGCGGCACCGTCCCATCCCGGTTGACAGACGCGAACCTCCGCTGGTTGACCATGCGCGGAGCACGGCCTGCAGGGCCTCCGCCCGGCACGGCGGCACTGCCGCGGATACGCCCGGCCACGGCCGGGCAAGCCGTTGAGACCGACTGACTCGTCCACCGCGACGGCAACGTGACGGTCGGCGGCAACCTGTTCCGCGTCGGCGCAGGGCTGGTCGGCCAGACGGTCACCCTGCGGCTGGACGGGCACCTCATGAACGCGGTCGCCGACGGAATCCTCGTGGGTACCTGCCCCTGCCCAGTGAGCAGTGACCGGCTCCCCGCGCTCCGCGGAGTGCGGGCGGCAGCTGGTCCGCTACCACCAGCGATGGTGCCCAGCGGGGCCATGCGGGTCCAGCGGCGCGTCAACGGCCGGATCATGGTTGCCTCCCAACGCCTCAAACTGGGCAAGAGGAACGTCGGCAAGCAGGTCATCGTCGTAATCGAGGACACCCACTTCCGCATCCTCCACAAGGGCGAAGAGATCGCTGTGGAGGAACGAAGGAGTCTCGGGCCGCTCGACCGCGTCCGCATCGTCTCGAAACGCGAGGACAGCCGGAAGCGATCGAGTATCCACTGAGGCCGCCCCGAGGCAGAATGATCGCCATGACGACTTGAAGAGCGCCGAGGCGCCTACGCCTTGTGCTCCCGGCGAGGCGTGGGCGGACGAGGTGGCGGCCAGTCGGCGGGTGGCGGCACTGTTGGTCCCTGCTTCGCAGGTGCGCACGGGGCCGTCGACGTTTCACCGCGGCGGGCTGGCAGCGTAGACGGCCAAGGCGGTGCTGTCGTCGGCGAACTCGGCCGCCTTCGTGCTGAACGCGGCGATGTCTGGTCCGGCCGTGGGGTGAGGTGCTGCCGCGGTGGGTCCCCCTCGTCGGCGGGCGCCGACCGAACCCGCGTGCGGTGACCGTGGCGGCGAGCCTCGGCGCCGGGGCGCTGACGCTGATCCTCACCCAGTTTGCCTTCTGGTGGGCCTTCCCCCACCCGGACATGACCGCACTCGGCAGCACCATCGCCGGGATCCTCTACCTGCCGCTGGTCGCCTGGGGGCCACTCCTTGCCGCCGTCACCATCGCCCACGCCGCAGGACTCTGACCGGTCCAGCATCCCCCGTTCTGGCTTCGGCCCAGGCCGCACGGCGCGCAGTGCGCGTTCGCGTGTACGCGGCTGTGCAGGTTGACCTGAATTCCGACAAATGGGCAGTCCCGTCATGGGGGGGGCTGGCCGGGGAGCGGCAGCCGCCGCGGCACTCTCTCTTACCGGCGGAGAGTGAGGGATATGCGGTGTCGGCCCGCGGGAGGCACGCGTGGGCCGTCCGGCAGGATGCCGGACGGCCGTGGAAAACACAGGGGCGTTCTCAGCGGGCCTTGAGGCGCTCGACGGCGGCGACGCCTGCGGCGGCCAGCGCGATTTGGATGGCCAGTTCGATCCAGTCGATGCCCTTGGTGTCGGCGACGCCCAGACCCGCGGCGATGGCGGTTCCGACGAGGGCGGCGAGGATGCCGACCCCGATGGTCATCGGCACTCCGGTGTGCTGGCGTCCCGGCAGAACGAGCCGGCCCAGCACGCCGATGACGGCGCCGATGACGATCGCGGTGATGATCCCCGAGATCTGCATGCCGTTCCTTCCTCGAGGTCGTTCGCCGCTCCGGCGCCCGGCGAAATCCGGTCCACGCCGTGCAGCCTCTTGTCGCCGGGCCTCGGGCCTAGAGGTCGAACTCGTGCGGCGGCAGGTCGAGTGCGTAGCACGCCTCGCGTACCACGCCCTGCTCGTCCTTGTCGAAGTCGCCGTCGGCGCCGCCGATCACGATGCCGATCTGGATCACGGCACGGGCCTCGGCAGGCTTCTTCTTCGCCTTGGCGACCTCCTGCAGAACGCTGACCTTGCCGAAGTCGAAGTCCGCGGTCAGCTTGTCGCAGTTGGCCTCGAAGCGGCGCTGCAGGTCCTCGGCGGGGAAGTTCTGCAGCACCTCATTGGTGGCGATGAGCTGGGCGACCTTCCGCCGCTCGGACGGGTCGATGGTGCCGTCCGCGGCGGCGACCAGCGCGCACATCGCCATGCTGGCGTCGCGGAAGGCGCCGCTCTTGAGGTCGTTCTTCTTGGCATTGAGCTGGGTCTGCATCGTCGATGCGGACTCCTTGATGCGGTCCCACAGGGCCATGAGAACTCCATACGTCTCGGGGGCAGTCCGGGCCGGAGGAGAGGACGGCCCGGACAACCTTCTTCTACATTGATGTAGAAGTTACCAGGGGAGGCACGCCTCAGCCGTCATCGCCTTCTTCCTCCTCGTCGCCTTCGAAGAAGTCACCGACCTCGTCGACGACTTCAGCCGCGACCATGCCGCCCACCACACCGACGGCGAGTCCCGCGGCACCGGCCGCGATCACGGTGCCCATGCCGGGCCCGGAGCGGTGCCCGTGACTGTCGCCGTGATGGTGATCACCGTGGCCGTGCTCGTCCTTGTGGATGTGACTGCCGTGCGCGACGTAGGGGTCGCCGTGTCCATAGTGGCCGCCCTGGTGCGAGCCGCCGTGCCCATACGAACCGTGGGCACAGTAGGAGGCGCGGTGCTCGACCAGCTGACGGATCCAGGAGTCGACTTCGGTGCTCCAGTCAATCTGTTCGACGTTATGGTGGTTGACGGTGAAGCGGGTGACTGCGTCGTGACCCTCGGAGAAGAAGCCCCGGCGCTTGTCAGCCTCCAGGACCACCTCCATCCCGCCCGGACCCGCGAGGAAGGTCACCTCGATCTCGTTCATCTGATGCGCGTACTGCGGGGCCGGGGCGAGTTCGATCTCCTGGTAGAACGGCAGCTGCTGGCCGGTACCGCCGATGCGGCCGTACTCGAGATCCGCCGACTTGAAACCGAAGCCGAGCCGCCCGAGCGCCTCGAGAATCGCTTCCTGGACGGCCAACGGGCGCACCGCCAGCGGGTCGAGGTCGCCCTTGTCCTTCGCACCGGCCACCGCCAGCTCGGTGCGCAACCCGAGCACGATGCCCAAGGGTTGCCCGTACAGTTCGGTGACCGGGGTCTCCCATGGCACCGTCGCACTGAAGGGAACGCTGTGCAGCTGCCCGGCGGCAAGGCGGAAGTTCCCGCCGACACTGAACCGGTCGAAGACGACCGCGCCTTCAGACTCCTCGCCGTCGTGCTCCGCTTCGACGCGGGCCACCAGCTCCAGGGTGATGTGCTCGATCGTGAAGTCGGTGTCGCCGCCCTTGAGATGGACCTGCCCGCTCAAGGTCCCGCCAGGCAACACCGCGCCCGGGTCCAGGACCGTGTCCACCGTGGGCCCGCCCACGCCGAGCGAGCCGAGCAGCCGCTTGAACACCATCGTGGCGTTCACTCCTTCATGTGTGCATATGGTTCTTCAGCCGCCGGCCGGCGGGCTCCGAAGGAAACGGAGTCCACCGGCCGGCGGCGCATGGTTACTTGGCGGAGGTGTCCAGTGCGGCCAGGGCCTGAGCCCAGCGCGCATACTTCAAGTCCGCCAGATCGGCGACAGACTTGACGCCGAACGCCTCCTGAAGGAGTTCGGCGTCCCGGTCCGAGACTCCCTTCAGCGCCGCTACGGGCGCGGCGAGGATCTCCGGCAGGCTCTTGTCAGCCCATGCCTTGTCCAGCACCTTGTCCAGGTCGATCGAAGCCACGACAGCCCTCCCAGGGGAAATGAGAATGGATGATCCGGGCGACGCACTGCTGCGCCGGCCGCGCCGGCCGATAATGCCCCCGCTCAAACTGGTGCGCCCTCCCAGCCCTGCTCGCCGCCCGCAGGGCAGCCGGGAACATCCGGCCCGCCCCTCGCGTTTTCTACACGCATGTAGAAGCATAGATGGGAGGTGCTCCGTAGGGACGTCATCCCGACGGCTTGCCGGGGAACGCCCGAAAACCCGCCACGACCGTGGCGACGGCCTTCGTCAAGACCCTGCACCTGGGCGAACTGACCGCGGAGAACGTGATGACCCCGCGCGTGGACGTCCGGATCCTGGACGCCCACGCGACTGCCGCGGACGCGGCGAACCTCACCCTGGCGACCGGCCTGTCCCGCTTCCCCGTCCACCGCGACAGCCTGGATGAGGTCATCGGCACCGTCCACCGCCGCCGCGGCCTCCGGATTCTCCCGCCTGCCGGTCACCGGCCCCGGCGATGAGGTGCTGCGCTACCTGCACATCAAGGACGCCCTGGGCGTCGCCGAGCGCACCCGGCCCTTCCCGCGCAGCGCCCTGCACCCGGTCATCCGAGTCGAGATCGACACCCCGCTCGACGACACCATGACCGCCATGCGCGCCGCCGGCACCCACCTGGCCACCGTCACCGGGAAGAAGGGCACCGTCATCGGATTCGTCACCGTGGAAGACGCCCTGGAGGAACTGGTCGGCCCCAGCCCCGCGGCCTGACCACCCCCGCACCATGCTGTGGAACCCGCGCCGGCTCGGGCGACCGAGCTGGTGCGGGTCCACCGGCACCGGGCCACAGCCGCCCGCCACACCGGCACTGCCCCGCATCTCTCACTAGCCCGCTGCCTCAAGCCCCAGACGCTCCCCGGCGGAGCCAGTGAGCTCGGGGGCATACAAGGTCGCGAGCGGTTCCGGACCGGCATAGCGGCGGCACGGGCACTGCAGCAGGGCCGCAGCCGCCACGTCGGCCTCGCCGTCCCTGGACCGCTTGCCCTTGACCACGGCGTAACAGCGCCCCTCCTTCGGGTCGTGATACGCCAGATGATGACGGCACCCACACACCGGGTCCGGCCCGTTCAACGCCCGCTCACGCGCCTGCCGACGCTCGGCAAGCGACTTCTTAACCCGGTCGTACACACCCCCGGCCACATAGCCACTCGCGAGAATGACCATCGCGACCTCGAAACCCGTCATGGCTCCCCCTACCTGCCCCGGTGATCAATCGATCCTCGCACGCCGCAGTCGAGCAAGAGCCACCAGATTCCAGTCGCTCACCAGCCATGAGGCAACACCCTCTAAGATCCACACCTGTTGGAACGATGGAACAGGTCTGCGAGGGAACGAATCACCCCATGTCCGAACGGACCACCGCGCAGTCACGGCGCACCCTCGCCGACCGCAGTCGCCACATCGTGGACTCCGCAGCCTTCACGACCACCGTCTTCTGCCTCATCGCCGCCAACGCCGCACTGCTGGGCATCGAGACCTATCCGGGCATCGTGACCGAATGGCGCGACCCGCTGGAAGCCGCGGAACTCCTCTTCCTCGCCGCCTTCACAGCCGAGATCCTGCTCCGGGCCGCCGCCCACGCCGACCGCCCCAAGGACTTCTTCCGCGACCCGTGGAACGTCTTCGACCTGCTCGTCGTCGCCGTGGCCTACCTGCCCTTCGCCCGCGAGAACGCCACCGTTCTCCGGCTACTGCGACTGGCCAGGGTGCTGCGCGCAGCCCGTTTCCTGCCCCAGCTGCGGATCGTGATCGTCGCCGTCGGCAAGAGCCTGCCCGGAACCCTGAGCTTCCTGCTGGTCGGGGGACTGCTGCTGTATCTGTACGCAATGGTCGGTTGGGTCTTCTTCGCCGACGACGACCCCGAGCACTACGGCTCCCTCGGCCGCGCCGTCCTCACCCTCTTCCTTCTCATCACCCTCGACGGCCTCGGCGACGCCGTCCGCGCGGGCCTGGAAATTTCCCGCTGGACGATCCTCTACTTCGCCTCCTTCGTCCTCCTCGGTTCCTTCGTGCTGGTCAATCTCCTCATCGGAGTCGTCATCAACTCCCTCGAAGAAGCACGCGAACTCGAAGCCCTGGCCCGGCAGCCACAGGAACAACCCGCCACGCCCCACGCCGGACGCCTGCATGAACGCATCGTGGCAGCCCGCCAGGCACTCGATGCCTTGGAAGCCGAGCTGGCCGCCCTGCCCCCACCCGCCTCTTACGAACGGACGGAGCCGTCTGCGGTAGGCGCCGCAGCAGATTTCCCATCCGGCATGCAGTAATCGGGGCTCTTCAGAAGCCGAGCCCCCTCATCGGCAGCACCCGTGAAACCCGCACCAAATTGCTGCGCCATTACGCCGTGGTCTGCACCGCCTCGCCTGCGGCCGCATCACCGTCGACAGCACGCCGCAAGGACGCCGCCGGGCGTACGCCTCGCACGTACGCCCCCGTCGCGGGAGCGCAGGTTACACAGATGGCCGGGGTGCAGAGCAGGGCCGGCCGAAGCGATGGCCAGCGGCCGGTCGGAGCCCGCCAGGACCTCCCCGAACGCCTCGATCGCGCGACGGTCCGCGTCCATCGCGGTCGCGAAGTCGCCGGAGAACGCCTCCGCGTGCTGGTAGGCGAGGTGGATGACGTCGGACGTGGCGGCGGCGCCGTGCAGGGCGTCGAGATCGTCGAGCGAGCCGCGGTGGACCTCGGTGCCGAACTCCAGGGCGCCGGCCGGTGCGTCGGAGCGGGCGAGTCCGACCGCCTCGTGGCCCGCCTCGAGCAGTTCGGGGACGACGGCGGAGCCGATCCAGCCGGACGCACCGGTCAGGAAGATGCGCATGGGGCACCACCCGCGGTCGATGGTGCGTCGATGTCATCTGGGGTCGGGCCCCTTTCCCGGTCAGGCCAGGCCGAACTTCTCGGCGTGCACCTGTCGTGCGGGGACCTGCAGGTCTCTCAGACTGGAGAGCACGGCCGTGATCATGGTGGGCGGGCCGCAGACGTACACGTCGCGTTCGGTGATGTCGGGGACCAGCCGGTGCAGGCCGCTGGGATCGAACGGCTGGGCGCTGCCCTCGCCGGTCCTGCCCGTGAGCAGGTGCAGCCGTCCGCCCCGGAGCGCGACCAGCTGCCGTACCTCGTTCAGCAGCACGGCGTCGGCCTCGCTGCGCACCCGGTACAGCACCACGACGTCGCCGGTCCCCTGCTCCTCCAGCATGGCCCGCACCGGTGTGATCCCCACGCCGCCGGCGATCAGGAGGGCACCGGACCGGGTCCGGTGCAGCGAGGTGAACGCCCCGTAGGGCCCCTCGACGAAGGCGCGGCTGCCGACCGGGACGTTCCGCAGGCCGGCGCTGGCGCTGCCCACCGCCTTCGCCGTGAGGCGCAGCCCCTGTCCGCCCGGCGCCGCCGACAGGGAGAAGGGGTTGGCCAGCCACCAGTGGTGGTGTCCGGGGAACCGCCAGATGCAGAACTGGCCCGCGCGGGCGGAGAGTTTGTCGAGGTGCCGACCGGTGACGTACACGGAGACCACGTTGTCCGACTCCGGCACCACGGCCGCGACGCGGAACTGGTGGTAGGCGTTGCGCCACAGCGGCATGACGAGGCGTCCCGTCAGCAGGGCGCCGAAGGCGAACAGCCACAGGATCCACCAGTAGGCCGTGGCGAACGCGGAGGACGTGAACGTCGTGGTCTCCTGCAGCTGGTGGACGAACGACAGCCCCAGGGCCACGTAGAGCAGCAGGTGCAGACCGTGCCAGACCTCGTACCGCAGGCGCCGCCGCAGGGGCCGGGTGGAGATCACGGCGATCACGAGGATGACGGCCGCGGCGAGCATGCCCAGCAGGGAGGCCGGCACCCCGCTCAGCGCGACGAACGTCTTGCCCATGGTCGTGTCGTCGAGTGTCGCGTAGCCGAGCACCACCAGCGTGGAGTGGGTGAGGACGGTCCACAGCAGGGTGAAGCCGACCCAGCGGTGCCACACCGTGAGCCGGTCCATCCCGATGCGGCGGTCCAGCCACGGCAGCCGGGCCACCAGCAGCAGTTGGAACAGCATCAGCAGGGCCGCGTGCAGTCCGAAGAACTTGGCGACCGTGAGCACCCCGTTCTTGCCCGAACCGGCGCTGAGGAACAGCGCCTCGACGATCACCACGTTGACGATGACGAATGCCCACATCGCCCGTCGCGCCGCGTCCACCGGAAGTACGGTGCCTCCGCGCACCGCGTTGCCCGCCACCGCCATGGTTGCCTCACATCCCCCGGGGCCGCTGTACTCGCGGCCCGTATGCGCCAACGCCATGAAGATCGAGTAATTCGTCCGGACGCGCACCCCGATCGGATATGCATACGGACCGTGTGCCCGATCCGTTCACGCCGGAAGCGTCGAATCCACTCGCCGTTCGGTGCGTCCTGCGGCCCGAGGTCCCGCGATGGTTCACGTCACCGGGTAGTGGGTGCTCACCGATGCGGCCGACGCCGCGCGCGTCAACTCGGCCGAGGTCTCGATCCGCTCGCAGCGTGGAGCGGTCCAGGGCCTTCGGGTGCGCAATGGGAACGCCCCTGGAACACCGAAATGCACATTGGGACTACGACAGCACCAGTGGCCCGGAACTTCATCGACACTCCCCATGGTGGGCATCTCCGCACAGACGGGAAGGCGGCGGCCGCGAGCGCAGCCTCATGGTCCCCGGTCCAGTGTGCGCGACGGGGCATCGCGAATGAAGCACTTTTCTAGAATAATCCTCTAGATTCCCCTAAAGTGCCCGGCATGGATGACAACTTCACGGCGGTGGTCACTGGCGGCAACCGGGGCATCGGCTACGCGGTGGCCGCCGAACTCGTCCGGCGGGACTGCCGGGTCGTGCTCGTCACCCGGGACCGGGAGCAGGGTGAGCGGGCGGCCGCGGCACTGGGCGGCTCCGTCGGCCTGGTGGTCGGCGATCTGTCCGTGCTCTCCGAGGTCCGGTCCGTGGCAGACGAGCTGACGGAGCGGCACAAGCAGATCGACGTACTGGTGCACAACGCCGGCGTGTGGCCGGCCCGGTTGGTACGCACCCCGGACGGGTTGGAGCAGGCTTTCGCCGTGAATCATCTGGCGCCGTTCCTGCTCAACCACCTGCTGGAGAAGCGATTCCTGGAAGGCCGAACCAGGGTCGTCCAGGTCAGTGCCGGCCTGTACGTCAAGGGGCGACTCGACGTGGACCGGACACCCACAGGCGCCGACTTCCACCGGATGCGCACCTACTGCACCACCAAACTCGCCAACCTCCTCATGGTCCCGCTGTTCGCCCGCCGTTGGCAGGGCACGGGCGTGACCATCGACGCGATCCACCCGGGCGTGATCAGGACCGGACTTGGAGACCCTGGCGGGGTGCTGGGCCTTGCCCTGAAGGCGCTGAAGCGTTCCTGGGCCGCCCCTGAGCAAGGTGCCGCCCCCGTGGTCCGGCTCGCGCTCGAACCCGGCGACGCCTCCGGTCGCTACTTCGATGCCGACCGGCAGGTCCCCCTCGAGCCCGTCGCGGCAGACCGGGCCCTGGCGCAACGGGTCTGGGAACAGGCCAAGATACTGACCGGGGTGCGCAGTGTCGCCTGAACAGCAGCCACCAGGTTCCGCTCACCGGTTGGCGGGACCTTCTCCGCAGCCGGTGACGCATCGTACGGTCACGGTAAGTGCGACACCGAAGCCTGGGGGTGTCCGGCAAGAACCTCGTCATCCCGGGCGAGCACCGCTCGGTCGCCACCGTCTACCAGGTCCTCGCAGAGGCAGACGCGACCGACACCACATCGTTGCAGTTCAGCGAATCGCGAGCCCTGTTGAGTCAGTGGCATTGACCCTAAGCGGTCCTGAGTAAGCGCGTTGTGGTTGGCGTCACTGCCGCGGCTCGTCTCATGGCGCGTGTGCATGCTCTGCAGCGGTGATGTCCCTCGGCGCGCCGACCGGGGTTGCTTATCAAACGGGTCGACCCGTATCTTAAATCATTATGAGCTCCTCTCCGTCCTCCAGGGGACGTCCCAGGGATCCCCGCTCGCACCAGGCGATCGTCAGCGCGGCCACAGAACTGGTGACCGAGGTCGGCTACGCCGCGACATCGATCGGGGCGGTGGCTGCCCGTGCCGGTGTCGGCAAGGACACGGTCTACCGGCGATGGCGGGGCAAGCCGGAGTTGGTCTTCGAGGCCGTGTTCACGACCACCGACCATGCCCCGGTCCCAGACACCGGAACGCTGGCCGGGGACCTTACCGCACTGCTGCGGGGCCTGGTCGACGAGTTCCACGCACCTGCCGCGGCAGCGGCGCTCCCGGGGCTGCTCGCCGACTTCGCCGCCGATCCGGCGCTGAAGGCGCGCATCCGAAGCGACTTCCTGGCCCCGTCGAAGGAGCGGCTGCTGATCGTCTTCGAGCGCGCCGTGACGCGCGGAGAGATCTCGGCCGACACGCCCGTGGATCTGGTCCTGGACACGCTGGCCGGAGCCGTGTTCTTCCATGTCGGCCTGGTCGGGGAAGACCCCGACCCTCAGCTGGCCGGCCGACTGGCTGCTGTCATAGCCAAAGGAATCGAGATCCGATGAACGGCTGGCTCCTCGCAGCGGGCATCACCGCGTCCGGTGTGGCCGCAGTGCACTTCGTCGGCGGACACCGGGATGTGGTCCGCCCGCTGCTGTCCTGCGGACTCGCAGACGAACCCAAACGCGTCCTTCATGCCGTGTGGCACATGGTGAGCGTCGACCTGGTGCTCTCCGCAGCCGCCTTGGTCTACCTCGCGCTGGCGGACGATACGTCAGCGACCGGCCTGGTGGCGTGGTTCGTGGCTGCGCACTTCGTCGCGTACGCAGTCGTTTTCCTGGTCGTCACGTTGTCGGTCGGCTGGCCGAAGCCACTGCTCCGGCTGCCGCAGTGGATTCTGCTCCTGCCGGTCGCGGTCCTGACAGGGGCGGGTGCTGCGTAGCGACAGCCCGGGAGAGATACAGCAGAGGTGCCCGCAGGGCTGATCCGAGCCGCCAGCAGCCTCCCCGCGCCCAGGCTGGGCGGTCTCCGTGATGGGGGCTGTGGTCCGGATATGAGGCAGGGCAGGGAGGGTCTGCCCATGCCGAGGATCTTGCGTGTAAAAGGATCAGCAGCCGACTTCACCAAAGCCGCTCAGTCGCAGTCCGGTCGCAGGGACCGCCAGATCCGGTCGGGCAGGATCCGTGCCGCCTCGCCGAGGTCGATGTCGTAGGTGTTGGACAGCCAGCGACGCGCAGTCTCGGCAACCGGTCCGATCACCAGGGCCTCGATCAGGGGCTCGGGTGTGGGCAGGATCTCGCCGGCTTCGATCCGCGGCCGCATCCAGTCCACGATGCCTGCCAGCATGACGGCCTTGGCGGCGCGGATCCGGTCGGCGTGAGCCGCGAGATAGCCGGAGTACGCGGAGGCATGGATGAAGAGCGCGGCGTCGGACCGTTCCTCGGTGAAGCGTAGATAAGCCCTGACGAGCGCGGCGACACCGGTACGGGCGGTGCGGGTACGGGTGACGGCGGCGGTCAGCTCATCGAACAGCTCCCCCATGCACCTGGTGTAGAGGCCCGCTGCGAGGCCGTCGAAGCTCCCGAAATGGTGGTAGAGGCTGCCGAGGCTGACGCCGCTGGCCTCGGTGACCGCGTTCACCGTGAACCCCTGCTGACCCGATGAGGCGTACACCTTGAGGGCGGCCGTCAAGAGACGGTCGACGGTGGCCTCGCCACGCTGCTGCTTAGGAGACATGGCTCGATCTCGTTGACGTCATGGCAGACACCCTAATGCACCTGAAGCAGAGCAAATTTCTAGAAGAGAGCGCTGACCGTCATGAGCGTGGATGAGATTTCCCGCTGTGGATGGGGATCTTGGGAGGGTTCCGGCCGTTACCGGCTGACGGGGAAGTGGGGCAGGGCGGCATGGGTGTCGTCTGGCGGGCCCGGGATGAGCAATTGGGCCGGGACGTGGCGATCAAAGAACTGCGCCTGCCGGATCATCTGACCGCCGCCGAGCAGGAGAACTGGAACCCGGTCCCTTGACATCGCCCGTCATGGGGCCCGTTTTGCGTACGACCGCCCAAAGGGTGCGGCCGTTCAGGCTGGTGGCGAGGAGCCCGAGCGGGCAGCAGTACCAGTCGATCGTCCCGGCGGTGCCGACGAGCGCGCAGTTCTCCGACTCGCTTCACCACCGGGCTGAAGCCCGGTGCACTGCGAACAGACCCGGTAGCGCGCCCGCGGCGCCTGCCGCGCTCCGCCGGACACGGCCTCCTCCACTCGGCCGACAGGGCCGTCGCGCACCGTCTGCGAGCGTCCTCCTCGGCTTATGGCACGAGCACAAGCTTTCCCTTCGCCGCCGAGCGCTCGAGCATCTCGTGTGCGTGACGAGCCTCGGACAGCGGCAGGCGTTCGGCCACGACCGGGTGGATCTTGTGCTCGCGCAGCAGATCGAGCAGCGCGCGGAAGTCCGCCCGGAACCGGTCCGGGTCGCGGGGGCCTCCACCCACGGGAAGCGCCGGGTGGCCTCCAGCCACGGGGAGCAGTTGACGGTGACGGCCGTGAAGTTTCTGGATCCGGTAGGCGAGCACCTGCCGACGGGGCGAGAGCAGGCTCCAAAGCCCGACGGCCGCGGTCGCCGCGTACCACTCCGCCCACGCTCTCCGGTTCTTGTGCCCGTGCTCAAGTGTGGCGTAGTGGCCGTACACGACAAGCCGTCCGCCGGGCCGCAGCGCGCGGAAGGAGCGCAGCGACACCGCGCCGCCGAGTCCGTCGAGCACGACATCGACACCTTTCCCGGGGAGCTCGCGCACCCGCTCCAGGAAGTCCTCGTTGCGGTAGTCGATCGCCACCGCGCCGAGCCGTTCGACCGCGGCCTGGTCGCGGGCGGACGCAGTTCCGTAGAGGTGAAGCCCGGCGGCCGCTCCGAGTTCGAGGACCGCGGTGCCGACCCTGCCGGCAGCACCGTGCACGAGCACCGTCTCGCCGCTCCTCACCCTCGCCACGCGGTGCAGGAGCTGGTAGGCGGTCATGTAGGTGAAGACGAGGTTCAGAACCTCTGCCGGGTCGAGGTTCTCGGGCACCTCGACCGCCTCCGCCTCCGGCACGCAAACGCGCTCCGCGTCCGCGCCCCACACCGTCAGCGCACCGATGCGGTCCCCCACCCGGAGCCTCGAGCAGCCGGGGCCGAGCTCCTCGACGACACCGACGAGCTCATAACCGGGCGTGAACGGCGGTTTCGGCACTCCGAGATATGTGCCGGCGCGCAGCTGGGCATCGGTGAAGGACACGCCTGCGGCCAGCACCCTGACGCAGACCTCACCGGGCCCCGGTCGGGGATCGTCGTCCTCCACGATCCTCAAGACCTCGGGACCGCCGAAATGATCAACGACGACGCGCTTCATCTCTTCAGCCTAGGTGGACTGCACTGCCCTCGCATCCGAATGGATCCTGCGGCTCGAGCAGTACGAGTCCCGTGCCCGACCGCTGCAGCCCGTGCCGCTGTACGGTCGCGTGCATGTCGCTCTCGGTTCCACGGTTCCGGCTGTTGATCCACGAGTGCAGCCGGTCGACGAAGTTCCTGATCGCGGTGGGTACCGGCCCATGCCGACCCGAACCGGGCCAGTGACCGCTCCGATGTTCGGTCTCTTCGCCCGGGAGGACTGGGGGAACGCCCCGCAGGGGCTGGACTCCGCATCACTGCGGGGAAGCTCGACTGCCGTCCCGGCTCTGGCCGGTCGCGTACGGCGGGAACGCCGGCGTGACTTCGGGAGTCGGGTCAGGAGACGGCGTTCGTGACGCCGTCGGCCACCCCGGCTGCCACGTTCGTCTTCATGCCGCCCGCGCCGGACGCGCCCCCGTCAGTCATTGCAGCCCGGGCCGTTCCTCGGGTTGACGCAGGTGTTGATTCCGGGGCCGCCGTTGTTGAAGTTCCTGCCCGGGCCGCCGTCCAGGTTGTCGTTGCCGGCTTCCCCGAAGAGCCGGTCGTCGCCCCGGTTCCCGGCGAGTTCGTCGTTGCCTCTGCCGCCGTAGAGCTGGTCCTTGCCCCGGTCCCCGGAGAGCGTGTCGCTGCCTTCGTCGCCGAACAGCTCGTCGTTGCCGTCGCCGCCGGAGAGGATGTCGTTACCCTCCTCACCGTGGAGTGTGTCGTTGGCGCCGTCACCGTAGAGCTGGTCGTTGCCTTCGTCACCGTCGAGCCAGTCGTTGTCCCGCCCGCCGGAAAGCCAGTCGTCGTCGTCACCGCCGGAGAGGATGTCGTTGCCCGGGCCACCGGAGAGCCGGTCGGTGCCCGAGCCGCCGGAGAGCTCGTCGTTGCCCGTCTCGCCGCGGAGTTCGTCGTTGCCCGATCGGCCGCGGAGGTCGTCGTTGCCCAGACCGCCGAAGAGCTGGTCGTTGCCCGAGCCGCCGGAGAGCTGGTCGTTGTCCGCATCACCGTTGAGGATGTCGTTGCCCGAGCCGCCGCAGATGACGTCGTTGCCCCCGAGTCCGTAGACCGTGTCATTGCCTCCGAGCGCGAAGATGACGTCGTTGCCGGGGGTGCCGACGATGATGTCGTTCTTCCTGGTGCCGACGATGGTGGGGATGGCGTCCTCACAGAACGAGGTGGTGGAGGAGTCCGTCCCTCGTCTCGCTGTCCCGGGTGTCGCGGCCGTTGTGGGGGTCGACCACACGAACAGCCCCCCGATGACGAGGGCGAGGAGTGCGGGCAGCAACCGTGCACTGAAACGGCGCCGTACGGAGCGCGAAGCCGGAGTCGTCATCGACGGGTCGTCGCCGGAGGGGCGGGGCTCGGACATGACTCGGCTATCTCCCGGGTGAGGCGCAGCTGACCCTTACAGACAGTCACACTTTCGCTCGGCCCGCCCGTGCACCAAGAGGGGACCGGGTTTGTCCACGGACCCTTTTCCGCAGGTCAATGGGGATCTCCCGGATTACCGTGATCACTCTTTCGGTCCCGACCCTTACGGACCCCTCGGGAAGGGGGTGTCCGATGACGGCCTGCGCCCCTTGGTCCGCGGGAGGCCCTGTGGTTCCGGGGCGTCACGTCCCGGAGCACCGAGGTGGCCGGAGAGGCCGCCGTGCTGCTCGTGGCGATGGCTTCTCCGGCCGGGTTCTTCTGCCGGGTCGAGTGGTCAGGCGCTGGCGCAGATCGCGTACACGCTGATGCCGACGTCGGGGTAGAGGTTCTGGCGGCCGAGGGCGATCCAGCCGGTGCCGTCGTCTGTCGGGAAGCTGCCGACGAGGATGGCGTCGTTGCCGCGGGCCTCGGCACCGCCGCCGACGGCCTTCTTGCCCGCCGGACAGTTGACGATACGCCGCTGGAAGTTGGGGACGTTGGCGTTGGGAAGTCTGACGATCTGATAGCCGTCCACTGCCATCGCCCGCGACGACGGTGCCGTGCTCGCCGGGGCCTGGCTGGTGGTGGCCTCAGCGGCCCATCCGGCACCGGTCACCAGGGCCAGCGTCAGTGCGCCGGCTCCAATGGCCTTCATGCCTCGCATGGGTGTGTCCTTTCGCTCTGCGGACCTCTCGGAACGGAGCCCTGTCGGTGATCATCCTCCGGGCGCCGATCACCGATTTCCGGCGAACTGCCATGGAAAACCCAATAGAGTGAATAGGCCTTAAAAAGGGATATGGGAGCAGGGCGGCCCGGCTTGCTCCCGCCGACCCTCGGAGGCCGATCCGAGTCCGTACCTCCGTGTCACTCGAGACCCTGGGTGAGTCAGGCGTCGAGCCAGGCCCGCCGGTCGCGGGCGACGTCGTGGACCCGGTCGACCTGCGCCGCGGTGAGCACGCCCGACAGGGGCGCCAGGGCCGAGACCTCGCGCTCGCGGTAGACACGGACGTCGTGCCGTGTGACGGCGACCTCGAGCGCGGCGACCCCCACGAACACCAGGACGGGCTGTACGGGTACGTCGAACGCGCAGTACCGCTCCAGCGCCCGTCGCACGCGCCGGGCCTCGTCGCGGCTCCTCGCCCCGTACGGCCGTGGCGGGCCCCCGTCGACCCGCACCGTGTCCTCCCCGACCCATACGGTCCCCTGATGGTGGTTCTCGGTTCTGACGCTGAAGACGCCGCCGGGGCCGATCAGGAGGTGGTCGACGTCCACCTCGCGCGGCAGCGGCACGGAGTGCAGTACGCGCCATCCGTGGCGGGTCAGCCGGTTCAGCTCGGCTCCCACCCGGCGTTCCCCGGCCGACTCCGTGCGCCGTGGGTCCCCTTCGGCCGGCCGCCGCAGCAGCCGCGAGACCGTGCGCGCCACCGGTCCGGGCCCGGACCCGGCAAGAAGGGTGCGCAACGCGGCACCGGGACGGTTGGACGCGAGGTCGTTCTCCGGCGTCAGCGGGGGTAAGGAGGGCCGTGACGAGGCCGGTCCCGGAGGCCCGGGGCCCGGCGCGGGGTCCGGCTCAGGGCCCGGCGCAGCCTCCTGCGCCGGTTCGTACGCAGCTTCCGGCGCCTGGGCCGGCCGCTGGAGGACGACGGCGGGCGTCTGCCGGGCGAGGGCGTCCAGCACGGCATCGCCGTAACGCGGGTGCAGGCAGGTGACCTCCCCCGTCATACGGTCCGCCCACGCCACGGACGTGCCGTCCGGCAGGTCCACGTAGAGACGGTCGTGCCCGAAGCGCTTCCACGAGGTGACCTTCAGTTCCTCCACCGAACCCCCCACAGCCGTACCGCCGTCGTCGCCATCGCAGCAGCGCGAAGGACCGCCCACAAGGGCGCACCGTGCGCTCGGAGGGTCGCCACGGCGGGCGGCGGGTCGTCGAGGCCGCGTGCCCTGAGCCGGGACCGGCACGTCGGCGACGGGGGGCGCACGCCGGACGGTCCGCGCATCCGGACACCGATCCGGTGGAGGGCTGTTCGGCGGCGGCCCGTAGCATCCGGACATGACGAGCAACGTACTGACTCCGTGGTGGCGGCAGCGGCGCAGCGCGGTTGCCCGGCCGGAAGGCAGCGCGGGGTCCGTGGCGGCGACGCCGGTCCTCGACTGGGGGCACCCTCGGGTGCGGGCCCTCCTCGTGGACGCGCGGGAGTCGGCGGGGGCCGGTGCGGACGAGCGGGAACTGCTCGTGGCCGCACACGGGCTGGTGAGCGAGCGGGTCCGGGCGGTGTACGCGTTGAATGACGCACAGGCCGTCTCGGAGACGCTGCGGCGACGCCGTGGGTCGTGCAGTCAGCGGCTGGCGGTGCTCGAGGCGGTCGCACGGGCGGCGGGGATCGCCACGCGGGTACGGGGACTGCTGGTGGACGGCTCGTTCTGGTACCCCCGCTTCCCGCGGTTGCGGCCGCTGGTGCCGGACGAAGTCCTCCTGGCCTGGCCGGAGTTCCGGCTCGCACGGGAATGGGTGGGGGTCTCGGAGCTTTACGGGCCGCTGCACGCCCTTCGCGCGTCCGACCCTCGGGGCTTCACCAACTCCGGTCCGCAGACGCTCTTCGAGGCTCTGGCGTCCACCGCGGTGGACTGGGACGGCTCGACGTGCGGTGCGGACGGCTGTTCCTCCTTCGACCTGTCGGCGCTCGTACGGAAGGACCTCGGGCGGTTCCCGTCCCGGGACGACCTGTTCGCCGCGCACGGCCAGACCCTGTGCCCGCCCGCCAGGATCGTCGGGGGCGCGCTGCTGGGCCGCCGCCGGGCCGCCTGACGGTCCGGGCCCTGCGGCCGACGACCGGCCCGGCCGCCCGTACCTCCGCCGGGCGGGAAACCTCCCCGCCGACTGATCGTCCACCACCCGACTTCCGCCCTCCGCCGCCCACCGTCCACCGTCCGCTTGATGGCCACCACCCGGCAGCCGGGCGGCAGTTGGCCGTCGTGTCGGCGCCGGGCGGGTCCGGTCCCCCGGCGGTGTCACTTCCCGCTGCCGCCGGGGGCCGTCATCGTCGTCCGGTGCACAGGCCCGGGAAACGTCGTCCGGTGCACAGGCCCGGGAACGTCGTCCGGTGCACAGGCCCGGGAAGCTGCGCTGCCCCGGGACCCCGGGCCCGGCGAGCTCAGCCCCGGCAGCACAGGCCCGACGCCCGGGCGGCAAAGACCCGACGAGCACGGCGGACCCCAGCCGCCGGCCCCGGGTGCGCCGGATCCGACGGGCGACGACGGCCCCGGTGCGGCGTCACAGTCCTGAGTACTCCTTCACCACCCTGCGCGTCTGGGCGAAGAGCATGCCCACGTTCACCGACTTGCGGCAGACCGCAACCGCGACAACGTCCTGCTGGTCGTTCATCCGGATGAACAAGTGCGTCAGATTGTCGCTGTTGACCAGGATCTCCTGGAAGTAGTGCTGGGTGTCGACGACACCCCTGCGCTCCTTGAAGACGTTCTCGATCATGACCACGGTGCGCCCCTGGAACAGGTCGAGGGTGGCTCCCGCGAGCAGGTCGAGCACCTCCGGCGGGTGGGTGTCGACCGTCTCGTAGGCCAGCAGCATTCCGGTGCCCATGTCGACGACGCCGGCGGCGACGCAGTCGGGGGTCTCCGTCCGGAGCGACTTGACCAGGGCCGTCACATGGTCCGAGAAGTTCTGGGTCATGCGCTTGGACGTCATTGCCGTCACACACCTTCCGTCAGGATGGAGCCGATACGTTCGAGGGTCGGCCGGGAATCGAGGTGGAGACGGCCGACGTTGAGGCCTTCGTCGCCCAGCACGACCATCAGCGCCATGTCGCCGACCGCGTAGACGGCCGTGCAGCCACGGCTGTTGTAGGTCACGGTCTGCCGCAGCATGCCCTGGCCGGTGGCCTCCGCCGTGCGCTTGGCGACGCCGAGGCCGGCCGCGGCGAGTGCCGCGAGGTCGTCCGGGGAGACGCCCTTTTCCATGTCCGCCGCAATGAGCAGACCGTCCACGGCCACCACCGCGGTGTCGGTGATTCCCGTCACCTGTTCTCTGAGACCCCGCATTTCACTGACCAAAGCCTGGCGATTCACCTGTCGGCCTCCTCTGACCCATTGTTTTTCCGTTCACTTCCTTCTGGACTCGGATTCGCGGGACTCTGGGTCCGGATCCTGCCTCCCAGCCGGAAGAGTTCTTTCCAACTCGGCACGGGCTTTTCCCCGGCGAGTGATTCGACGATTCCGCTCGCTCCCGGGTCGCGGCGGGGCAGCCCTGCCGCGGGAGGGGCCGGGCCGGAGGGCCGGGCCGGGGTTCGTCGTGCGGGTCCCCACGGGGCGGTGTCGCGCACGACGGCGCCCTCGTGGTACGTGGTGGACCGCTCCAGCAGGCCGTCGCCGAGCATGCGGGAGATCTCGACGGTGACGGTGTACACGCCTCGGCCGATGACGAAGGCGATGTCGCGCGCGGTGCGCCTGCCGTTGGCGAAGGAGAGGATCTCCCGTCGGGCATCGCCGAGCCGTCGGTCGGGGTCCGCGGCCTGCCCGGCGGGGACGACCCGCTCGCGGTCCGGGAGCACCGCCTGGGGCAGTGCGGCCAGTGCGGCCAGCCGCCGGCGCGCCTCCCGGACCAGCAGCCCCGGCTCCTCGCCGCGACCGGCCGGCGGCGAGGAGGGTCCTACGGGGGCGGCGGCGCAGCCGCCCACCTCGCCGGCGACGACGGCGAAGACGGCGTCGTGTATCGCCATCATCGAGATCACCTGGAGCTCTGCGGCTCCCACGAGTCCGCGCTGCACCAGCTCGCCGGCCGGCCAGCGCGCGGCCGGGCCCGCCTCCAGCAACCCCGTCCAGTCGTCCTCGCCGACGCGTCCGGAACGCACCAGCAGCGCCTCGACCCCCGGGGCCCCGGGGCTCTCGACCGCGATGACACGTCCCTGGCCGAAATGGAACACCCCGCCGGGCTTTCCGGAGACATGGAGCGTTCCGGTGACGCGGTCGTCCCCCCACTGGAGCAGGCAGCGGAAGAGCAGGTCGTGTCCGGCCCGGTCGAGGGACTCGCGAATCCCGGACATCGCTCCCCTTGATGACGCGGCACCATGTGATTCGGGCGCGCGCACTTCATACACACGTACTTCACACACGTGATCGATGCGCCACACCAGGGGAGTATTTTTATCAGCCGCTATCGCGCCTTCTCGGCCAACGAACACATGTGACAGAAGAGGATGTTTTTCGGCGGACAGACGTTGTCATTCTGCCGTCTTGACGATCATCTGCTTACGAGTTGCAGGGCCGCTGCCGCGGACACCCCAAGTCCCCAGTGTCTCGGCGATCGTGCGGAGGAACGCGGCCGTCGCGGCAGGACTGCACGGGAGTTCGGGGTTCCGGGTAACGACGGGTACGCCCGGCGGGAGGGAGGGGGGCAACCGGGGCGCGCTGACGCGCGGGTCGGCGAGGTTCAGGCCGGGCGCCGGGGCACCGCCCGGCTCGTCACGCCCCGGTCGTCCGACGGACCGTCACGATCGACGAACCGTCACGTCCGGCGGTCTCAGGCCGTACAGCTCAGCCGCAGCTGCGCCGCGGCGTGGTGCGCGCCGGACCGGTCCCCGTCGTGGTGGTACCCGCCCCGGTCCCAGTCCTCGCCGCGGTCGGTGAGGCGCACGGCGAAGTACGGGCCGCGTACGTCGTACGTACCCACGGGGACCAGTTCGCCGCGGTGTCTCGTCTGGTCGACGCCGAAGGTGTGGTAGCGGGAGCCCATGTCGAACGGGTCGGCGAGCAGGTGGTACACGCTCGGGTCGCCGGCCACGTCCTGGCTGCGGTAGCCGCGGGGGACGTACACGGCGAGCGAGCAGCGCCGGTACGCGCTGTCGACCCGCCAGTACCAGGTCGCGCTGCTGCCGTAGTCCTGGTAGGCGCTGCCCGACATCGGGATGGCCGAGAAGCGGCCGTCGCAGCCGCTGCCCCGGTATCCGCCGGAGCGCACGCCGTACCAGCCGCGGAAGCCGTCGGACCAGCGGCCCGACTCGTAGTAGTAGCCCGTGGAGCAGCCGGGGCCGGCCCACGCGGAGTAGGAACGGCCGCGCGAGGGGGACGGCTTGGCGGAGGGCTTCCCGGTGCTGGGCTCCGGGGACGGTGACAACGTTGCCGACCTGCTGGGGGTGGGGGACGCGGATGTCGCGGAGGCCGTCGGTGCGGCGGACGTGGCCAGGTCCTCGGGCAGCGCGCTCGGCCAGTCGGGCCTGGGCAGGGCGGCACGCGGCGGCAGCAGGGTGGACGATGCGCCCGCCGCGGTGCCCCCGCCGTCCGCGTCGCCGGACGAGGCCATCAGCAGCCCGGCGGCCAGGAGCCCGACGAGCAGCAGGGAGGCCCCGGACGTCACCAGGACGCCCGAGTGCCGGCTCCTGCTCGCCGCACGAGTCCGCGGCTCCGCGTTCTCGCCGCAGACGAAGCAACTCATCCCGGGCAGCGCACCGACGTCACCGCTCCCGCACCGTTCGCACGACATGGGCCCTCACTATGCAGCAACCCGCGTACCGACTGGTAGGGATGAGGAAGAAAAAGGTGCTTTGACCTTGGGTCAATGCGCTGCGGGACCGCCCCCGCCACAGTTTCACGACCGCCCTGGCGGAGGAGACCGGCGGATCGGACCGGTGCAGGTTTGACCCTGCCCCTGGGGCAGGGCTCACGGTGGGGCCACCGGGCACCGAGGAAGCCCGGCGACGGAGGATGGAACCGTGACAACCGCATCACCCCGCAAACCCCCTTCACGGGAGACCCCGGACCCTCCCGATGCTTCCGGAACGTCCGGGAGTCTCCTCAGCATCGGTGCGTTCGCGGCCCGCGCCCGCCTCTCCCCCAAGGCCCTGCGCCTGTACGACCGGCTCGGGCTGGTCGTTCCCGCACGGGTGGACGAGGTGACCGGCTACCGCTGGTACCGGGCGGACCAGGCCGAACGGGCGCGGCTGGTGGCGCTGCTGCGGCAGATCGACATGCCCCTGGCGAGGATCGCCGAGGTCGTCGAACTGCCGCCGCAGGAGGCGGCCGACGCGGTCGCCCGCCACTGGGCGGGGGTCGAGGAGCGCGTGGCGGTGCAGAGGGCGCTCGTATCCCATCTCCGTGACCGACTGTCGGGCAGGAGAGGGACCGTGTACAGGATCGAGACGTGCGAGGTACCGGAGCAGGTCGTACTCGCCGAGCGCAGGCATGTGTCCGCGGACGAGCTGCCGCGCTGGATCCCGGCCGCGTTCGGACGGCTGGAGAAGGCGGCGGTGGAGAAGTGCGGCGGGTTCGCCGGGATCCCCTTCGTCGCGTACCACTCCGACGTGTCCGAGGAGAGCGACGGACCGGCCGAGGTGTGCGTGCCGGTGGCCGACGCCGTGGCTGCCGAGGCCTATGCGGCCGCGGCCCGCGGGCGCGGCACGGTCGTACGGGTGGAGCCCGCGCGCCGGCTCGTCCACACCCGGATCACCAAGGCCCAGGTGGCGTATCCGCAGATCCTCTCCGCCTACGACGCGGTCGAGGAGTGGATCGAGGAGCAGGGGCTGACCGTCGACGGGCCGTGCCGGGAGGTCTACTTCGAACCGGACTGGGACGGAGCGGCGCCGACGGACGAGGTGTGCGACATCGCCTGCCCCGTCGTCCGGGACGACAGCGGCTCCGGCACCTGACGGCACCCGGGCGTCGGGTTCGGGTTCGGGTTCTGCACAGGATGTCGGGTCCGGGGCGGGACGCCGGGCCCCGGGCGCCCCCACGTGCCGGGGCGGGAAGACGTCGGGTCCGGGGCAGGATGCCGGCCCGGGGCCCGCACCGAGCATCCGCTCGCGCAGGCGATCGTCGCCGGTACCCACGAACGCGGCGGGCCCGGGGCAGGATGTCGAGTTCGCGGGCGGGACATCGCGTCCGGCCCTACGTCCCGGCGGGCCCCGGCACCCGTCGGGGCTCCGGCGGCCGGTTCGGCCGACCCGGCGCGTCCGCGTCCGGCCTGTGCAACTCACCCGGCTGCTCCTGCCCGCCCGGGTGCGAAGCGGCGCCCGGCTGTCGCCGGGCCTGCTCGCCGTGTCCGCTCGCCGCGCCTGCTCGCGCCGACGGCCACAGCTCCTCCGGGCACTCGGTGCCCCGCGGGATGGAGTAGGGAGCGGCGAGCCGGTACGTGCCGGGCGCGGGGGCCAGGAGCTGGGTCCACTCGTCGCCCGCCGTGTCCTCCTCCGCCTTCAGCAGGCAGCCGTTGACGTTCCGGTACACCGGCGGTGCCCCTTCGTCCTCGCGGGACGCCGGTGCCGGGGTCGCCCGGGGAGGTTCGACGCTCCTGCCGTCGGCGTCGACGAGGGCCAGCCACGGGGAGTACGGCACACGGATGCGCACCATGCCGGGCGCGTTCACGCGGATCACGACCTCGTCCGCCTCCGCCCGTACGACCCTGGCGGGCGGGTCGGCGATCGGGGTGGGGGCGTCGACGGCGAACAGCTGCCAGTTGTCGTCGGCCCAGATCCGCTTCAGGTACGGCAGTCCCCCGGAGACGAGCTCGGCCTCGCGGACGGCGCCGGAGTGGTCCGGGGCGTCCTTGGGCAGCACCACGTAGTGCACCGCCCAGCGGTGCAGCCAGTCGAGGTAGTTCTCGGCGTCGAGGGTGTCGTCGTAGAAGAGCGGGTTGCGCTCCATGTCGGCCTGGCGGTTCCAGCCCCGGGCGAGATTGACGTACGGCGCCATCGCGGAGGCCTCGCGGTGGCTGCTGGCCGGGACCACCTCCACCCGGCCCTTGTCGGCTCCGAGCCGTTGCAGCCGGTCCACGAGCGGCGCCATCTCCCGCGCCCAGGAGGCGTCCGGGGCGGTCCGCACGATGTCGTCGACGCTCTTGAAGCCGATCCAGCCGGTGAACCCGGCGAAGGCGAGGACCAGTGCGTACCAGCGGCGGGACCGCGGCGCCGCGTACGGCAGGGCCGCCAGCAGCACCACCCCGGCGAACAGCATCGCGAACCGCGAGACGTTGGAGCCGATCTGGGAGTCGACCAGCCAGGTCAGCAGTACGCCGACGCCGTAGACGGCCGCGCCGGTCCGGACCGTCCGCCACTGCGCCGGTACGAGGACCATCACCAGCACCGCGAAGAGGAACGGCAGCGCCGCCGTGCCCAGGGCCATCGGCTGCGTGCCGGAGAACGGGAACAACCAGGCGGACAGCCCGACCACCAGGACGGGCGCGAGCCCCAGCGCATACGCACCCGGGCGCCTGCCGTTCAGGAACAGCGCCGCGGCGACCACGCCGAGGAACAGGCCGGCCACCGGGCTGCTCGCGGTGGCGAGGCCGGCGCACGGCGCGGCGACGGCCGCCTTCCACCAGCGGTCCCTGCGCCGGGAGACCCGCGGCCGGCAGAAGACCGCGGCGACCGCGGCCATCGCGAACATCATGCCCAGCCCGAAGGTGACCCGGCCGGACAACGCGTTGCACAGGAAGGCGAACACGCCGGCGAGGCCGCACGCCATCGGGTTCCGCACGGCCCGGATCCGGACCAGCAGCAGCGCGGTCAGCCCGGCCGAGACCGTGCCGACGATCATCATCGTCGTCCGGACGCCGAGCAGGGACATCACGTACGGCGACACCACGCTGTACGAGACGGGGTGCATCCCGCCGTACCAGGCCAGGTTGTACGCCGAGTCGGGGTGCCGGCCGACGAACTCGGCCCACGCGTCCTGCGCCGCGATGTCACCGCCGCTGTTCGCGACCGCGAAGACCCAGACGAGGTGCGCGACCGCGGCGACGACCGTGGCGACGGCTACCGGATGCCGGAGCAGCTCGCGGAACGTCCGGCGGGCGACGGGCGCGGTCCCGGCCGGTCCCGGGGTGGCGTCCGCGGTCCCGGCCGGTCCCCGGGCGGCGTCCGCGGCCCCGGGCGGAGGCTCCGCCGTCCCGGCCGACGGGCGGGTGGGGTCGTCGGCCGACGGCCGGGGGCGGGCGCCGGCCGCGGCGTGCGTGGGCTCAGCGGTGGTCACTGCGGCCCTCCCGTCCTCCTCGGCCCATGTTTGTCGAACTGCCCACAGGGGTCGGCGTACGTGCCGACGTGCGCCTCGGCGCGCCCCGCCGACAGGCTGCAGTGCCGGCCCGGTCCGCGCAACCGGTGGCGGCACCCGCACGTCCGCAGGGTGGTCCGTACTGCCGTCCGGGCGTGCGCCGCGGCCGCGGCGCACGCCCGCTGCCGCCCGTGACCCCGGGGGGATCCGCCCAGGCGGATGAGCTTCGCTCCGAAACCGGACTCTGACCGCTCACTCTGCACCGCGACCAGAGCCTA
>NZ_JBVICA010000031.1:36583-79091 GCF_055573115.1 Streptomyces sp. NPDC030222
AGGGGTGCTCTCGTTCTCCCCCTGCAAGGGTCGCAGTCCTTTCTTCTCTCGCCGTGTTTTTTTTCCCCCGTCGCTCCCCTTTCCCCCCCCCCCCCCCCCCCCCCCCCCCGCTGCCGCCCGTGACCCCGGGGGGATCAGCCCAGGCGGATGAGCTTCGCTCCGAAGCCGGGCTCGGACAGCTCGCTCTGCACCGCGACCGGAGCCGACACCATGCCGGAGCCGGTGCCGACGGTCACCTTGCCGACCACGGTCCCCGCCGGGGCGGAGTGCGGGACGCTGCCGCCCTCGATCTCGAGCCGGACCTTGAGGCCGGACCAGCCGACCGCCTTCAGGTCCTTGGTCGCCACGACGGGCGTACGTCCGCCGAGCCCGTCGTCGACGTACCCGACGACATCGCCCTTCTTGACGACCGCGGCCGACTCGACGGACTTCTGCGCGGCCTTGATCAGCGTGATGCTGTCGGTGATCGACTTCTGCAGCTTGGCGTCCACCGTGGCGCCGGTCTGGATACCGAACACGGCACCGACGATCCGGCGCTTCTGACCGTCCACGACGGTGTCGGCGGACCACAGCAGGTTGCCGCCGGCCGGGGTCGACGAGCCCGTCTTGACGCCGTTCACACCCGGCTCCAGGAGGGCCCGGCCGTTGTTGTTGTAGATCGTTCCGGGGATGCCGGGGATCTGGATCTGGGGCGTGTCGACGATCTCCCGGAACACCTCGTTCTGCAGCACCGCCTTGGCCAGCTTCAGCTGGTCGTCGGCCGTGGAGATGGTCGTCGACTTCAGACCGCTCGGGTCGGTGTACGTCGTGTCGTTCATGCCCAGTGCCTTGGCGGCGTCGTTCATCTTCTTGACGAACACCTCCTCGGACTGGGAGTCCCAGCGGGCGAGCAGACGGGCCGCGTTGTTCCCCGAAGGGATCATCAGCAGCTGCAGCATCTGCTTCTGGCTGAACTTCTGGCCCTTCCTTATCGAGGCGGTCGACTCGTCCTTGGCCTTGGACTCGTCCTCGGCCTGCTGGTCGACCTCGATCTGCGGCCCCTCCTCCTTGCCCTTGAGGGGGTGGCCCTGGAGGATCACGTACGCCGTCATGGTCTTGGTGACGCTCGCGATCGGGGCGGGCTTCCGCGCACCTTCCGTGCCCATGACGCCGACGCCCTCGACCTCCACCGCGGACTGGCCCTCGCCGGGCCACGGCAGCTTGACCTGTCCGCCCTCGAAGGTGAACTCGGCGTCCCGGGACAGCGCGAGGGAGGGTTCCGGCAGCGGGCGCACCATCTGTACGACCGCAAAGATGATCAGGACGAGCAGGGCCAGTGGGGTCCAGATCTTGAACCGTCGGACCGTGGTCCGCAGTGCCGTGTCCGGCGGGGGCGGGGTGTTGGTCAGCTCCGCGAGCAGGTCGAGCGGCGGCTTCGGCGGCAGGGGCTGCTGCCGGGTCCGCTCGATCTCGCCCAGCGAGGACGACCTGGCCGGGGCGGACGAGGGTGCGGAGACGGACGCCGCCGCGGGCCTGTCCGTGGAGGCGGGCCTGGGCGCGGGCGCGGGAACGGACTTGGAGCCGGCGGGCCGGTCCGAGGCGCCGGGGGAGTCCGGGCGGCGCGGGGCGCCGGGCGTCCGGGACGCCGGACCCGCGGCCGGGGCCTTGGGCTTCCGGGTCTCCGGACCCGCGGCTGTGGGCTTCCGGGGCTCCGGTCCGGCTGGAACGGTCCCGGCCTTGCCCTGGCCCTGGGGGCGGGCCTCGTCCCCGTCCGCAGTCTTGCGCCCGGCGGACGGCGCGGAGGCCGGTCCGGCGTCCGGCGGGGACACCTTGAGCATGGTGGTCGGCTGGTCGACGGCGGGCCGGCGCACGGCCTTGAACACGGCCGTGGCCTGGTCGACCCGCTTTGCCGGCGTGGCACCGGCGGCAGACGTGTCGTCATCGCCGCGGTCGGTGCCCTTGTCGTCCGCGGGGTCCGCGGGGTCGTCCCCGTGGCCGCCCTCGTCGTCCGCGGCGTCGCCCTGGTCCTCGGTGTGGTCCGACGCCGAGCCGTCGACGCCGGCACCACTCGCGGGCTCGTCCCGGTCGCCTTCGTCGTCCCGGCCGTCTTCCTCGTCCCGGTCCGCGTCGTCGGCCCGAACGGCGCGCTTGGCCTCGTCCTTCGCGTTCACCGCGTCGTCGGCGTCCGCGTCATCGGCTTCGTCCCGGACGCGCGGTCCGTCGTCGGTCTCCGGCGCGGCCTCGTCCTCGGCCCCGGCCTGGTCGTCGTCCAGGTCGTCGTCCTCGTCGCGTGCCGCGGGAGCGTCGTCCCCAGGCACATCGCCCTTGGCCGCCTCGTCCTCGGACGGCTCGTCGCGGTCCCCGTCGGCCGCGGACCTGATGGCGGGCTCCGACCGCGCGACGGGAGCGTCGTCCGCGTCTCCGTCGGCGGCTTCGCGCTCCTCGGCGTGCTCGCCGTCCTCGGCGACCGGCTCCTGCTGCCGTTCCAGGCTCACCCGCTTCACCGGGCGGGAGAACCACGAACCCCCGTCGGTGTCGCCGGGCTTGGCGTCGGACGTCGCCGGGTCCGCGACCGCCGTGGCCACACCGCCCCGGCCGCGCTCCACGCCCGGGTCCCGATCCGCGTCGGCCGACGGGTCGGCCGGGCCGGAGACCTTCGCCGGATCGCCCGCAACCTCGGACGAGCCGCGCGGCGTCATCGTCTTGAAGACGGCCGTCGCCCGGTCGACCGCACCCCCGCTCCCCGTGTCGGTGCGCCCACCCGAGGACGCGCGGCCGGAGAAATCACGGAAGGCAAGTCGAGGATCCCGATTGTCACGTTCATCCGGAGTGGTCTCCCCCGAGGACTTCTGCTGCTCCGACTTGTCGGGGGACTCGCCCGCCACCGATGCCTCCTTCATGCGTATGCCCGCCCAAACTTCTACCAGTGTCAGGGCTGAACGCCCTGGCCGCCGTGCTAGACGAGAACGACATACATGCCGGTTCCCGTACGAAGCACCCAGGCACTCTCGACAGACCAATGTGAGAGGCGTCACCCTGTCATTCATCCACGCGGGGAGGCATGGATGGGCAGGAGCCGCAGAACAATTCCGGAGGAGCTTCTGCTGCTCGCTCTGGACCCGGCGACGGGTACCACAGCGCAGCCGCAGTCGCTCGACCTCGGCCTGGCCGGAGCTCAGCTAGTGGAGCTGGCCCTGGCAGGACGGATAGCCCCTGACGGGGATCGTATCGCCGTGGTTGTACCACGGCCGACCGGAGATCCGACCCTGGACTCCGCACTGGAGTTGCTGCGCAGACGCGGCGCTCCGGTACGGGCCGTCCACTGGATCGGCGGGCCCCGGCTGGGGCTGCGCCAGACGTATCTTTCGCATCTGGAGCGATGCGGCATGGTGCATGCCGTGGAGGGCCAGATGTGCGGGGTACTGCCGACGACTCGCTACCAGGCGACGGACACGGCCATCAGCCGGGAGATCAGGGCCCGGCTGGATTCGGCGATCCGCACCGGTGTACCGCCGGACCCGCGGACCGCCGCGCTCGCCGCGCTGGCCCATGCGGTCGGCCTCGGCAAGCACCTGTATCCCGGGAACGAAGGGCGTTCATCGCGCTCCAGGCTCCGGGATCTGATCCGGCACGACCCCATGGGCGGACTCGTGGCGCACGCCGTGATGGACGTCCAGAACGGGGCGGGCGCACAACCGCGCCGGGCGGGTTCCCCCGCATCGGCCGGCCGCCCGACCGCGGCGGCGATGCCGACGCACTCGCGCCGGGCCGGCATGGCCCGCGTCGCGGCGCACTGAAACCACGGCCGCACACCCGGAATACAACCGCGGCCGGCACCACGCCACTGCCATCACGGCAATCGCGACGACTGCCGTGACGGCATCATCACGGCTGCCGCCACGGCAGTGGTCACGACACCGCCGGCGGCAACAGCCACGGCAACGATCACGGCACCAGATCCTCGTACCGACGTTCGCACCACTCGCCGCTCCGGCGTCCCCTCGGACCCGGTTCGGGAGCCGCACGCGTGCGGGACCGGTCACCCGGTCCCGCACGCCACACCTCTCGCGCCTTCGCTCGGTTGCGTCAAGTGGCCACGACGGAACCGTGTGTGGCCGTTTTCCAGCGCGGAACGGAACATTGGTGGCAGTCTGCTGACCGGAAGAGCAGAAAAGCCGCAGCCCGGAGGTGCAGTTCCCTTGGCGTCGAACGTCAACCCCACCGTCAGGCGCCGCCGTTTGGGCCAGGAACTGCGCCGGCTTCGTGAACTCAAGGGCATGACCGCGGAGGAGGTCGCGGAGCGCCTGCTCGTCTCGCAGTCGAAGATCAGCCGGCTGGAGAACGGCCGCCGCTCGATCAGCCAGCGCGATGTGCGCGATCTGTGCGGAGTCTACGAGGTCGAGGACCACCGGATCGTCGACTCGCTGATGCAGATGGCCAAGGACTCCCGCCAGCAGGGCTGGTGGCACGCCTTCGGCGACATCCCGTACAGCGTCTACATCGGTCTGGAGACGGACGCGGCGAGTCTGCGGGTGTACGAGCCCCAGGTGGTGCCCGGTCTGCTGCAGACCCGCTCCTACGCGGAGGCGCTGATCAGCGGCGCACTGCCGGAGAGCACCGGCAGCGACATCGAGAAGCGGGTGCAGGTGCGCGTGCGCCGGCAGGACCGCATTCACTCCGCCGAGCGCCCGTTGCGCCTGTGGGCGGTGATCGACGAGGCGGCGCTCAAGCGCGTGGTCGGCGGGAAGCAACTGATGATCGAGCAGCTGGAATACCTGGTCGAGCAGTCGCAGCAGCCGCACGTCACGATCCAGGTGCTGCCGTTCGACATGGGCGCGCACCCGGGGATCAACGGCCAGTACGCCATTCTGGAGTTCCCCGACGCCGCGGACTCCAGTGTGGTCTACATCGAGGGCGTGACCAGCGATCTGTATCTGGAGAAGGCCAACGATGTGCAGCGATACAGCGTGATGTACGAACATCTCCGGGCACAGGCATTGAATGCGGACCAGACCCGCCAGTTCATCACCGACATCGCCAAGGATTACGCCCGCTGACACCCACAGCCGATTGGCGCAATATGTCCGTTATTCAAATGAGGAGCGGTAACGGTACACCTCCGCAACCATCCACGGAAGATCCTCGTCGAGGATGCCATCCGGTCGAGTGAACGGCGCCTCCGCCCGCCAAGGCCTTGCGAGTAGCGTCGATCACGCCATCAAGAACGTTGGCGCAACTCACCGGCAATACGGAGCAGTCATGGCAATTCTTCAGGGTGCCACGGAAAACTGGACCAAGTCCTCGTACTCCACTGGGAATGGCGCGTGCATCGAGGTCAAGTCTCCGGCCGTGCAGGCCGTCGCCGTCCGGGACTCCAAGGTTCCCGAGGGCCCGTCGATCACTTTCGTCCCCACGGCCTGGAGCTCGTTCGTCTCCGGGGTGAACCAGGGCACCTTCGACCTCGGTTGAGCGATTCCCCAGCGCCACAACCGCACCAGCAGTACCTGGAGCCCTCTCGACTGGTCCGCCGTCCCGGCCGAGGGGGCTCGGCCATGCCCCGGGCGCTCCCTGCGGACCGCCCGGATCCGGCCGGACGCACCGCACGGGCCGGGCGCGTCACCTGAGCCGGTCGACGTACCGGTCGGTGCCCGGGACGGTCGGAATGAAGGGCGCCACCAGCTCCACCCGCCCCAGTCCCGCCTCGGCCACGGGCTCGCCGAGCCTCACGAAGTGCTCCTCCCAGCACTCCCGGGGATCGGCCTCCAGGAACCACAGCAGCGTCAGCCGGGTGTCGACGCCCTCCACCTGCTTCACATAGGTCATCCGGGTCGACGGCAGCGGTGTCGGCCGGAAGACGGTCACCAGCGCGGCCGGTGAACCGGCGAGGCGCTTCGGCAGGTGGGCCGTGCGCAGCCACTCCAGCAGTTCCGCCCGCTGCTCCAGACTCTCCGTGTCGATCACCTCGACGACCAGTCCCGCATAGGGGTGGTCAAGCGCATGGATGTCACGCGGCCCCGCGGCCCCGTCGCGGTAGACGGTGGCCTCGTGGTCCTGGAAGGCCGTGAAGACGTGCGTGCGCTCCTGGTGGACCCGGGCGTCGCGGTTCAGCCGCCGGTTGATGGCCACGGTCCACTTCATGTGGTCGGCATAGCGGCCGCGGGTGATCCAGTACGTGGAGAGGTAGCAGCCCGCGGTCACCGGCCGGGCGATCGCGGACTTCTCCGGGTAGCGCAGCAACTGGAGGTCCCGGGTGGCGACCCAGCGCCGCCCCGCGGACATCCAGGGCATGGCCATCGCGCCGGCGTAGTAGTGGTCGTCCTCGTACCAGCGGTTGTACGCGTACTCATGGCCCGGGTGGGGCTCGACCATGGTGATCAGGGCGTGGCCCGGCTGCACCCCGTACGGGCCGACCGACGCCAGTTCCGCGTAGGTCTCGCTGCGCGTGTCGTCTGTCATCCCTCCGGTCTATCTGATGGATCGTCAGTTGGGGAGGGGCCCGGCCGTGATCCACCGGACACCCCCTAGAGTCGTCCGGACGCGCGCCCCGCAGGAGGGCGACCACACCGGTGACGGCCGGGCCGATCTGGCGGGCGTCACCAACGAGACCTACCGGATCGACGGCAGCCCGGGCCACCTCGGCTGGCTGATCGGCTACACCGGCGACGGCGCGGGCTCGTTCAAGCGGCCGCAGCGCATCGACGGCGAGTGGTGGGGCCTGAACGGCAGCTTCTGACCGGGCTCCGGCACACCCCTTCCGCCCGCTCCCCCCGGACCCTACTCTGACGCATCGTCAGACAGCGGCCCGAGGGAGCACGGAGGGAGCTCGGCATGCCTCTGCGAGGGAAGACCGTCGTCGTGTCCGGTGTGGGCGCCGGACTAGGACACCAGGTGGCGGCCGCCGTGGTGCGGGACGGCGGAAGGGCCGTGCTCGGCGCGCGGACGGAGGCGAACCTCGCCAAGTCGGCGGCCGAGATCGACCCCGACGGGGCGCACACCGCGCACTGCGCCACCGACATCACCGACGAGTCCCAGTGCGCGGCACTGGCCGCGCTCGCGGTCGAGCGCTTCGGCGGCATCGACGCCGTGGTGCACGTGGCCGCGTGGGACAGCTGCTTCGGCGGCCTGGAGGACGCGGACTTCGACAGCTGGCAGCGCGTCCTCGACGTGAACCTGCTCGGGACGCTGCGGATGACCAGGGCGTGCCTGCCCGCCCTCAAGGAGCGCGGCGGATCCGTCGTCATCGTGGGCACGCAGTCGGCGGTCGCCGCGCCCTCCCAGGTGCGGCAGGCGGCCTACGCGGCGTCCAAGGGCGCCCTGACCTCGGCGATGTACTCGCTGGCGCGCGAGCTCGGCCCGTACCGGATACGGGTCAACACGGTCCTCCCCGGCTGGATGTGGGGACCGCCCGTGCAGGGCTACGTACGGTTCACCGCCGACACCGAGGGCGTTCCGGAGGCGGAGGTGCTGGGCCGGCTGACCGAACGGATGGCGCTGCCGGAACTGGCGACGGACGGGGACGTGGCGAACGCCGCGGTCTTCCTGGCGTCGGACCGGGCCCGCGCGATCACCGGCCAGTCCCTGCTGGTGAACGCCGGCGAGGTGATGCGCTGAGGCCGCCGCGCGGTCGCGTCCGCGCCCCCGTCATGTTCTCGCCACACGCCGGAGAGCCGGGGCCCGCCGCCCGGTTCGGCCTCGTCCGGGGCGAGCCACACGGCGCACCAGTCGGCGAGGCGCGGGACGAGCAGCTGTCCGGCGAGTGCCGCGATCATGTCCTGGTCGAGCTGTCCGCCGAGCAGTGCGGAGGCCTCGGCGAGGAACGACGGGGCGCCGCGGTTGACCTACTCCAGGTCGTCGGAGCGCCGGGCCCCCACCTATGGCCGGCGGGTCGGCGGTACGCGGGCCGGACCCGGACCCGCACGCGGGCGCAGGCACCCGGCGTTGGCCCTCGGGGAGCGGGCAGGCAAGGCAGGCGGTACACGGGCCGGACCCGGACCCGGACCCGCACGCGGGCGCAGGCACCCGGCGTCAGGCCCTCGGGTAGCGGGCCAGCCATCCCTGTGCGGAGGCGGCGGGCGAGTGCAGGGCGGGCCCCTGCGTCATCTCCATCGCGAAGTCGTCGGCCAGTTCCAGCAGCGTGCCGCGGCCCTCCAGTTCGGCGACCCAGGCGGGCGGCAGCGCGGTCTCGCCGTGCAGTGCCCCCAGCAGGCTCCCGCACAGCGATCCGGCCACGGCCGAGTGGCCGCCGTGGTTCACGGCGAGTTTCAGTCCGTGCCGGACGTCCTCCGCGACCAGCGCGGCGTAGACGGCGACCGCGAGCAGGCCCTCCGCGGAGTTCCCGTCGCCCAGTGACTCGATCAGCGAGGGCCCGGGTATGCCCTGCCGCACGGCACCCAGCGCGCCCTGCAGGGCTTCGGCGACCGGCTCGTGCGCCGGCCAGGGCGCCAGCCCGGCCAGCGCCCGCTGCACCGCCGTGTCGAGGGTCTCGCCGCGCGCCAGGCCGTGCACGACCACCGCGAACGCGCCCGCCGAAAGGAACGCCGACGGGTGCCCGTGCGTCTGCGCCGCGCACTCGACCGCCAGCTGGAACACCAGCTGCGGCTCCCAGCCGACCAGCAGTCCGAACGGCGCCGAACGCACCACCGCACCGGCGTCCCGGGCCTCCGGGTTCTTCGGCTGCTGGAGTGTGCCGAGCACCTCGTCGGACAGCCCGGCCAGTGAGGCGGGCGACGGGTCGCGGCGGGTGTACAGCCACTCCTCACGGCCGAGCCAGCCGTTGTCCTCGCGGCGCTCGTCCGGCCCCCAGTCACGCTGGGTGGCCGCCCAGCGCAGGTAGGCCCGGTGCAGATCGGTCGGCGGGTGCCAGGCCCCGGTGTCGCGGCGCACCTGGGCGCGTATCAGTCCGTCGATGGTGAACATCGTGATCTGGGTGGCCGCCGTGATCGCGCCGCGCCGCCCGTAGGCGGGGACCAGGTCGATGACGCCCACCGGCCCGTGGGCGAGGCGTATCTGCTCCAGGGGGAGCGCGGTGACGCCCGCGCCGAGCGCGTCGCCGATGGCACCGCCCAGCAGACAGCCCCGCACCCTGCTGCGGAAGTCCTGTTGCTCGGCACGGCCCCAAATCGCCGCGGCTGCTGCGCTCATGGCCCGCACTGTAATCGAACGAGGAAGGGCCCGGAGTGCTCACTCTGCGCACATGGCTCGTATACGCAAGGCCGTGTCACGGGCAGCCCCCGCAGGTCCGGGGCGGCGCGGTGGACAGCCCCGCCACCCGGCGCGACGCTGGAGACGATGCGCGCCGATGTTCACGCCCATCCGTGGAACGAGGGGTGTCCAGCCTCCTGGAGTCCTGCGGACGCCAGGCACCGGCACGCAGCGCGGCCCGGGGTCGGGGGAGACCGCTCGGGAGCTCGACCGTCAGGTTCGCCGAGGGGGCGGGACCGCCGGACGCGGCCGCGGCGGTACCGGCCGCGGGGGCACGGCTGCTCCCGGCGGGTGCGGCCGGGGCGCTCCGGACCGGCGCGGAGACCGTCACCGGAAAGGCTTCGTCATGAACGCTGTGGCCGGCACCGAGCCGCGCCGCCATCTGGGCGGCTTCGTCGACAATCCGGCCATCGGGATGAGTCCGTGGATCGCGTTCTCGGTCCTGTCCGGACCCGGCCGGTTCGAGATCGCCGTCGGCATCGCACTCGGGATCGCCGTCGTCCTGGTCGTCGCCGGCCGCATCGCACGCCCCGGCACCTCGCTGAAGATCCTCGAGGTGGCGGACGTGGTCTTCTTCGCGGTCCTCGCGGTGATCGGGGCGTTCGGCTCGGAGGGCACGTTCCGGTGGCTGGAGAGCTGGGGCGACGAGCTGGCCAACCTCACACTCGCGGCCGTCGCCTTCGGCTCCATGGCGGTGCGGATCCCGTTCACCCTCCAGTACGCCCGTGAGCAGGTGGCCCGCGAGTACTGGGACACGCCCGCCTTCCGGCACACCAACTACGCCGTCACCGGGGCGTGGGGGCTCGCCTTCCTCTTCGGCGCGCTCGTGAGCGGCGCAGGCGACCTGCTGCTCCACGAGCCCGACAACGTGTGGACGAACTGGATCATCCCGCTCGCCGTGATCGTCTTCGCGCTGCGCTTCACCGAGTGGTACCCGGACCGGGTCCGGGCGCAGAGCAAGGCGGCGGCCGGGGTGCCGACGGCTCCGCCGCCACCGCTGTCCGACCTGCTCCTGTATCCGGTCGTCTATCTGATTCCGGCGGGCATCGTCGTACTGGCCGCCGACGCAGGACCGACCTGGCTGGGCATCACCCTGATCGTGGCGGGAATGGTCCTCGTCCGGGTCCTCCGGATGGACGACGAGGGGCGGAGGGCACGGGGCGCCGACGGCTAGGCGGCGTACACCCTCCCCTGCGCCCCGGTGGGGGCTGTCCGGACGAGCCCGGCCGGCGGCGTTCCGAACGATCGCCCCGACGCCTAAGGGGTGTCCGCCAGCGGCAGCAGCTCCGGCAGGTGCCCGTCCGACGCCGCCGCCGCGCGGACGCGTTCCTCCGGGACCTCTCCGTAGAGCGTCGTCCGCGGCCTCGCCGGGCGGCCCGCCGCCTCGGCGATCGCGACCAGGTCCCGCACCGAGCGGTAGGAGCCGTAGCTCGATCCCGCCATCCGGGAGATCGTCTCCTCCATCAGGGTGCCGCCCAGGTCGTTCGCGCCCGAGCGGAGCATCTCGGCCGCTCCGTCCGCACCGAGCTTCACCCAGCTGGTCTGGATGTTGGTGATGTGCGGGTGCAGCAGCAGTCGCGCCATCGCGGTGACCGCGCGGTTGTCACGGACGGTGGGGCCCGGGCGGGCGATGCCGGCGAGGTAGACCGGTGCGTTGGTGTGGATGAACGGCAGCGTCACGAACTCGGTGAAGCCGCCGGTCTCCTGCTGGACGCGGGCGAGCGTCCGGAAGTGGCCGAGCCAGTGCCGGGGCTGGTCCACATGCCCGTACATCATCGTGGAGCTCGACCGGATGCCCAGTTCATGGGCCGTGCGCACCACGTCGATCCAGGTGGCCGTTGGCAGTTTGCCCTTGGTGAGGACCCAGCGGACCTCGTCGTCGAGGATCTCCGCGGCCGTGCCGGGGATGGAGTCCAGGCCGGCCTCCTTGGCCGCCGACAGCCACTCCCGGACCGACATGTTGGTACGGGTGGCGCCGTTGACGACCTCCATCGGGGAGAACGCGTGCACATGCATGCCCGGCACGCGTTCCTTCACGGCGCGGGCGATGTCGAAGTAGGCGGTGCCCGGCAGGTCGGGGTGGATGCCGCCCTGCATGCACACCTCGACCGCGCCCACGTCCCAGGCCTGCTGCGCCCGGTCGGCGACCTGCTCCAGCGACAGCGTGTACGCGTCGGCGTCCGTGCGGCGCTGCGCGAACGCGCAGAAACGGCAGCCGGTGTAGCAGACATTGGTGAAATTGATGTTCCGGGTGACGACATAGGTGACGTCGTCACCGACCACGTCACGGCGGAGTTCGTCGGCGATCCGGGTGAGGGCGTCCAGGGCCGGTCCGTCCGCGTGCAGCAGCGCCAGCGCCTCGTCGTCGGTGAGCTTCGTGGGGTCGTCGGCGGCCCGCCCGAGCGCGGAGCGTACGTCGCCGTCGATACGCTGCGGCACCATGCCGGGCGCGGCCTGCTCGCGCAGGGCCTCCCAGTCGCCGTACACCTCGTCGAAGTCGTCGCGCCGGTCCTTGGTGCGGCCCTCGGTGTCGATGGTGCGGTGCAGCTCGGTGCGTCCCGACGGCACGAACCCCTCGTCGGGCTCCTGCCAGGGCAGGCCCCGCGGGCGCACGTCACGGGCGAGGCCGGTGTCCGGGTCGGCGAGGGCGCGGACGTGCGGCAGCAGCCGCGGGTCCAGCCAGGGCTCGCCGCGCCGTACGAACTCCGGGTAGACGCAGAGGCGTTCCTCCAGCCGGAAACCCGCTGCCCGGGAGTGCCCGGCGAGTTCGTCGATGCGGGGCCAGGGCCGCTCGGGGTTCACATGGTCCGGGGTGAGCGGGGAGACGCCGCCCCAGTCGTCGATGCCGGCGCCGATGAGCATGGCGTACTCGTCGTCCACCAGGTTCGGCGGTGCCTGCAGACAGGCGGAGGGGCCCATGATGAGCCGGGCCACGGCGATGGTGGCCGCCAGGTCCGCCAGCTCGGCGTCGGGCATGCCGCGCATCGCGGTGTCCGGCTTGGCGCGGAAGTTCTGGATGATCAGTTCCTGGATGCCGTGGTACGCCCGGGAGATCCGGCGCAGCGCGAACAGCGAGTCGGCGCGCTCCTCGTAGGTCTCGCCGATGCCGATGAGCAGTCCGCTGGTGAACGGCACGGAGCTGCGGCCCGCGTCCTCGAGTACGCGCAGCCGGACCGCCGGTTCCTTGTCCGGCGATCCGTAGTGCGGTCCGCCGGGCTCGCTCCACAGCCGGGTGGCCGTGGTCTCCAGCATCATCCCCATGGACGGGGCGACGGGCTTGAGCCGCTGGAAGTCCGTCCAGGACATGACGCCCGGGTTCAGATGGGGCAGCAGCCCGGTCTCCTCCAGGATGCGGATCGCCATCGCCCGGACGTACGCGATGGTGTCGTCGTAGCCGTGCGCGTCGAGCCACTCGCGGGCCTCGGACCAGCGGTCCTCGGGCTTGTCGCCGAGGGTGATCAGCGCTTCCTTGCAGCCGAGCGCGGCGCCGCAGCGGGCGATGTCCAGCACCTCGTCCGGTGACATGAACATCCCGTGTCCGGCGCGGCGCAGGCGGCCGGGCACGGTGGCGAAGGTGCAGTAGTGGCACTTGTCCCGGCACAGCCGGGTGAGCGGGACGAACACGCTCTTCGAGTACGTGATGACGCCCGGCCGCCCGGCCGCCGCCAGGCCCGCGTCCCGGACCCGGGCGGCCGACGCGGACAGGTCCCGCAGGTCGTCGCCGCGGGCCTGGAGCAGCACGGCCGCTTCCGCCACGTCGAGCGCCACGCCGTCCCGGGCACGCTTCAGGGCGCGTCGCATGGCGTTGGCGGTCGGTCGTGGGTGCTGGTCAGTCATGGGTGCGAGCATACGAGCGCGCGCCGCGCGGTCTCACAGGTACTGGGTGTAATCGTCCAGAACGCGCAGGACGTTCGTCTCGTCCCCGGGCGGCAGCTGCACCACGACCTCCTCGATGCCGAGTTCGGCGTAGTGGGCGATCTTGCCGGGGGTGGGGTGCACGGCGTACGGCACCACGCGGAGGGCTTCCGGGTCGCGGCCCGCGTCCTCCCAGAAGGTGCGGAGCCGGGGCAGCGTGCCGGTCAGTCCGCGGCCGCCGATCGGGAGCCACCCGTCGGCGTATTCGGCGATGTGCGCGAAGAGCCGGGGACCCGCGGCGCCGCCGACCAGGACGCGCGGTGCGCCGCCGGCCGGCTTGGGGTGGGCGTGGCTGGCCCGCACGGAGGCGAACTCGCCTTCGTAGGCGGTGGGTTCGGAGGCCCAGAGGGCGCGCATCAGCCGCATGCGGTCACGCACCAGGTCCCGGCGCGTGCGCCAGTCGACGCCGTGGTCGGCGGCCTCCTTGGCGTTCCAGCCGAAGCCGACGCCCAGGGTGAACCGGCCGCCGGAGAGATGGTCGAGGGTGGCCACGGCCTTGGCGAGCACGATCGGGTCGTGCTGGGCCACGAGCGTGATGCCGGTGCCCAGACCGATCCGCTCGGTCACCGCGGCCGCCTGCCCGAGCGCCACGAACGGGTCGAGGGTGCGGCCGTACTCGCGGCCCGGTGCGCCGCCCGCCGGATGCTCGGTGCCGCCGACCGGGATGTGGGTGTGTTCCGGCAGGTAGAGACCGGCGTAGCCCCGCTGTTCCAGTTCACGGGCCAGCCGTACCGGGGTGATCGTCTCATCGGTGAGGAAGATCGTCGTCGCGATCCGCAGAGGGGACATGCGCGCATCGTAAAGCCGCAGAAAGGCGCCGAACCCCGTGTCTTGCGCGGAAGTTCACCGCTCTCTACGACTGTGGGGGCGGGGCCCGTGGCCCCGCGCCAGACCCAGCCCCTCCCCCGGAAAGGCGGGCGCATGACCGAGGCGATCGGACGACGCGGACTGCTGATGAGCGGTGCTGCCACGGCACTCACACTGGGAAGCGTGAGCTTCGCCGAGACCGCGGCCGCGGCAGAGAGCGGCGGCGAACGGACCGAGGTGGTGCGGGGCGTCCTGCCACCCGGCTCACCCGATTACGTGTACCTGCCCGTCGAGGTGCCGCGCGGGGTGCGCGAGCTGTCCGTCTGCTACCGGTACGAGCGGCCGGCGGTGCCGCCTGGCACGGCCGGCAACGCACTCGACATCGGCGTGTTCGACGAGCGCGGCACCGAACCGGGCGGGCGCGGTTTCCGCGGCTGGTCCGGCGGGGCGCGCAGCGAGTTCTTCGTCCGGGCCGACGACGCGACGCCCGGATACGTGGCGGGCCCGGTGCGGGCGGGTACGTGGACGGTGCTGCTCGGCCCGTACACGATCGCCCCGCAGGGGCTGGCGTACGAAGTGACGATCACGCTGCGCTTCGGCGGGCCGAAGGGGGCGCCCGGGGCCACACCCGGGCCGGTGTACCCGCCCGAGCGGGCCAAGGGCCGGGGGCGCGCCTGGTACCGGGGCGACTGCCATCTGCACTCGGTGCACTCCGACGGGCAGCGCACCCCCGCCGAGATCGCCGCGGCGGCGCGCGCCGCGGGCCTCGACTTCATCCACACCAGTGAACACAACACCCATACCTCGCACGGCGCCTGGGCCGGACTGTGGGGCGACGACCTGCTGATCCTCACCGGTGAGGAGGTCACCACCCGCAACGGCCACCTGCTGGCGCTCGGGGTCGATCCGGGCACCTTCATCGACTGGCGCTACCGCGCCCGCGACAACCGCTTCGGCCGCTTCGCCCGCGAGATCCGGCGGGCGGGCGGACTGGTGGTGCCCGCCCATCCGCACGCCGACTGCATCGGCTGCAACTGGAAGTTCGGCTTCGCCGAGGCCGACGCGGTGGAGGTGTGGAACGGCCCCTACACCCCGGACGACGAGATGTCCCTCCTGGCCTGGGACAACACGCTCGTCGCGTCCGCGCACTCCCGGAGGTCGTGGACGCCCGCCATCGGCAACAGTGACGCGCACCGCGAGCCCCAGGCCGTCGGCACCCCGCAGACCGTGGTCCTCGCCGACGATCTGTCACGTGAGGCGATCCTGGACGGTATCCGGGCGGGGCGCTGCTACGTCGCCGAGTCGTCGGCCGTCTCGCTGGCCTTCTCCGCGGCGGGCGGCCACGGGCAGCACGTCGGCATCGGGGAGCGGCTCGGGGCGGCGGCCGGTGAGGCGGTCACGGTCCGGCTGGAGGTCGGCGGAGCGCCCGGCTGCACCGCGCGCTTCGTCACCGACCAGGGCACCCTGTACTCCGTTCCGCTCCCGGAGCGGGGCGCGGGGACCGTGGAGTGGCGCACCACACCGGCGCGCGCCGCGTACGTACGGGCAGAGGTGCGGCACCCGCCGGTCGTGCCCGGACTGCCGGGGCCGCTCGCCGCGTTCACCAACCCGGTTTTCCTCGGGGAATGAACGGGTTTCAATCTCTGGCCGAGAAGCACCGGCGAGATGTGGCGAATTCCGGAGAACCGTTGACAGGCGGGGCCGCCGCGATGAAAAGCTGTCGCCAGGCAGGAGAGCGAAGGGTTTTCGGCTCAACATTTCACTGCTTCATCCTCCCCTTCCGCTGAAATCCTCGCTCCCGTGCCGCCCCGACCTCCCCTCACGTCCCCAGCGATGACAGGCAATGAGCCGGCAATCCCAGCGATTGACAGCACCCCCAGCGATTCCCGGCAACCCCCAGCGATTCCCGGCAACCTCCAGCCGTCCCCAGGTGCCCCCGACACCCCGGCACGCCCCTCGCACCACGGATTCACCCATTCCCCGCTTCTCCGATCGCGGAGGTAACGTGACCAGAAGATCATGGTCAGCCGCTCTCGTGCTGCTCGTCGCCGCCCTCGCCGGACCCGTGGCCGCTCCCCCGGCCATCGCCTCGGCATCGACTGCGGCGACGGACAGCGAATCGGCGCAGCCCGCCAGGGTCCGCCCCGAGCTCAACGGCATGCGCGTCAAGAGTGTGAACGGACCGGCCGTCTATCTGATCCTCGACGGAAAACGCCGCCACATTCCCAATCCGGCGACCTACAACAATCTGTTCCGCGACTGGAACGGAATTCAGTCGGTCATCGACATCGAGGAAATCACCGACGGCGGACCGTTGAGCAACGGCGCCATTCTCGCCAAGGCCCCGAACGACCCCGCCGTCTATCTCGTCAGCAACGGCGTCAAACGGTGGATCACCAGCCCGTCCGCCATGGACAAGTACCACTTCGCGTGGAACAGGATCGTCGGCATCTCACCGGTGGCACTGCAGTCGATCCGCACGGGCGCGCCCATCTCCTGACCCGGCCGACCCACCGGAACCCCTCTGATCCCGCCCCTCTGATCCCGGACACCCCCGACCCCGAACACCCCTGATCCCGGGCGGCTCCCCTGACCCCCCTGATCACGGCCGGTCCGTTCCCCCGTCCCGGCCACCCCCGACCGAGGGCCCGCCGCCAACCCACTCCCCGGCGGGCCCTCACCCGTACCCATGGGCTCGTATCAGTGGGCCCGGCCACCCGCGCCTCAGGCGGGTGGCCGGGCTCCGAGCAGCGGGGCCACCCAGCGGGCGAAGTCCTCGAAACGGCGCGGCTCACGGCCCGTCAGTTCCCTCACCCGGCCGGTGGTCGAGGCGTTCAGCCCGGCACGCAGGGACCGGAAGACGGCCACGACCTGCTCCGCGAGCCATGGCGGCAGACCCGCCATGGTCATGCCGCCCACGGCCGCCTCATCGGGCACGTCCACGTAGCCGACCGGCCGGCCCAGCACGTCCGACAGCCGTTCCGCGACCTCCCCGTAGGTGATCGCCTCCGGGCCGGTGAGGTCGTACGTACGGCCGTCGTGTCCGTCCTCCGTCAGCACGGCGGCCGCGGACGCCGCGACGTCGCGCGGATCGATCATCGCGATACGCGCGTCGCCGGCGGGCAGGAAGAACCTGTGGGTCTGCTGGATGCCCGGCGCCGAACCGAGGATGTTCGACATCAGGTGCGCGGAACGCAGGACCACTTCCGGGATCCCCGATTCGTGCGCGTACTCCTCGATCCTCCCGTGCTGGTCGAGGAAGACCGTCCGGGAGCCGGCCTCCGCACCGGTCACGGACAGCACGACGACCTGCCGGACCCCGGCACGCACCGCCGCGTCGACGGCGTTCACCGCGTACTCGACCTGCTGGGGATGGTTCGGGCAGATCAGGAACAGCCGCTCCACCCCGTCGAGGCCCCGCAGCACCGAGTCCTCCTCGGCGAAGTCGCCCACCGCGAGTTCGACGCCCTTCCCCAGGACCGCGCCCGCCCGCCCGGCGTCCCTCACGAAGGCCCGTACGGGTTCTCCCCGCTCGTGCAGCGCCTTGACGGTCTCCGAGCCGACGTGCCCCGTCGCGCCTGTCACCAGCACCTTCGCCATCGTTCGATCACTCCCGGGTCGCGGCTCGGCCGAAGGCCACCGTAATCGACGCGTGACGGAGAGTGCCGGAACCTCCCGGTCGGGCGAGGCCGCCCGCTCACCGGACAGCAGGCGTACGCGGGGAGGACGCGCGACCGGCAGTCGGGCGATGCGGACCGGCAGCGGGCGTCAGGCCCGGCGCGCGGTGCGCCTGCGGCCCAGGAGCAGGCGTCTGCCCGGCAGTTCCACAAGGCGGTACAGGAGCGCCGCTCCGGCCAGGGCTACGGCGAAGGCCACGACGGTGACGCCCGCGGCCGGAAGGGGGTCGAGCCCCGGATCGTCGCCGACGACCAGACCCATGCCCTGCAGCACCAGGACGTGGACCATGTAGAAGGCGAACGACCACTCGCCCAGCTTCACCAGGAGCCGGCCGCGCCACATCGACGGACGCCCCTCGATGTCGGCGACGGCGCCCGCCGCGATCAGCAGGGTGAAGCCGAGGACGGTGGTCGAGGCGTACGCCCCGGTCAGCAGCGGGGCCATGAAGTACCCGATCAAGGCGATCGCCATGGACCCTTCGAGACCCGGGCCGCGCCAGCGGCCGAGCCGGACCAGCCGCGCCACGGCGACGCCGAGCACGAACTCGGGGAACCGTGCGAGGGGGAAGCAGTACGGGACCGCTCCGGTGTCCAGGCCCAGGTCGACCGCGGGCAGGACCATCACCGTGAGGATGCAGAGCACCACCAGGACTGTCAGCGCCCTGGGGCCCAGCCGGCGGAGGACCGGGTGGAGAGCGGGGAAGCACGCGTAGAAGAACGCCTCGCAGACCAGTGACCAGCCGACCGGGTTGATGCCGTCCCACCAGTCGTTGGTCCAGGCGTTCACCATCAGGAGGTTCGCGGCGACCTCCAGCCCGCCGTCGGGCTTCAGCGCCGGCAGCACCGTGAAGGCGAGGGCGAGCGCCCCGAGCGTGGTGACCACATGGACCGGGTAGATCCGGGCCAGCCGGCGCCGCCAGAAGGACACAGCCCCGTCACCCGGCCGGGCCGACCAGGCCAGGACGAACCCGGAGAGGATGAAGAAGAAGGTCACACCGACCGCGCCGGGCCCGAAAGCCCACCTCACGAACGTCTGGCCTTCGCCTTCGAAGTACCGGAAGTTCTTCATGTGGAAGAGGAAGACCATCAGGGCCGCGGCCCAGCGCATGCCCGTCAGGGACGGCAGATTCCCGCCCGTCCGCGCTGTTCCCGCCCGTTGCGCCGCGGGGGGTACGGCGGTCCGGGGAGGTTCAGGGACCGTGGCGCACACAGCCCCTTGGGCGCGGGCGCAAGTACGGGTGCGGGTGGCTCCGGGCGGCACCGGGACGCCAGGGGATACCAAGGCACCGGGCGATACCGCGACGCCGGGGGACACCGCGACGGCCGTTCCCCGGACGTCTGCCCGCCCGTCCGCCACTCCGGCGCGTGCGAACCCCGTGATGTCGTCCGTCCCGGACTCGTGCATGCCCTCTCCTGTCCCTTGCCGTCACCTCACTGATGCGGTGAGGAGCGGGATATGTTTCAAGGCCGTCCAGCGACCCCCGTGCACCCGCCCCGGCGTACCGGCCAGGAAAATGTCCGGGTGGATCACGTGACTGCTCGTGCCCCGTTCTCCGCCGTGGACACAAAGCGGGGTCCGGCCGGCTCTGTGCAGGACTCCTGAAACATTTCCCGGGCGTCACCGCGTCAGTGGGGTGACGGTGAGGACGGGGGAGGACATGCACGAGTCCGGGACGGACGGCTTCAGGGAGTTCGCGGTCGGCCGCGCGGGCCACCTCTTCCGCTCGGCCTGCCTGCTGACCAGCGGTGACACCCATCTCGCCGAGGACCTCGTGCAGGAGACCCTGGGCCGGATGTACGTGAAGTGGGGCCGTCTGTCCCGGATCGAGAATCCGGCCGGCTACGCGCAGACCGTGCTGGTGCGGACCTTCCTCACGCACCGGCGCCGCAAGTCTGCCGGGGAGCGGCTCCTCGGGGACCTCCCGGAGTCCCCGGCGGCCGCCGGCCACGACCCCGCCCTCCGGCTCGCCCTCCTCCAGGCCCTGGGCGAACTGGCTCCGAAGGACCGGGCGGTGCTCGTGCTGCGGTACTGGGAGGACCGCAGCATCGAAGAGACCGCCCGGGTGATGAACGCCAGCACCGCCGCCGTGCGGACCCGGTCGGTCCGCGCGCTGGGCAGGATGCGCGAGCGCCTGGGCGGCAATCTGACGGAACTGCTCGCGCACTGAGCGGACTTGTGAACCGAACCCGGCCCCGCCCCCGCCCCCGAAACCGAACCCGCCCCCGATCTCCGAACCCAGGTGGTCCCCCATGACTTTCGAAGACGAGCTCGGCGACGCCCTGCGGCGCACCGTCGAGACGCTCGACACCGATCCCGGGCGGCTGGCCGAGGGCGGTCTCGCCCGGGGCCGCCGCCGGCGGTTCCGGCGGCGTGTCACGGCGGTCGCGGCGAGCGTCGTCGCGGTGGGCGTCCTGGGCATGGGAGGCGTGTACAGCGGGCTCCTCGGGAACGGCCGTGACGACGCCGGCGTGGCGAACACGACCGGGCTCGGTGTACGCGCACTGGAACGTCTCAAGGGGCTGCTCCCCCCGGGCAAGGGAAAGGTGAGCCAGGAGCGCGTGCTCCCGGCGAAGAACGGCCGGTACGTGAGGGTCTCGTTCGTCTACGACGACGGAGAGGGTCCGGGCGCGGCCTCCCTCACGCTCGGCCGGTTCCGCCCCAGGTACCCCGGGCCTTCCTGCACCGAGGGCACCCAAGGTGCCGTCGCGGGCACCGACAGCACCGGCACCAGCACGTGCAGTGTCGCGACCGTGGAGGACGGCGGGCGGGAACTCCGGGCGGAGGGACACGAGGCACCCCACCGCGAGCAGGACATCGCCTACAAGCTGCACCAGCTGGTCACGCGGGAGGGGTACGTGATCCAGTTCAAGACCTGGAACGCCCCCGCGGCGAAGGGAGTCCGGCCGACCCGGGCCGAACCCGTCCTGCAGGACATGGACAACGTCGTCTCGGCGGAGATCTGGCGGGACGAGCTGGCGGCCCTGCCCCTGCGGGCGGCCGACGACGACCTGGTGGAGGACCCGGCGCCGGTCACCGGCACCGGCAGGGTGGACGGGAAGCAGCTCACGAGGACGCTCGCGGAGTTCTTCCCGGGCGGACACCTCACCCGGGTACGCGCCCATGGCACGGCCGACCCTCTCGGCCCTTCGGTCACCGCCCTGTACGACGACGGCGAGGCGCTGAGCGGCGTCACGCTCCACCTGTACCGCGTCGACCCGCAGGGGCACTCGGTCCGCCGGTGGACCGGCGACTGCCGCATCCGCGGCAGCAACGTCCCCGCCGACGGGTGCCACGTCACGATGCTGCCGGACGGCGCACGGATCAAGACCTTCCAGGACAACCGCACCCGGACCGGAAAGTTCCGCAAGTTCTGGACCTCGACGTATCTCTCGGCGGGGGGCGACATGGTCGAGGTGAGCGAGTGGAACACCCCCGACCGGAAGGGGTCGAAGCCCACGCGGCCCGAGCCTCCGCTGCCCGTGGAGCAGCTGGAGGCCCTGGTGGCCTCCGAGAAGTGGAAGACCGCCCTCGCCGACATTCCGCCGGCGCCGGAGGAGTCGACGGGCGGCCCCACCAGGCCCGAGCCCGGGGGCAGGCATGTCGTGGTGCCGATCGGGGAGCTGATGGACGCGCACCGCCTCGGAGGGGCGGCGACCTGTGCGGGCGACTGCTACGGACGGATCGTCCGGAACCTGGACGGCCTGGGACCAGGTGCCGTCGAGGTCCGGATCGACACGGAACGGCGCAACGACGGTGACGAAGTCCTGCTCGACGTCCGGGAGGAGAAGGTGGAGGGCGCGGGGGCCGGCGTGGTCCGCTGGACCGTCACGGCCGTCCGGCCGGGCGGGAAGCAGGTGACCGTCACCGCGTACAACACCGACGATCCGAAGAGGGGCGCGATGCGGCAGAATCCGCCGCTGAACCTGGCGGTCCTGAAGGCCATCGCGATGTCCGAGGAGTGGAACGAACAGGATCGCAAGGGGTGAACGGGCTCGTGCCCGGAGCCGTGCATGGGAACCGGACAGCGGGACCGCCTCCCCGCGCGACTCCCGCGGCCGGACCGCCCCTCTACGACACCCCCGCCGCCGGACCGCCCCGCTCGTGCCCCGCTCCGCAGCCGACGGGGCTGCTCGACGGGGCGGCCCGGCCGCTCAGCCGTCCGCCGGCGCCCCCCGCGCGCATCGCTCCTGGGCGGGATCGGCTGCCGCCACGAGGTGCGCCCAGGGGCGCTGCCGGCCGCCGCTCACCGCGGCGATCCCGGTCTCGTCGTACCGGGACGTGGCGAGGGACCAGGCGAGGTTGCCGGCCATGAGATGGCCCATGCCCTCCACGTAGTGGTCGATATGGCCGCGCACCTCCGTGGGCACGCCCCGTTCGGCGAGCGTTCCGGGGAGAGCCGCGGCGAGGTGGAGGAAGCGGGCCGTACGGGCGTTGGCCGAGGCGGCGATGCATTCGACGGACTCCTCCAGGGTGCAGCCCTTCTCCTCGCGGAAGACGAGGACGCTGTTGTTGACGTCCCCGGCCGCGAGTTCCTTGACGAGCGACACGATGTCGTTGACGAAGATCACGACATCGCCGGTGATCTCCCGCATCTCCCGCAGCGGGAAGGAGCCGTGCAGCTCGTCCGGCAGGGTGTAGCCGCCGCACCGCTCGGTGAAGTCGAGGCAGGGCTGTACTCCTATGGAGTCCCGGCGTATCTGCAGGAACTCCTCCAGGGACGGCAGGCGGTCCGCGTTCCGGTGGTGCGCCTCCCCCTGGTGGGCCGCCATGTAGGCCTGCCAGTGCGCGCGGAACCTGCGCCGCCAGTGGGGCGGGGTGCCTGCGGTGGCCCGGCGCCAGATGTCCCGGAAGGCCCGTACCAGCGGAGGTGCGGGACCGCCGGCGGGCCGGGACACGGCCTGTGCCGTCATGGTCCCGACGAGGGAGTCCACCACGCGCTCGATCGCCTCGGGCCTCATCCCCAGCCGGCCGTCGAACTGGTCGTCGAAGATGAAGAACCAGGCGTTGAAGTCGGCCGCCAGTTCCAGGTCGCCGCCCGTCGCGTCGGGGTAGAAGTACGCCATCAGGCGTTCGAGCCGCAGGGCGTCGTACTCGGCCGTCGCCTCGTCCCCGGTCAGCAGGCCCGTCTCCTGCAGCCACAGCAGGGTGTGGCGCCGGGCGCGCTCCGCGTGCGGGCTGAAGCGGGCGGGGAACGGGATCCGGACGGCCGTCGCCCGTCGGGTCGGGTCCGAGGGCACCGGTGGGTGGCCGGAAGCCGTCGCGTACGCCATGGGCACCCCCTGGGTGTCGCGGCACGCACCGTCGGCTCGGGGGTGCGTGGATGACGCGTTCTCGCCGTCCTAAGAGGCTAGGTGCGACCCGCGCAGAACGGCCTTCCCTGACGGGTGACATGGGGCGCGCAACCGGCGCATGCGACGGCGCGTACGCCCCCTGACCGGTGGGCAGATGTGGCCAGAGCGAGGGAAATCGGTCACCGTCCCACCGGTGTTATCAGATTCCTGCCGTCTCCATGCGCCAAAACGCTCGTGAGGGGCTACGGACCGTCCCGGCGGGCGTACGCTTCGCGTACTCGGGGACGACGACACACGGTCGAAGGAACGGATGTGGCCTACACGGGAGACCGGTCGGGGCGACAGCGCCGGCTGCTGCTCGAACGGGACCAGGAACTCGCGGCGCTCGACGCCCTGTTGAACGACCTGAGCGGATCCCCCACAGGATCGGGCGCCCCCGGCGCCGGCGGTCTGCTCGCCTTCGCCGGGCCGGCCGGGCTCGGCAAGACCACCCTCCTCACCGAGGTGCGCAGGCGCGCCACGGCCCGCGGCTGCACGGTGCTCTCCGCCCGCGGCGGGGAACAGGAGCAGGGCCTGGCCTTCCATGTCGTGCGGCAGCTCGTCCAGCCCGTCCTCGCGGCGGGCACCGAGGAGGAGCACCGCAGAACACTGGGGAGTTGGTACGACATCGTCGCCCCCGCGGTGGGCCTGGTGGCGGGGAGCGGCAGGGGCGCCCCCGACCCCCAGGGCGTACGGGACGGCCTGGACTGGATCGCCACGCGCTTCGCCGTGCAGCACGCCCCGCTGGTGGTGATGCTGGACGACGCCCACTGGGCGGACGCCGAGTCCCTGGCGTGGCTCACCGGGTTCGCACCGCGGGTCACCGAGCTCCCGATCCTGCTCGTGGTGGCCTATCGCTCCGACGAACTCCCAGCCGATGCCGCGGCGTTCGGCCGACTCGCCGAACGGCACGGCTCACGCCCCCACGACCTCGTCCCCCTCACGCCCGGAGCGGTCGGCCGTATCGTCCGGGACGCCCTGGGCGAGGAGGCCGACGAGGCGTTCTGCCGGGAGACCTGGGCGGTCACCGGCGGGAACCCCTTCGAGACCGTCGAGCTGGCCGCCAAGGTCGCCGACCGCGGGCTGAAACCGCAGGGCGTCCACGTGCCCGAACTGCGCGAGCTCGCCTCGGCGGTGAAGGGCGGCGGACTCGTCGAACGGCTGGAGCGGCTGGGCACCTCCGCCGTCCGGTTCGCCTGGAGCGCCGCCGTACTGGGAGCCGAGGCGTCCCGCAGCCTCGCCGCGAGCGTCGGAGGCCTCGGCGAGGCGGAGTCCGCGGACGCCGTCGCCCGGCTCCGCGAGGCCCGCATCCTCGCGGTTCCCGCTCCCGACGCCCCGGACGACGAACAGCTGGAGTTCTTCCACCCGTTGGTCGCCACGGCCGTCTACCGGGCGATCCCCGCGGCATTCCGCGTCGCCATGCACGGCCAGGCCGCCGCGATCGTCTCGAACGCGGGACTGGGCGCCACCACGGCCGCCCGCCACCTCCTGGAGATGCACCCCGAGAGCGACCCGTGGGCCGTGCAGCAGCTCCGCGCGGCCGCCCGCGAGTACCTGAGGGCGGGCGCCCCCGAGGCCGCGCGGCGCTGTCTCGCCCGTGCCCTCCGGGAACCGCCCGCCCTGGACGAGCGGGCCGACGTGCTGTTCGAACTCGGCTGCTCCGCCCTGCTGACCGAACCCGCGACCACGGTGAACCACCTGCGGGCCGCGCTGGACGAACCCGTCCTCAACCCGGCCCTGCGCGAGGCGATCGTCTACCGGCTGGCGCAGGCGCTCGGCCACTCGGACCGGATGGCGGAGGCCGCCCGGACCGTCGCCGAAGCCGCCCGCGGCGCCCGCGACGCCAGGACCCGGCTGCGCATGCAGGCGGAACAGTTCATGTGGAACGCCTTCCGGGCCGACGAGGAGGACTCGCCGGCCCGCTCGCGCAAGCTCGCCCGGCTCGCCGACCACCTCAACGGCAGGGGCACCGCCGAGCGGTACATCCTGGGCCTGCGCGCCTGGGACGCCATGGTGCGGGGCGAGCCCGCGGCGACCGCGCTGCACTTCGCCGAGGCAGCCCTCGGCGAGGGGCTGAAGTGGACCGACGAACAGTGGGGTTTCGAGGTCCCGGTGCTGGTCGCGCTCACCTTCATGTACTGCGACCAGCCCGGGCGGGCGGAGGAGCTGTTCGACAAGGGCATCGGGGAGTGCGAGAGCAGGGGGTGGCGCGGCGCCCATCTGTCGTTCGGCTTCACTCTCCTGGGCTACATCCGCTACCGGCGGGGACGTCTCGACGAGGCCGAGAGCCTGGTCCGCGGCGGGCTGCGGATCGCCGACCGGGTCGGGCACCAGGTGCCCGCGCAGTACTTCGCCATCGGCATCCTCATAGAGATCCTGCTCGCCCGCGGCCGCACCCAGGACGCCAAGGAGCTCGCCGCCACGTACGGATACGGCGACATCGTCCCCAATGCCGTGGTGTACCCGGACTCCCAGACCGTGTACAGCGAGCTGCTGCTCGCCCTCGGCATGCGCCGGGAGGCCGAGCAGGAGCTCGTCCGGGTCGGTGAGCGGCTCGAACCGCGCGGGATGCGCAACCCCGCGTGGTGTCCCTGGCAGCTCCATCTGGCCCGGGCGCTGGAGACCGCCGAACCGGAACGGGCCCGTGTACTCGCCGACGAGGGCGTCCAGCGGGCCCGCAGGTTCGGCACCCAGTCCGCCATCGGGCAGGCACTGCACGCCCGGGCCGCGGTGTCCCACGGCGCCGAGCGGGTCGCGCTGCTTGCCGAGGCCGTAGCGCACCTCGAAAGGTCCCCTGCCGGCTACGACCTGGCGGGCGCCCTGGTGGACCACGGGGTCGCACTGCGGCTGGCCGGTCTGCCGCAGGAAGCCGCCGAACAGCTCCACCGGGGCCTGGAGGGCGCCGTGCAGTGCGGGGCCGACGCCCTGGCGGCGCGGGCCCGCGAGGAGCTCGACGCGGCGGGGCTGTGGCCGCTCCAGCTGCGGACCTCGGCCACCGACTCGCTCACCGCCCAGGAACGGGCGGTGGCCGAATGGGCGGTCGACGGCTGGTCGAACACCCGGATAGCCGAGGCGCTGGACGTCGAGGAGCGCGCGGTGACGCGGCTGCTGTCGGACGTCTACCGCAAGGTCGGCTCCGACCATGCGGGACTGCCGCGGCTGATCGCGCCCGGGGCGGCCGCACCGGAATCGGCGCGCCACTGAGGCCTCGTACGCACACGGGCCCGGTTCCGGAGGGAGGGAACCGGGCGGTGCGGGCCTGACGGAAGCGGCCGAGTGGGTCGGGGTCAGTCGGCGACGACGAGGGAGGGGGTCTCCCTGGTCAGGACCTCGCCGCGGAAGAACGCGGGGCTGTGGCGCTGCATCGCGATCATGATGACCACGCCGAGCAGCAGCAGGCCGACGCCGATGACGAAGACGGAGCCGACACCGAGGACCGCGGAGCCGCTGCCGTAGGCGGGGTCCCACATGTCGTGCAGGGTCTTGCCGAAGACGGCGGTGAGCAGGATGCCGCCGAGGACCGGGAAGGCGCCCTTGAAGGCGAAGTCGCGGGCCGAGCGGAACAGCTCCCTGCGGAAGTACCAGGCGCAGGCGAAGGCGGTCAGCGCGTAGTAGAAGCAGATCATCAGGCCGAGGGCGTAGATGGTGTCGACCAGGACGTGCTCGCTGACGAGGGTCATGACGGTGTAGAAGACGCCGGTGGCGACGCCCGCCACGATCGTGGCCTTCCCGGGCGTCCTGAAGCGGGGGTGCACGCGGGCGTAGGAGGCCGGGAGGGCCTCGTAGGCGGACATCGCGAGGACCGTGCGGGCGACCGGGATGAAGGTGGTCTGGAGGCTGGCGGCGGCCGAGGCGAGGACGGCGACGAAGAGGGCGATCCCGAGGACCGGGCCCATGACGGGGCCGGCGAGCGCGGCGAAGACGTTGTCGGAGGTCTCCGGGTTGGCGAGGCCGAGGCCCTTGTCGCCGGAGCCGACGATCATCTGCGCGGCGATGCCGGTGGCCAGGTACGAGGCGACCAGGACGACCATGGCGACCAGGGCGGCGCGGCCCGGGGTCCTGGTGCTGCCGGTGGTCTCCTCGTTGGTGGCCAGGCAGGCGTCCCAGCCCCAGTACATGAAGATCGAGAGGGAGAGTCCGGCGGTGAAGGCCGCGAAGGACTGGACGGCGAACGGGTTCATCCACTCCCAGGAGAAGTCGACGCCGGTGTCGAAGGCGCCGGTGCCGGCCTTCTGGATGGCCATGACGACGAAGACCGCGAGGACGGCGAGCTGGAGGCCGACCAGGGCGTACTGGACGCCCTTCGTCGCGGTCATGCCGCGGTAGCTGATGGCGGTCGCGATGGCGATGAGGGTGAGGCAGGTGCCGATGTGGACGGCCTTGTTGTCGTCCAGGGCGGCGACCGCCGGGTTGCCGGAGATCTCACCGGCCAGGAGCCAGAAGTAGGACGTGGCGACGCCGGCGAGGTTCGACAAGACGATGATCGTCGCGATGACGAGGCCCCAGCCGCACATCCAGCCGATGCGGGGGCCGAAGGCCTTCACGGTCCAGGTGAAGGAGGTGCCGCAGTCCGGCATGACCTTGTTGAGCTCGCGGTAGGCGAAGGCGACCAGCAGCATCGGCAGGAAGCCGGCCAGGAACACGGCGGGCATCTGGAGGCCGACCTCGCCGGCGGTGGAGCCGAGGGTCGAGGTCAGGCAGTAGACGGGGGCCACCGTCGAGATGCCGATGACGGCACTGCCGAGGAGGCCGACGGAGTTCCCGCCGAGGCCCTTGGAGCGGACGCCGCCGCCGGTGCCGCCGTCCTGGGCGGGGACGCCCGTTACCGTGTCTCCGGCCTGGGGCCGTACTGCCAGCTCAGTCATGGACAGGAAGTTAAATGCTGCGGTTTCCATAGACACCGCTCTCGATTCACCCCCCGATCGCCTTCAAATACGAGAAGGAAGAGGGTTTCGGTTCGATGAATCGAAGATCGAAGGGAGATCACACCCACCCTCAGGCAGGTGCGACCCCGATCGCCCCGTCATGCGAAATACGCACCGGCCGACCGTTTCGCCCGATCCGGCTTTTCCCTGTGGCCTGCGTCACACGCCTTCGCCGTGCCGGGTCACCTCCCGCCGGATCACGTCCCGCCGGATCACGTCCCGCCGGGCCACACGATCGCCTGGGTCTCGCTGTACGCGTGCAGTGCGTACGAACCCACGTCGCGGCCCACCCCGCTGCGCTTGAAGCCCCCGAAGGGTGCCTCCATGTTGCGGGCCACGGTGTTCACCCCGACGCCGCCCGCCCGGAGCCGCCGCGCCACCCGGAAGGCACGGGCCGGGTCACCGGACCAGACGTAGTCGAGCAATCCGTAGTCGCTGTCGTTGGCGAGGGCGATGCCCTCCTCCTCGTCGTCGAAGGGCAGGACGACGACGACCGGACCGAAGATCTCCTCGCGCACCGCCCTCATGTCCGCGGTGCAGTCGGCGAGCAGCGTCGGCGCCACGTAGAACCCGCGGTCCAGGGCCGGCCGGCGGCCGCCCGTGACGAGCCGGGCTCCCTCCTTCAGGGCCGGCTCGACGTACGACTCGACCCGGTCCCGGTGCGCGGCCGAGATCACCGGGCCGACGACGGTGTCCCGCTCCCGCGGGTCGCCGACCTTCAGCCGGCCGGCGTAGGCGGCGAGCCGTTCGACGAGCCGCCCGTACACACCGCGCTGGGCGAGCACGCGGGTGGGGGCGGTGCAGATCTGCCCGCTGTAGAAGGCGAAGGTGGTGCCGATGCCGGACACCGCCGCGGCCACGTCCGCGTCGTCGAAGACGAGCGCGGCACCCTTGCCGCCGAGTTCCATCAGCTGGCGTTTCATCCCGCGTCCGCACACCTCGGCGATGCGCTGCCCCACGGCGGTGGAGCCGGTGAAGCTGACCATGTCGACGTCCGGGGAGGCGACCGCGGCCTCCCCCACCGCGGTCGCCGAGCCGGTGACCACGTTGACCACCCCGGGCGGGGCACCTGCCTCCTCCAGTGCCGCGGCCATGCGGAGCACGGAGAGGGGGTCCTGGGGGGCGGGCTTCACGACGACGGTGTTGCCCATGGCGAGCGCCGGCGCGACCTTGCCCGCGGCGTTGGCCCAGGGGTTGTTGTACGAGGTGATGCAGGTGACGACGCCGACCGGCTGCCGGACGGCGAGCGCACCGACGACCCCGCCCCGGCCCATCGGCCCGGCTTCGTTGATCTGCGGCGGCAGGGGCGTCTCGACGGGTTCCAGGGCTCCGCGCGCATACCGCCGGAAACGGGCGGCGGCCACCGCGACCTGCATCGCACGGGCCGTCGCCGTGGTGGCACCGGTCTCGGCCTGGGCGGTCCGGGTGTTCCGGTCGATGTCGCGCTGGATGACGCCGGCAGCGCGGTCGAGGATGCGGGCGCGTTCCTCGGGCGCGGTCCTGGACCACGTCCCGAACGCCTCCCGGGCCGCGGCCGCGGCGGCGTGGACCTGGGCGGGGCTCGCCTCGGGCGCCAGACCGACGACGTCCTCGCTCGCGGGGTCGACGACCTCGTAGTGGCCGTGCTCCGGCTCGGTCCAGCGGCCCCCTATGCAGAGGCGTTCCTTGGGGAGGGCGGGGCTCATCGGGTGGACACCGTCCTCGTGTCGCGGCCGGAGCGGAGCACGGTCCCGGGCACGGCACCGGTGATCCGGTCGTCGCGGACGGTCTCGGTGCCGCCCACCCGTACGGAGACGATGCCCGCCGCGCGCGAGTCCAGGCGCGGGCTGTCGCCGGGCAGGTCGTGGACGAGGGCGGCGGGGCCCGCGTCGATGCGTGCCGGGTCGAAGAGCACGAGGTCGGCGTGGAAGCCCTCGGTGATCCGGCCGCGTCCGCGGAGCCCGAACAGATCGGCGGGGTCGCGGGTGAGCATGCGCACCGCCTGTTCCAGGCCGACGAGGCGGCGGCCGCGCAGGCAGTCGCCGAGGAAGCGGGTGGTGTAGGGGGCGCCGCACATCCGGTCGAGGTGGGCGCCGGCGTCCGAGCCGCCCAGCATGACGTCCTCGTGGTCCCAGGTCTGTCGGCGCAGGTCCCAGCTCGCCGGGTCGTTGTCGGTCGGCATGGGCCAGAGCACGGTCCGCAGATCGTCGTTGGCGCAGACCTCGACGAGGCACCCGAACGGGTCCTGGCCGCGCTCCGCGGCGATGTCCCGGACGACCCGTCCGGTGAGGCCCGCGTTCTCCGCGCTGTAGGTGTCACCGATGACGTACCGGTCGAACTTCGCCAGGCGCCGGAAGACCCCGGCCTCCGTGCTGTCCGCCCGGCGGAGCATCTCGGCGCGCACGGCGGGGTCGCGGAGCTTCGCGATCCGTTCCGGGACGGGCAGGCCGAGGACGTCTCCCCAGCCGGGGATGAGGTTGAGCGCGCAGAACGTGCCGAGCGACATGTTCATGGGAGTGAGGATGGGCATCGTGAGGGCGACGATCCTGCCGCCCGCCTTCCTGGCCCGTTCGCTGGGGACCAGCTGCCGGGGCACCCGTTCGGGGACGGCCGCGTCGATGGTGAGGACGTTCCAGTTCAGGGGCCGCCCGGCGACGGCGGTCATCTCGACGAACAGGTCGATCTCGTCGTCGGAGAACTGGTCGAGGCATCCGGCGACGATCGCTTCGAGCTGGGTCCCCTCGTGGTCGCCGACGGCGCGGGCGAGGGCGAGCAGTTCCCCGGGCAGGGCGTGCCGGGAGGCGACGGGCCGGCCGTCGCCGTCGGAGTGGGTGGCGGACTGGGTGGTGGACAGGCCCCAGGCGCCGGCGTCCATGGCCTCGTGGAACAGCCGCAGCATCGCGTCCAGTTGTTCCGTGCCGGGTTGCCCTCCGACGGCGTCGGGCCCCATGACGTGGCGGCGCAGTGCGCAGTGGCCGACCATGAATCCGGCGTTGACCGCGATCCGCCCTTCGAGTGCGTCCAGGTACTCGCCGAAGCTGTGCCAGTTCCAGGGCGCCCCTTCCTCCAGGGCGACCAGCGACATGCCCTCGACCCTGGACATCATGCGGCGGGTGTAGTCGGCGTCCTCGGGCCGCGCGGGGTTGAGCGGGGCGAGGGTGAAACCGCAGTTGCCGCCGACGACGGTGGTCACGCCGTGGTTCATGGACGGGGTGGCGTACGGGTCCCAGAAGAGCTGGGCGTCGTAGTGGGTGTGCGGATCGACGAATCCTGGGGCGAGGACCAGCCCGTCGGCGTCCTCGGACGTCCGCGCGGCCTCGCCGGCCCGGCCCGGTTCGGCGATGACCGCGATCCGCCCGTCCCGCAGTCCGACGTCCGCGACGTAGGAGGGGGCGCCGGTGCCGTCCACGACGGTCGCGCCCTTGATGAGGTGGTCGAGCATGACTGGCGTCCCTTTCGCTCCTGGGGCGTACGGGTGTTGCGGCGTACGGCGGGTGTTGCGGCGAACCGTGTGCGGGTGTTCCGGCGAACCGTGTGCTGGTGTTCCGGCGAACGGCGTCCCGGCATGTCGCGTACGGGCGTCCGGCGCCCCGGGGTACACCCCGGGGGCTACCCCGAGGCGTACGGGCCCGGACCACGGACTACGGCACGGGTGCGCGGGGGACGTACGTGGTGCCGGCCGGTGTGCGCACGGAGGGCCGCCTCCGTGCCCACACCGGCCGGATGAGGCGGTGCTCCGGGAAGGCGCCGCCCCGCTCCAGGGGGTGTCCGGCGGACCAGGGCCGGACAGCCCGGGTCGCCCGGTGCCGTCGACGGCAAGGCGGAGAGTGAGGGTCCCCCTCCGAAGACAGCGGGACAGTCCATGCGGAGCATCGGCGACCGGTGACAACGCCGCAAGCCGCGGTACCGGGGCGGGCCGGACCGGGCCCGGCCGTGGTCCGCCGGAGGATCCCCTACTCCGCGGACGCGCGGAAGCGCGACGTGCGGTGCACGGGATCCGTGTCGATCTTCGGGATGACGTACTCGCCGATGAGCTTGATCGTCGTCATGGTGTCCTCGTACGACACCCCGATCGGCAGGCCGAAGGAGAGCTGGTCCGCGCCGGCCTGTTCCCAGCGCTTGCACTGCCGCAGCACCTCGTCGGGGTCGCCGCAGATCATCAGCTCCTCCGCGATCAGCAGCTCGATGATCTCCTCGGTGTACTCGGGGAGGAGTTCGGGCCACTCGGGGATGCCCTCGGGGCGCGGGAAGGTGTCGTGGTAGCGGAACAGCAGCGACTGGAGGTGGTTCAGCCCGCTCCCGACGGCGATCTCCACGGCCTGCCGGTGGGTGGGCGCGCAGACCGCGGTGGAAGTCACCATCACGTTGTCGTTGACGTAGCCGCCGACCGGGCGGGCCTCCTTGATCGCCGTCTTGTACGAGTCGACGACCCATTCCATGTCGGAGACCTTCTGCACGCTGAAGCCGAGGACGCCGAGGCCCTTCCGCGCGGCCATCGCGTAGGACGACGGGGAGCCCGCTGCGTACCACATGGCCGGGTGTCCGGGCCCGTACGGCTTCGGGAGGATCTTGCGCGGGGGCAGGGACCAGTGCTTGCCCCGGAAGCCCTCGTACTCGTCCTGGAGCCACATCTTGGGGAACTCGGCGATGGTCTCTTCCCAGATCTCCTTGGTGTGGTTCATGTCGGTGATGCCGGGGAGGAAGCCGAGGATCTCGTGGCTGCCGGCGCCGCGCCCCGATCCGAACTCGAAGCGCCCGCGCGAGAGGTGGTCGAGCATCGCGACCTTCTCGGCCACCTTCACGGGGTGGTTGACCGGGGCGAGGGGGTTGAAGATGCCGGAACCGAGATGGATGCGCTCGGTGGCGTGGGCCAGGTAGCCGAGGAAGACGTCGTTGGCCGAGAGGTGGGAGTACTCCTCCAGGAAGTGGTGCTCGGAGGCCCAGGCGTACTTGAAGCCGGACTTGTCGGCCTGGATGACGTACTCGGTCTCCTCGATCAGCGCCTTGTGCTCGGCCAGGGGATCGGCCTCGGCGCGCGCGGCGGGCACATAGCCCTGGACAAAGAGCCCGAATTCCACGGGAACCCCCTCCGTTTCTGACGGACCGTCAGATCGATGGGTCGACTGTTCCACCGGGGGCACCCACCGTCAAGACCGGTGGGCACCCTAGGGTCTGCCGTCGTGGGCCATCGGCCGGGATCGATGTACCGGTCGACCAGGAGAGGCGAGATGTGACACAGGTCACGGGAAGCCGGCGGGTGGTGCCGGACAGCTCATGGACGTGAGCACTCAAATGCGTACCCGGATACGGGCCGGGGATTCGAGCGCGTTCGCGGAGCTTTTCGACAGCTATGCCCGCGCGGTCTACAACCATGCCTTCCGGCTGACCGCCGACTGGTCGGCGGCGGAGGACGTGATGGCCGCGACGTTCATGGAGGCGTGGCGGCTGCGCGACAGGGTCGATCCCGAGGGCGGCTCCCTGCGGCCGTGGCTGCTGGGCATCGCCACCAACACGGCGCGCAACCAGTACCGGAGCAACCGGCGGTACCGGGCGGCGGCGAACGCGGCCGCGGCGGCCGAGCTGTCGGTTCCGGACCACGCCGAAGAAGTGGCCGAACGGGTCGACGACCGGCGCCGCCTCGCGAAGGCCCTGGCCGCCCTCGCCTCGCTGCGCAGGACGGAGCGCGAGGTGGTGGCGCTGTGCCTCGGGGAGGGCCTGGACTACGAAGCCGCGGCGGAAGCCCTCGGGATCGCCGTCGGCACCGTCGGCTCCCGCCTGTCCCGGGCGCGCAAGAAGCTGCGCGCGCTCGCCGGCGACGAACCGGCCGGTGCGGCTGCCGGCAGCACGCAGAAGTTCCTGCGCGGAAAACGGGAAGGCAGCCGCCCGGCCCGACAGACAAGAGGTGACCACGTCAACGTGGTCCGGCCCGCGCAGGGAGGAAACCGATGAACGCGAGCACGTCCCGGCAGAGTCCGGCCGAGTGGGAAGGCCGCGGAGAGCTGCTGGCCCGGACGGCGCGTGACCTGCCGGCGGGCCGTCACCAGTTCCACAAGGAGCGTCTGATGGCCCACATCCAGCAGGAACAGCACACGCAGACCGCAGCCCCGGCGAAGGCACGGCGTTTCCGGCTGCCGCGCCCCGCGATCGCCCTGCCCGCCATGGCGGCCGCCCTGGCCGGGACGGTCATCGCTTTGATGGTGATGCCGGGCAAGGAGAGCGGCGGCCTCGCCACCGGGCCGGCCCTGACCACCACGGTCGGCGTCGCGAGCGCCAAGGGCGTACCGCAACTGCTCGACCGGATCTCGCTGGAGGCGGCCCGGAAGCCCCACCCGGCGGTCAAGCCCGGCCAGTACATCTACATCGAGTCCCAGGGGGCCGAGACCTACCCGAGGACCGTCGGCGACAAGACCACCCTGGTCAGCAACGAGCTGCACACCCGCCAGATCTGGGAGTCCCCCGACGGCACCAAGGGCTGGCTCATCGACCCCGCCGTCAACGAGAACCCCGAGGGGGAGACCCTGAGCCTCCCCGACGAGTACGGCAACACCCCGGTGGCCACCTTGAACGCCCCCTCGTACGACCTGCTGGCCAAGCTGACCACCAACCCCGACGAACTGCTCGCCAAGATCTACAAAGAGACCGAGGGCATGGGCAACTCGCGGGACCAGCAGGCGTTCACCACCATCGGCGACCTGCTGGGCGAGAGCTACCCGCCCGCGGAGCTGTACCCGGCCCTGTTCAAGGCCGCCGCGAAGATCCCCGGTGTCGTCGTCGTGCAGGACGCGGTGGACGCGGCGGGCCGGCACGGGGTGGCGGTGGCCCGGCTGGACGAGGCCGGCGGCCAGCGCGAGGAGTGGATCTTCGACAAGAAGACCCATGTCTTCCTGGGCAAGCGCTCCGTCCAGGTGAAGGAGATGAACGACCAGGGCGTCCTGTTCAAGCCGGGCACGCTCATCTACACCAGCGCCGTCATGAAGCGGGCCATCGTCGACGACATCAAGCAGATCCCGGCCCAGGCGGGCTGACGCACCGACGACGGCTCCTGGGGCCGGGGCGGTTTCCGGACGGCGGCGACGCCCGGATGACGCCCCGGCCTCAGAGCACCGACACGCCCGCCAGCCAGCCGCCGTCGATGACGAACGGCTGCCCGGTGATGTACGAGGAGTCCGCGCACGACAGGAACAGCGCGAGCCGGGCCACCTCCTCCGGCTGCCCCACCCGCCCCAGCGGGACAAGCCGCCGGTACAGGTCGTCCAGGGCCTCCGGATCGGTGCCCTGCGGATTGCTCATCGGCGTGTCGATGGCGCCCGGGCACATCGCGTTGACCCGGATCCCCTTGGGGGCCAGCTCCAGGGCCGCGACCCGGGTGAGGCCGAGGATCGCGTGCTTGGTCGCGGCGTAGGCACCGACGAAGGACATCCCCGTCATCCCCGTGTACGACGCGGTGTTCACGATCGTGCCGCCGCCCGCGGCCTCGATCTCGGGCGCCATGGTCCTGATCCCGAGGAACGCGCCGACCTGGTTGACCTGGACGACCTGCTGGAACTCGTCGAGCGGGGTGCTGACCAGCTCGTTGAAGCGCAGGATGCCCGCGTTGTTGACCAGTCCGTCGATCTTCCCGAAGGCGTCCTTCGACCGGGCGGCCGCGGCCGCCCAGTCCTCCTCGCGGCTCACGTCCAGGTGCACGTAGAGCGCGGTGTCCTCGCCCAGCTCCTTCGCCAGGGCGGCGCCCTGGTCGTCGATCACGTCGCCGAGGACCACCCTGGCCCCCTCCGCGGCGAACAGCCGTGCCTCCTGCTCGCCCTGGCCGCGCGCCGCTCCGGTGACGACGACGACCCGTCCGTCCAGCTTGCCCATGGGTGCCCTCCAGGCGTTGAACCTCGATCCGCTGCCGTGCCGCCCCGCCGCCGTACTGCGCCGCTGCCCCGCCGTCCCGCCGTCCCGCCGCCGTACTGCCCCGCCGTCCCGCGGCCCCGCCGCCAGGGGAGCCGCCACCCCGCCGTCCCGCGGCCCCGCCGCCAGGGGAGCCGCCACCCCCTAGCTCCCGAGGTGCGGGGCCACGTCCGCGGCGAACGCCGCCATCTGATCCGTCAGTTCGGCGGGCCCGCGGGAGCGGAACCGCACCTGGATCTGGTCCACGCCCATCGCCGTGTACGCGCGCAGCGACTCCGCGATCGCCTCGGGCTTGCCTGTGAGGGTGCGCCGGCCCGTGTGCCAGTCGGGTTCCCCTACGTACAGGGGCTCGGCGATCGCCCCGACGGTGACCGGGGCGGTGATCCCCGCCTCCTCCCTGAGCCGTCTCAGGGTCGCGATCAGGCCCGGCAGCCGGTCCCGGGGGTCGCCCTGCGGCAGCCAGCCGTCGCCCTTGAGCGCGGCTCTGCGGACGGCCGCAGGGGACGACCCGCCGACCCAGACCGGCACCCTCGTCTGCGCCGGGCGCGGCCGCTGCCCCAGGTCGCCGAAGGCGAACCGGTCGCCCTGGAACTCCGGGTACTCGTCCGGGCCGAGCGCGGCCCGGAGCGCGTCGACGGTCTCGTCCAGGACCGCCCCGCGCCGCTCGAAGTCCGCGCCGAGCGCCTCGAACTCCTCCCGCACGTGCCCCGCTCCGACACCGAGCAGCAGCCGTCCCCCGGAGAGGTGGTCCAGGGTCGCGTACTGCTTGGCGGTGACGAGCGGGTGGCGCAGCCCGACGACCGCCACATGGCTGAGCAGCCGCACCCGGGTGGTGACGGCCGCGAGGTGGGCGAGGGTGGCGACCGGGTCGTACCAGACGGTGCTCATGGCCGCCGCGAGCCGCCGCGGTATCGCCACGTGGTCGCAGCAGGCGATGTACGCGAACCCGTGCCGGTCGGCGGCCCTGGCGACCTCGACGAGCTCGGCGGCCCCGGCCTCCGTCTCCCAGGGTTCGGCGAACAGCGTGGACTGGGACTGGACGGGGAGCTGTATGCCGTAGGCGGGCATGGAGTGGACCCCCTGCATCTGACGCTCGTGGCCGACGGGAACCCTCATCGTGATACCTGACACAGCGTCAGACAAGGTGCCCTCCGGCCCGGGACCCCGCCACGCCCGCGGTCCCGTCCCCGTCACGGGCCGTTTCCGCACGTCGGCTGCGCTGCGCCGAGTTCTCGAAACGGAGGACGACCCGGCGGAGGGCGGCGGAACGCAGGGGCACTCGAGGCCACCAACCCGCTCATCGGCAACGGCTGGCCACAAGTGGACCCCATGGCGCTCCAGGACGGGTACCGCAGCACTCACATCTCGGGTCTGCACAACCTCGACCTCGACATCGTCGTCTGCCTGGGTGCGGTCGGGACGTCCCTGTTCCTCATGCCGCTGTGGCGGACCTGGCGCCCGCGCGACCTGGTGACGCGTGCGGTCCTCGTGACGACGCTCGTGTGGTTCAACACGACGGGTGCCCACCCGTCGGCGGGCTGGGGCGTCCTCGGCCTCGCGGTGGCGGCCGCCGCCTGCCGCAGCCGGGACGCCGGACGACCGCCGACCCGTCGGCCCGCCGACCCGTCGGAACGGACCGTACCGCGGCGACGAGATGTCCCCGCCCTCCGGGCGCGACGCCCTCGTGGCGCCCTGAAGGGTCCCGGGACCGCTCCCTAGCCTGCCCACAGGCCGTCGGCGGTCAGCCCCAGCAGGTCGATGGCGTTGCCGCGGACGATCCGCTCGACGACGTCGGGGGCGAGGTGGGCCATCTGGGCCTCGCCGACCTCGCGGGACTTCGGCCAGGTGGAGTCGGAGTGCGGGTAGTCGGTCTCGTAGAGCACATTGCCGACGCCGATCGCGTCGAGGTTGCGGAGGCCGAAGGCGTCGTCGAAGAAGCAGCCGTGGACATGTCCGGCGAAGAGCTCGGACGGCGGGCGGTGGACCTTGTCGGCGACCCCGCCCCAGCCGCGGTTCTCCTCCCAGACGACGTCGGCACGCTCCAGGATGTACGGGATCCAGCCGATCTGGCCCTCCGCGTACATGATCCGCAGGTGCGGGAATCGCTCGAACTTGCCACTCATCAGCCAGTCGGTCATCGAGAAGCAGCAGTTGGCGAATGTGATCGTGGAGCCGACGGCGGGCGGGGCGTCGGCCGAGGTGGAGGGCATCCGGCTGGAGGAGCCGATGTGCATGGCGATGACCGTGCCGGTCTCGTCACATGCGGCGAGGAAGGGGTCCCACTCGTCCGTGTGAACCGACGGCAGCCCCAGGTGGGGCGGGATCTCGGAGAAGGCCACGGCACGCACGCCGCGTGCGGCGTTGCGGCGGACCTCGGCCGCGGCGAGCTCCGCGTCCCAAAGCGGGATGAGGGTCAGCGGGATCAGCCGCCCGCCGGCGTCGGGACCACACCACTCCTCGACCATCCAGTCGTTGTACGCGCGAACGGCCAGCAGCCCCAGCTCCCGGTCCTTGGCCTCGGTGAAGGTCTGGCCGCAGAAGCGGGGGAAGGTCGGGAAGCACAGCGCGGACTGGACGTGGTTGACGTCCATGTCGGCGAGCCGGTCGGGCACGGAGTACGAACCGGGCCGCATCTGCTCGTAGGTGATGACCTCCAGGCGTATCTCGTCCCTGTCGTAGCCGACGGCCGTGTCGAGGCGGGTCAGCGGGCGGTGCAGGTCCTCGTAGACCCACCAGTCGCCCACCGGGCCGTCGTCGCCTGGCGCGCCCATCACGGGCGCGAACTTCCCGCCGAGGAAGGTCATTTCCTTCAGCGGCGCCCGGACGATGCGGGGTCCGGTGCCGTGGTACTTCGAAGGGAGCCGGTCTCGCCAGACGTGCGGCGGCTCCACGGTGTGGTCGTCCACCGAGATGATCTTGGGGAAGGTCTCCATGCGTCTCACCGTAGCGCTGATCTGACGAGGCGTCAGCTACGTGTGGAGCAAGGGCCCACGGCCCGTCGTCGGATCCTGTGCAGACGCGGGCCCCGTGCTGACGGGACCGCCGGGACAAGGCAGACTGACCGGGGCACAGCAGCGGTTTGGCCTACAGGGGGCAGCGATGGACCGTTCCAGCGGGCCGTACGTGCCGGAGCAGCGCACACCGGCTCCGGCCGCACGGGAGGCGCAGACCCAGGCGACGACGGACGCGGGTCTGCGCTTCGGCGTGCTCGGGCCCGTACGCGCGTGGCGCGGCACCGAAGCCCTGCCCTCCGGATCCCCGCAGCAGCGCGCCCTGCTCGCCGCGCTCCTGCTCCGTGACGGACGCACCGCGACCGCCGCCGAACTCATCGACGGCATCTGGGGCGAGGAACCGCCCTCCCAGGCCCTGGCCGCACTCCGCACCTACGCCTCACGCCTGCGCAAGACCCTCGGCCCCAACGTGCTCGCCAGCGAGTCCGGCGGCTACGCCATCCGCTCCGGCGCCGGCCGGATCGACCTCACCGCCGCCCAGGAACTCGCCACCGCCGCCGACAAGGCCCGCGCCACGGGCGACCGCACCACGGCCCGCGGGCTCCTCGTCGCGGCCCTGGACCTGTGGGACGGCGAACCCCTCGCCGGCGTGCCCGGCCCGTACGCCGACCACCAGCGCACCCGCCTCGCCGAGTGGCGCCTCCAGCTCCTGGAGACCCGCCTCGACCTGGACCTGGAGACCGGCTGCCACGCCGAGGCCGTCTCCGAACTCACGGCGCTCACCGCGGCGCACCCGCTGCGCGAACGGCTCCGCGAGCTGCTGATGCTCGCGCTGTACCGCAGCGGCCGCCAGGCCGAGGCCCTCGCCGTGTACGCCGACACCCGCCGCCTGCTCGCCGAGGAACTCGGCGTCGACCCGCGCCCCGAGCTGTCCCACCTCCAGGAACGCATTCTGCGCGCCGACGCGGAACTGGCCCTGCCCGGCGAACCCGCGCCGGCCGCCGCGGCCGCCCCAGTGCGGCCCGCCCAGCTCCCCGCCAGCGTCCCCGACTTCACCGGCCGTTCCGCCTTCGTCCGCGAACTGTGCGAACGGATCACCACCGCCGAAGGCAGCGTGATGGCCGTGTCCGCGCTCGCCGGCATCGGCGGCGTCGGCAAGACCACCCTCGCCGTGCACGTCGCCCACGCCGCCCGCGCCCACTTCCCCGACGGCCAGCTCTACACCGACCTCCAGGGCGCCGGCGCCCGCGCCGCCGAACCCGAGACCGTCCTCGGCGCGTTCCTGCGCGCCCTCGGCCACGCCGACTCCGCGATCCCCGACACCATGGAGGAACGCGCGGCACTGTTCCGCTCCTCCCTCGACGGCCGCCGCGTCCTCGTGCTCCTCGACAACGCCCGGGACGCCGCCCAGGTCCGCCCCCTGCTGCCCGGCAACCCCGGCTGCGCCGCACTCATCACCAGCCGGGTCCGAATGGTCGACCTCGCCGGAGCCCACCTCGTCGACCTCGACGTGATGTCCCCCGAGGAAGCCCTCCAGCTCTTCACCCGCATCGTCGGGGAGGAGCGCGTCGCGGCGGAGCGCGAGGCCGCGCTCGACGTCGTCGCCGCCTGCGGATTCCTGCCGCTCGCCCTGCGCATCGCCGCGGCCCGGCTCGCCGCCCGCCGCACCTGGACCGTCTCCGTCCTCGCCGCGAAGCTCGCCGACGAACGCCGCCGCCTCGACGAACTCCAGGCCGGCGACCTCGCCGTCAAGGCCACCTTCGAACTCGGCTACGGCGCGCTGGAACCCGCCCAGGCCCGCGCCTTCCGCCTGCTCGGCCTCGCCGACGGCCCCGACATCTCCCTCCCGGCGGCCGCCGCGGTCCTCGGCCTCCCCGACCACGAGACCGAGGACCTCCTCGAAGCCCTCGTCGACATCTCCCTCCTGGAGAGCGCCGCGCCCGGCCGCTACCGCTTCCACGACCTCGTACGCCTCTACGCCCGCGCCTGCGCGGAACGCGACGAGCAGCCGCCGAGCGAGCGGGAGGCCGCGATGTCGCGGCTGCTGGACTTCTACCTGGCGACGGCGACGTCCGTGTACGCCATGGAGCGGCCGGGCGAACGCGTCCTCGACCACCTGGAACACGGCGAGTACCCGGGCCTCGCCTTCCACAGCCGCGAGAAGGCCCTCGACTGGCTCTTCTCCGAGGCGGGCGGACTTCTGGCGTGCGTCCAGCAGGCGGCGGCCCGCCCCGGAAACCTCCGCCGCGCCGCCGACCTGCTCACGGCGGCGATCGACCTGGGCGAGTCCGGCGCGGGCTGCCGGCAGTTCGTCCAGTCGGCGACCGCGGTGTGCGAGGCAGCCGCGGTCGGTGGGGACGCCCGCGCCGAGGCCCGGGCCCGCATCATCCTCAGCCATCTGCACGGGATCGCCGGTCAGTTCACCGAGTCCGACGCGCAGGCACGGCTGGCGCTCGAACTGGGCCGCACCGCCCTCGACCCCGTCGTGTGCGGACAGGCACCCAACCAGCGGGGGATCATCGCCCTCTACGAAGGCCGTCACGGGGACGCCGAGGCCCATCTGGAGGAGGCCATCGCCGCCTTCCGTGACGACGCGAACACCCCCGGCGAGGCGAGCGCCCTCTGCAACCTCTCCCGGGTGCACCTGGCCACCGGCCGCACCGGGAGCGCCGTCGACCTCGCGGTGCGCGGAGTCGCCATCTACGAGGAGGCGGACACCGGGCTGGCCCTGCGGCTCGCCAACGGCAAGTACGCGCTCGGCATGGCCCTCACCCAGGCGGGCCAGCACGCCGAGGCGCGGACGATACTCGTGGAGGCCCTGGAGACCTTCGGGGACAGCCGGCAGAGGCTGTGGCAGGGGATGACGCTCCTGCGCCTCGCGGAAGTGGACCTCGCCGACCGGGCGCCCGCCCGGGCCGCCGCCCAGGCCGAGCAGTCGCTCGCCCTCCTGCACGGCATCGGCGGCGACTGGCGGCGCGGCAACGTCCTGACCGTCCTGGGTCGCGGACTCACCGCGATAGGGCACACCGACCGGGCCCGGGCCTGCTGGACCGAGGCCCTCGCGCTCTTCGACGCACTGCGCTCACCCGAGGCCGACCAGGTTCGCTCCCTGCTGAATCCCGCGGTCGTCGCCTGAAACGGGAACCGCGGAGGGGCGTTCATCAATCGTTTATCGCGGGTTGGCAGTCTTTTCCTTGTCGATCCGTCGCGTCGGGGGGCAGATGGGTCGGCCAGGGCCATGACCCATAGAGGTGATCGGCCCCCGAGCGCCCGCCCGGCAGTCCACGGGGGAACGGCTGGGCGGGCACTCACCGACCTACTGCCCCACCTTACGAAGGAGTTGCCGACATGGCCGACGACAAGATCATCAAGCCGAACGACTTCCACGCCACCGGCGCCCCTGCGGGCGGCACGGTGAACGAGGACGGCGACGTCAAGCCGGCCGACTTCCACGCCACCGGCGCGGACGCCAAGCCGGCGGACTTCCACGCCACCGGCACGAAGCCGAACGACTTCCACGCCACCGGCACCAAGCCGAACGACTTCCACGCCACCGGCGAGACGGTCTGAGCCAAGCACCGGACCACAGGGGGGCGTTCGAGGCGGCCTGAAGGAGGGAGCCGCCGCGGACACCGGATGTCCGGGCCGCCGGGCGGGCCGCGCTCACGGGGGCGGCGAGGGACCTTGGGGGGATCTCGCGCGGAGCGCACCACCCGCATCAGGGCCGGCGGCGAACGGCCGGACGCGGGGGGGGGGAGAGGGAGGGGGGGGGCGGGTCCCCTGCCCCCCTGTTTCGTCTACCTGCCCCATTTGCGTCCTGTCCTAACCCCTCCCCTAACCAGAACACACT
>NZ_JBVICA010000032.1:0-77699 GCF_055573115.1 Streptomyces sp. NPDC030222
GCCATCACGCCACCGATGACGAAGAACACGAACGAGGTGACCAGGTACAGCGTGCCGATCGTCTTGTGGTCCGTGGTGGTCAGCCACTTCACGACACGGACCGGTGGGGCTGCCGTCCCCCCGGGGTCGGGGACGGACGCAGGGGGAGGGGCAGGCACGGCGGCTCTGGAGCGGATCTCGTTCACAACCCGGCTGTGTCCGGCCGCCCGGGCAGCATCACACTTCGGCGGAGAAGTGAGTCAGAACACAGGTGTGATGATCGTGGGACTGCCGGACACTGACGGGACATGAGCAACGACGAACATTTCGCCGCTGCCTATCGCGAGCACTACTGGGCGGTCAGCCGTTATGTGGCGCGGCGGCTGGGCGGCGAGACGGGCGCGATCGAGGAAGTGGTGGCGGAGGTGTTCCTCGTGGCGTGGCGGCGCCGGGCGGAACTCCCGGAGTCCCCGCTCCCCTGGCTCTACGGCGTGGCGCGCAACTGTCTCGCCAACTCCGTGCGCAGCGCCGGGCGGTACCGTCGGCTGCTCGACCGGCTGGGCAACCACCAGGCCGCGCACCGGACGGACATGGCGGAGGGGCCCGGCGCCGAAGGGCCGGCTTCCTGGATGCACGAGGCGCTGGGCCGGCTCGACCCGGCGGACCAGGAGATCCTGCGGCTGACCGCCTGGGAGGGACTGGAAGTGGCGGAGGTCGCGGTCGTCCTGGGCTGCCGGCCGGGGGCGGCGGCCATGCGGCTCCACCGAGCCCGCGCCCGGCTGCGCACGCGGATCGAAGCGATGCGGATCAACGTGCCGGCCGGTGCGCCGGCCGGTGGGAGGAACAGCGCCGATGGCTGACGAACTCGACCTGCTGCGCGAGGCCGACCCGGTCTCCGCCCGTCAGGGCCCGTTCCGTGACCGGCCGCTGGACGCCGCCGCCGAGCGCCGGCTGGACGAGCTGCTGCACGGCGGAACGGCGCAGGCACCTGTGCTCCCGCTGCGCCCGCGGACCGTCCGGCGCCCGGTCCGGAGGCGCACCGCGTTCGGTCTGGCCGCCTGTCTCGCCGCGGCGGTCACGGCGGGAGTGCTGCTGCTGGTCGCGGGTGCGGGAACGACACCGGCCGTGGCCGCACCGGCGCCACTGGTGCTGCGCCAGGACGCCCCTCCGGTCCCCCTCGCGGAAGTCGCCCGCCGGGCCGGGCAGTCGGCCGCCGACGCCGCCGGGGCGGGCCACCCGGGCAGCCATGTCCAGTCGTGGAGCCTGGACATGGGCGACGGCTCGGGGAAGCAGCCCCCCGTCACCGTGCCGGAGGAACGCATGACGCGGTGGAACCGGGACGGCACCCGCACCGAACTCGTCGTCGCCACCGACCCGTCCGCGCCCGGCGAGCCGGTCATCACGGACGACGACGGCAGCCCGCGTGCGGTCCGCGACGGAACGGTCCTGCGGAACACCACGGAGCCCGGCGGGGCCTTCGGTCCCGGTCTCCCCGTAGGCGGGCCGCCGGAGGATCCGGCCGCCCTGCGCCGCCACCTCCTCGCCACCGCGCCGGAAGGGTCGGGGACCCCTGTCACCACGAGGCTGCTCCAGGGCGTCTCCACCCTGCTCGGCGAGTGGACCCCGAGTGCCCGGCAGCACGCCGCGCTCGCCGCGGTCCTGGCCGACGCCGAGGGGCTGGGCCCGGTCGGCACGGTCACCGACCGGCTGGGACGGCGGGGCCAGGCGTACGCGTACGTTCCCGGCGGCACGGGCGACACGAACCGCTACCTGCTGATCGTCGACCCACGGTCGGGACGGGTACTCGGCCTGGAGACGACGGTCACCCGGGCCGTGCCGGAGTACCGGCTGAAGGCCGGGGCGGTGCTCTCGTACGAGGCATGGATGGACTGAGCCGCGGCCCGGTCCGGGGGGTGCCGGGGTCTGCGCGGCGCCGGGGTGTCGGGGTGGTGCCGACGTCTCGGGGTGGTGCCCGTCGGATGCGGCGCGGGCCGGTCACTGCTCCGCGCGCTGTGTCACGGTGGCGCTCGTGCTGTCGCCGAGGAATTCGTACCAGCGGCGCTGCAGACAGGGGTAGAGCGTGTCCGCCTCGACCAGGTCGAGGAAGGAGTCCACGGTCGTGGCCAGCCGTTCCTGCAGCCGGGTGTCGATCAGGTTGCCGTCGTCCGTGAACGCCTGGTGGGCCTGGGCGAGGCTGAACATGTCGGGGTAGACGCGGGCGCCGAGGTGCTCCAGCGGGACCCGCAGCGCCCACAGCCCGCGGTTGCCGCCGACCATGGACGGCGAGGCCGAGACGAGCAGCGCCTGCTTGTCCTTGAAGGGCTGGGGCCGGAAGCGGGACACCCAGTCGATGGCGTTCTTCACCACACCCGGCACCGAGGCGTTGTACTCGGGCGATGCGATGACGAGGGCCTGGGCCGACTCGATGCGGTCGCGCAGGGCAACGGCGGCCGCGGGGGGTCCCTGCGCGTCCTCCAGGTCCCCGTCGTAGGAGGGGGTGTCGAAGTCGCGGAGGCGCGCCGGATCGGCGGTGGCTCCGGCCCGCCGGACGAGCTCGGCCACCAGCGAGGCCAGTCGCGAGTTGGTGGAGCCGGACCTGAACGATCCGGAGAGCACCAGCACGCGGAGCGCCCCGCGGTCGACGCGGGTGGACGGGATGCCGGCGTCCTCGGGCGAGAGGGGGGAATCCGTCATGATCCAGCCTTTCTCGTTGCCGTCCCGGGCCCACGACGGGGGCTCGGGACCGTCCATGCAGGGCGTGCCGTCGGCAGGCCGCCCGCGACAGGATCCTGACCCCGGCGGTCGCCGGACGCATCCAGGAGGAGCAGCCCGCGGCCGTTCTCCTCGCCTCCCTCGGCCTCCCATGAGGGCGGGCCGAGGGAGGCGTCGGATGCCTCCTGTGCGGCACGGCGTGCGGCACCGCGTGCGGGCGACTGTGCGAAACGGAGGCGGAGGAGCACGAGCCGGACCGGGGGAGCCGGAAGAGTGCCAGGCGGTGCTCCTCCGTCCGGGTGCTCGCGGGCGTTGCGTTCTGCTTGATTGATGCGTCAATCATCTGGGGGATGTGCACCCGAGAGGCCGCCCGTCGGCCAGGAAGCCGCGCCAGGCGAGGCACGCCGGCACCCGGTCCTGGCGTGACGCCGGCACCGAACCGACCCGCCCGGTGACTTCGATGAGATCGGGTCGCCCGTGGACGCACCTCGCGTCGAGCAACGCGGCGTGGAACTCGGCCGGTGGCTCCGGGTCCGCGCAGTCCGGTGCGACAACTTCCGTCCTCGGGACGCCCATCGGCCTCTCCCTCATGCCGAAGCCGTGACGAGACGGGTACCCCGGGGCCGGTGGCCATGTGCGGGAGACGACGGGCCCCGGGCGGGAGCGCCTCTCCGCCCGGGGCCCGTCGTCCCCGGCACCTGCACCTGCACCTGCACCCGCACCGAGCGGCGTCGGGAACCTCACTCCCTCTCGGCGTCGCCCTCGTACTCCTCTTCCCCCTCCTCGTCGCCTTCGTCCTCGTACTCGTACTCGTCGTCGTCCTCGGCGTATTCGCCGTCGGGGGCGCCCTCCTCGTCGTCCTCGTCCTCCCGTTCCTCACCCTCGGACTCCTCCTCGTATTCGGCGTCGTATTTCTTGTCCTCCTCCAGCCCCTCTTCATGAGTGAGGACCACTTCGCCGTCGCGGATCTCGCCCCGCCAGCCCTCGACTTCCTCGTCGGAGAGCGTCACGTACCGCTGGAAGAGCTTGAAGTCCAGGCGCAGGCGCCGTCCTTGGGCCCGCCAGAGGTTCCCGGTCTTCTCGAAGAACCCCGACGGGAAGTACTCGACGACCAGCACGATACGGGTGAGGTCGGGCGTCAGTTCATGGAAGGTGACACAGCCCCGTGTGGTGCCCTTCGCGCCCTCGGAGGTCCACATGATCCGCTCGTCCGGGATCTGTTCCTGGACCGTGGCCCTCCAGGAGCGCGTGGACGGACCGACCTTGACCTTCCAGTTGCTGGAGATCTCGTCGTTCTGCGACACACTGCGCACGCCCTTGGCAAAACCGCTGAACGCCTCGTACTGGGTCCAGTGGTTGTACGCCGTGCGGACCGGCACGCCCACGTCGAGGACTTCGACGAGGTTCATGGACTTGCCGCCACCGGACTTGCTGCGGCCTCCGCCACCACCGAGGAGGTCCTGAGCCTTTCCCAGGACGTTGTCCTTGAGGCCCTTGGCCTTGCTGCCGACGAGAGCCTTCAGTGCCGCGCCCGGGAGTGACCCGCCGTTCTCCGCGACGTCGAGCAATTGGTCGGTGAGGTCGGCGAGTTTGTCACCGGCCTTGTCCGCGAGGTTCTCCACCTGGGCGCCGAGGTAGTCGACCAACTCGTCGCGCAGCAGGTCCGCACCCGAGGCCTCTCCGGCACGGGAGTCACGAGCCGTTCCAGCCATTGGTCTACCTCCGGCGTGCGGCCGTCTTCTTGCCGGCCGTCTTCTTGGCCGTCGTCTTCTTGGCGGCCGTCTTCCGTGCCGTGGCCCGCTTGGCCGGGGCCTTCTTCGCGGGGGCCTTCGCGGGGGCCTTCTTCGCAGCGCTCCGTTTGGCGGGCGCCCTTTGACCCGACGCCTTCTTCTCGGGCGCCTTCCTGGCCGGGGCCTTCCTGGCGGGCTCCCCTTCAGCCGACGCCTTCCCGGAAGCCTTCTCGGCAGGGGCCTTCTCGGCCGCGGCCCTCTTCGCGGGTGTGCGCTTGGCCGGCGCCTTCCCGGCAGGCGCCTTCTTCGCGGGCGCCCTCTTCTCAGGAGCCTTCCTTGCCGGTTCCTTCTCGGCGGCCGCCTTCCGGGTGGCCGGTCGACGGGCCGGCCGGGAAGGCTCCCGTGCGGCGGCACGGCGACGGCGCGGCCGCTCCTCGGCTGCCACTTCCTCCCGCTCCTCGGGTTCCTCCTCCCGTTCTCCTCCCTCCGGTTCTTCCTCCCATTCCTCTTCGGGTACCTCTGGCTCCTCGTCGTACTCCTCGTCCGGCCCCTCTTCTTCCTCCTCTTCGCCCTTCCCTTCGAGCTGGAGGCGGCGGTCGTGAAGGGTGTCCGCCAGGTCGGCGAGCCTGCGGTCGACGGTGGCCGCGATCGCCTGGCGTCCCGCGTCCAGCAGTTCGCCCCTTATCTGGTCGCCCAGGTCGGCGACTTGCGGCACGTCCTTGAGCCTGCGCAGGCCTTCCGAAGCCAGTTGCTGCGGATCGAGCCCGAAGCGGCGCCCGGCGGCATACGTCGCCAGGGCGAACGCGAGCCGTCCTTTCTTCGCCCGCCCGAGCAGATACCCGCCCGCGACCGCGGCCGCGAGAGCGATCTTGGTCGTGTCATTCATGAACTGTTCCCTTCGGCAAGGGCCATTGAAGGGCGAACCGAACACTTGCAGAAGAATTGCCCACATCAAGGCGGGGTATGTCCCTATATGGTGAGATTTTATATTTACGCATGGAATATGGCGCCCGCACCGTGCCAAGGAGGCCGGCCATGGCCGCAGCAGAGCCCGCCAGAAGGCGGCGCAGGCAGGGAGCGGCAGCCGCCATGCGTTCCGCGGCAGAACAACTGGAGGAGCTGCTGGGACGCCGCCCCGAGTCGGTGTCGGCCCTGAAGCCGACGGACGACGGGTGGCAGGCCGATGTCGAGGTCCTGGAGCTCGAGCGGATCCCCGAGACCACCAGCGTGATGGCCACCTATCGCGTCACGCTGGACGAGGAGGGCGACCTGGTGTCCTACGAACGAGTACGTCGCTACACCCGTGGACAGATCGACCGGCGGGCCTGATACACGGCCGGCCAGTGAAGGGAGGCACCATGACCGTGGTGCCGCAGGGCGGAAGCAGCCTGTCGAGAGGGGGCAGCGGCAGTACCAGCAGCCTCTACGACGTTCTGGAACTCATCCTCGACCGAGGACTCGTCATCGACGTCTTCGTCCGCGTGTCACTGGTCGGGATCGAGATCCTCAAGATCGACGCCCGCATCGTCGTGGCCAGCGTCGACACCTACCTGCGCTTCGCCGAAGCCTGCAACCGCCTCGACCTGGAGGCCGGACGCAAGGCACCGGCGCAGCTGACCGACGTCGTCGGGGACACGCTCGAGAAGGGGGCGCAGGGCAAGTCCAAGGGTGCCCTCTCCGGCGCCGTGGAAGCCGTGGGCGAGGCACTCACCGGTGACGGGCGGGAGAAGGACGAGGAGGACGCCGACGAGGGCGAAGGGGCAGAGGAGAAGGAGCCTGTGGAGCGGCGGCGAAGGCCGACGCGGCGCACCCCCCGGCGCGCGAGGGAACGCGAGGAGGGGTGACCATGCCCGTGTACGTCTACTCCATCACGGACGCGCGGCACCCGCTCCGCCTCGACGGCCTGCGGGGAGTCGGCGAGTCCCCACCCCCTCTGCGGAGAGTGACGGCGGGGCGCCTCAGCGCGGTGGTGAGCGACGCTCCGGACGATCTACGGCCCAAGCGCCGCGACATCACGGCGCACCAGGAGGTCCAGGACCGTCTGATGGCGGAGGGCACCGTGCTGCCGCTGAGATTCGGCCTCACGGCTCCGGACGACGACGCCGTCCGCGCCGCTCTGGAGGACGGCGCCGCCGACTACGCGGAGCGGCTCCGGATGCTGGAAGGCTGCGCCGAGTACCACCTGAAGGTGGCGCAGGACGAGGACGCCCTGCTCCGCGAGATCCTCCAGGAGTCCGATGCCGCCCGGCAGCTGAACGACGACGTCCGCAGCGGCAAGGGGGACCCGCAGGCGCGCCTGGCCCTCGGCGAGCTGGTCGCCCATGAGGTGCAGGCACGCCAGGAGGCACTCGCCACGGGGGTCGTCGAGGCGCTCCGGTCCTTCGCCCGTGACGCGGACGTGTTCCAGCCGACCGGGGACGACTTCGTCAGCGTCTCGTTCCTGGTGGCCCATGACAAGGAAGAGCTCTTCCTCACCACGGAGCTGAGCCTCGCCAATCAGATGGGCGACGAGTTCCGATTCCGGCTGAGCGGACCTCTTCCCCCGTACAGCTTCGTCTGAAGGAATCACGATGGGTCTGTTCACCCAGATCGTCACTCTGCCGCTGGCACCCGTGCGCGGTGTCGCATGGGTGGTGGACCGCGTCCTGGAGGCGGCCGAGCACGAGTACTACGACCCGGAGCCCGTGCAGCGGGAACTCGCGGCACTCGAAGCGGATCTGCTCGCGGGACGCATCGACGAGGAGACGTTCGACCGGAGGGAGGACGAACTCCTCGACCGGCTGGAGGAGATCAGGACCTACTGGCAGGAAGCACGAGGCAACCGCCGTGACTGATCCCGTGGCCAACAGGCTGGGCTCCTACCCGTCCAGGGCGGCACCGCCCTATGGGCAGGGATCCTCGGCCAATCTCGCCGACATCCTGGAGCGGGTGCTCGACAAGGGCATCGTGATCGCCGGCGACATCCAGATCAATCTGCTCGACATCGAGCTGTTGACCATCAAACTCCGCCTGCTCGTCGCGTCCGTCGACAAGGCGAAGGAGATGGGCATCGACTGGTGGGAGCACGATCCCGCGCTGTCGTCCCGGGCGCACGACGACCGGTCCCTGGCTGCGGAGAACCGGCGGCTGCGGGCCGAGATCGACGCGCTGCGGAGGAGCGGCACGCTTCCGCGGGGCGGGGGCCTCCGGGCCGACGAGCTTCCGGAGGACGAGGCGGTCGCCGAGGAGGAGCAGGTCCCCGAGGGCGGGACGTCTGCCGAGGACGCACCGCGCTCCGCAAGAGGGAGCCACGGTACCGGCAGGCCACCGCGGAGAGGGAGCCCGCGATGACCGAGCACGTGACCTACGTCTACGCCGTCGCCCGGGGCGCACCCGAGCTGGCCGAGGCCGCCGCTGGGCTCACCGGCGTGGCCGGGGCCCCGGTCCGTCTCCTGACCGGCACCCACGGTGACGACATGGTGCTCGCAGTGAGCCCGGTGCCGTCGGCGGACTTCCAGGAGGACGCGCTGAAGAGGCACCTCGAGGACCTGGAATGGCTGGAATCGGTGGCCCGGGCCCATCACGGTGTGATCGAGGCGCTGTCCGCACGCACCGCGCTGCTCCCCCTGCGGCTGGCGACCGTGTACCTCGACGACGACCGGGCGCGGACGGTCCTGGAGGCCGGGTGGGCGGCGTTCGCGGAGCGGCTCTCGCGCCTCGCCGCGCACATCGAATGGGGGGTGAAGATCCACGTGGAGCCGTCCGCGGTCCCGGCGGCGCCCGCACCCGCCGCCCCGGCGGACCTCAGCCCCGGGCGCGCGTACCTCCGGGCCCGCAGGGCCCAGCGGAGCGTGCGCGACGACGTCTACCAGGCTGCCCGGCAGGTCGCCGAGCGGGTGGAGGAAACGGGACGCAGATACGCGACCGACCACGCCCGGCACCGCGTGCAGCAGGGCCGGCTGGCCGAGGGCCCGGGCGAGAACGTGGTCAACGACGCGTATCTGGTGGCGAGGGACCGGGCCGACGAGTTCCGCGCCGAGGTGAGCCGGGCCGCCGACGAGGTCGAAGGGGTCCGGGTCGAGGTAACCGGTCCCTGGGCGCCGTACTCCTTCGCCATGCCCCCGGAGGTGTCCGACGACACGGCGGAAGGCGCCCGTCCATGACCGCGTCCGGCCCGTCGTCGGCACCTGAGCCCCTGGCGGGCCGTCAGGTGGCTCTCATCGACCTGCTGGACCGGCTGCTCAGCGGCGGTGTGGTCCTCACCGGGGACGTGGTGCTGTCCATCGCCGACATCGACCTGGTCCGCATCTCGCTGCGGGCGCTGATCGTATCCATTCGCTCGGCGCAGGGCGGCACCGCGAACGACCCGGGAACCCGGCCACCTGGAGAACCCAGCCCTTGGCGAACCATGACCCATGAGGAACCATGACGCGCGAGGACGCCAGGGAACCGGCGCGACGGCTCGAAGAAGTCGCCGACGCGGCGGCCCGCGCGTTCCGTCTGCTGCCGGCGGCTCCCCGTGACCTGCCGGCCCCGGGACGGACCGCCCGTCCCGTGCCGCACCGGATCAGCGCCGATCCCGACACCGTGGAACGCGACCTGGTCCGGCTCGTCCTCACCCTGGTCGAGCTGCTGCGCCAGCTGATGGAACGCCAGGCGCTGCACCGGGTCGATCAGGGGGACCTCACCGAGGAGCAGGAGGAACGGCTCGGGGCGACGCTGCTGGTCCTGCACGACCGCATGAACGACCTGTGCGCACAGTACGGGCTGACGATGGACGACCTGAACCTCGATCTCGGACCGCTGGGGACACTGCTGCCACCGCCGGATTGAATGGCCGGTTCCGTACGGGAGCTGCCGCGGCGGGCGGGCGCGCACACCCGGGCGCCGGCGTGTCCGGCACCCGCCGGGTAGGCCCGGAGTCCCGAGGTCCGGTCCGTCGAGTCGCGTGCGGGCGGCTCTCCCGCCACGCGGCTCCTCCGTCGCCCTGGGGACCGTCGGCCCGGGTGCACGCGGGACGGACGGTGGGGCGTGGGCGGCCGGAGACCCCCTTTACGCGATACCGCTCAGCGGGCTGTCGTGAAGCCAGCCGCGCATCGTGGCCTGGGCTCCGGCCTGGAAGCGGGTGTCGGCGTTGAGTTCCGCGAGCAGTTGGCTGATCCTGCGCCGGGCGGTGTGCACATGGACGCCCAGCCGGCGGGCGATGGCCTCGTCCTTCAGGCCGGCCGCGAGCAGCCCGAGGAGCTCCCGCTGGGGACCGCCGAGGGGGTTCCCGGTGCTCCCGAACGGCGTGGACCGGTCCCACACCGTCTCGAAGAGGGGAAGAACGGCGTTGCGCAGCAGGGAGTTCCCGAGCACGAGCGCGGACGCGGTCGGGTCGACCGACTCGGACGGCGGCAGCAGGCAGGTGCGGCGGTCGACGACGATGAGCTTGGTGGGCAGGCCGCTGCCCACGCGTGCCCGGAGTCCGCGCCCGGTGAGCGCGGTCAGACGGCGGATCTTCCCCGGGTAGTCGAGGCCCTCGCGGTCGAGGACGGCGCGTACCGTGACCCCGCGGGCGAGGAGCGCCTCGATGTCGAGGCCGGCCGCGCTTCCCGAACGTCCGTCGTGGGGAACACCCTTGACGTACGGTGGGCGGTCGAGGATGAGCACCTCCCGTTCCGCCGAGGCGAGCAGACCGTCGGCGCGGTCGGCGACGTCGGCCGCGCCGCTGACGACTTCGAAGCTGCCGAGGGGTGCCGCCGGGGATCCGGACAGCAGCCGGCCGGCGATGCGGTCGGCTTGGGCGCGCAGCCGTTCCAGTTCGGCCGACTGGTGGTGAAGTGCCGCCTGGCGGCGGTGGATCAGGGTGCGGATGGCGGCGGCGGGGGCGGCCGGGCGGGGCAGGGCGTCCGGGCCGCCGCTGGGGCCCGGCACGGTGAAGCCGTGGTCTGCCAGGGCGGCGAGCACGTCGTCGAGCCGGGTCCGGGGGACTCCCAGTAATCGTGCGAGCTCCTCCGCGTCCGAGGCCTCCCCCGACAACAGCGCCCGATAGGCGCGTTCCTCCGTCTTTCCCAGTCCGAGGCTGAGCAGTTCGGTCTCGATCATGCCCGGATTCTTTCCCTCCGCACACTTCCCTCACAAGTGTGCGTGTCCACTTATGAGTTCGGCGGCGGTGTTGGCAGTGGGCCCTCGCACGGTTTGCATGGTCATGACCGAACGCAAGCGTTCAGGCACAGCCCGTGGAGGATCAGCCTTGCGCAAGCACAGAACACGCACCCTCGCTTCGGCCGGACGCACATCCGGGGGGATGTCCGGTTCCATCACCGCCGGAGGACTGGCCGCCCTGCTCGGCGCGGCCCTTCTGGCGACCGCGGTCCCGGCCCACGCGGCCGACGGACCCAGCGGCCCAGCCGGGGGCATCGTGCCCGGCACGGAGACGGCCACGCCGGCACTCGTCGAAGGCATACGCGAGCCAGTGGACGCGAAGGCCGCCCCCGCCGACGCCGCCCGCAGCCACCTGGCGGCGAAACAGAGCCGCTACCGGATCGCCCGGCCCGGCACCGATCTCGCCCCCGTCGCGACCCTGCGCAGCGGTGCGGAGGAGACCGTCCGCCTCCAGCAGAAGCACCGCGGCGTCGAGGTCCTCGGCGGCCAGTACGTCGTACGGATGGAGAAGAAGGACGGCCGAAGGGTCGTCACAGGCACCTCGGGCCACTACTTCACCGGCCTCAGGACGACCACCACTCCGTCGGTCGGCGAGGACCTGGCCGTGCAGCGCGCGGTGGCCGCCACCGCCCGTCAGCTCGGTGCCGACCGGCTCGGCAAGGACGACGCAGCCCGCGCCGAGGGCGAGCGGACGCCGTCGGTAGCCGCCCTGTCGGGCACCGCCGAGGGGCTGGTCGTGCTGCCCAAGGGCGAGGGAGTCCTCGCCTACCGGGTGACCGTCAGCGGCACCATGCCGGACACCGGTGCGCCGATCGTCCGCGAGGTCTACATCGACGCCCGCGCCGGCTACCCCGTGCTCCAGTTCAGCGCCCTGAAGACGCTGACCGCGCCGGAGACGGAGGCCGCCGCGACCGCCCGGCGCGGAGCGGCCGCGGACGAGCCCGGCACCGTCGCCGACCTGCCCGTCGCCACCGGCTCCGGCGTCCGGCTGAACGGCCGGAAGGCGTCCCTGGAGCTGTCGCACGACGCCACCGCCGGCCAGTACCTGATGACGGACCGGTCGCGCATGCGCACCACCAGCAAGAACATGCTGTCCACCTGGGACGCCCGCGGCCGCTACGTGTCCGAGGCGTCCGGCAAGTGGCCGACGGGGCTGAAGGAGTTCTCCTCCCCAACCGCCGACTTCGGCGCCCCCGCCACCGACTCCGGAGCGGTCGACGCCCACTGGAACGCGGGACAGGTCTACGACTACTACAAGAACACGCACGGCCGCGACAGCCTCGACGGCCGCGGCATGACGGTCAACTCGCTGGTGGGCGTGACCTATTACGGCCTGCCGTACGTCAACGCCTTCTGGGACGGCCAGAAGATGGTGTACGGCAACGGCGACAAGGAGTACAAGCCGCTCTCCGCCGACACCGACGTCGTCGGTCACGAGATGACGCACGGCGTCATCGAGAACTCGGCGAACCTCGTCTACGCGGGCCAGCCCGGCGCCCTGAACGAGGCCCTCGCCGACTACTTCGGCAACGCCATCGACGTCACCGCGAACGGCACGCCGATGGACGACCCGACCGCGGGCCTCATCGGCGAGGACCTGTGCCGCACCAAGTCGGCGGCCGACTGCGCCCTGCGGGACCTCAACGACGGTGCCAGCACCTCGAAGAGCTTCCTCGGCGTCTCCTTCGCCACCGACAACGGCGGTGTGCACCTCAACTCCACCATCTTCTCCGGCGCCCTCTGGGACATGCGGGAGGACCTCGGCGGCGAGCTGTCCGACAGGATCGTCTACAAGGCGCTCACCGAGTACATGACCCCGCTGGACGGGTTCACCGAGGCACGCAACGCCGTTCTCGCGGCCGCCAAGGACCTCGGTCTCGACGCGCGGCAGCAGAACACCGTCAAGCGGTCCTTCAGCGCCCATGGCATCGTGCCCGGGTGGGAGGACGCCCTCGGTGTCGACTCCGACTCCCTCTTCGGACGGCTCAACACCACGGACAGCGGTGCCGGTGCGGGCGGCGGCTGGTGGACGGTGTCCAAGTCCAACGACGACGGCTCCGAGCCGTACTCCGTGTACGCGGGACGTCTGGACGGCAGCGGCGCCCCGAAGGTGATCAGCCCCAACGACGGCCGGTACCACAGCTCGCCCGCCACCGACGGCAAGACCGTCGTCTGGGCGGCGTACGGCCCCACCTCGGTCGACATCCTGTCCCGTCCCGTCGCGGGCGGCCCCATCAAGAAGCTGCACAGCTCCTCCACGGGCGTCGCCGGTCTGCGTGTCGACAACGGTGTGACGGTGTTCGAGGAGTACGACTTCTTCGGCGGCCGACATGTGGCCTATGTGCGGGCCACCGACAAGGCACCGACGTTCGTCGACGGCCGCAACTGGAACCTGGCCACCGCCCTACCGTCCGTCAAGGGCGGCAAGCTCGTCTACGCCAAGCTGTACCCGCAGGACGGCACCTACCGTCTCGGCGTCGAGACGATGGACCTGGCCACCGGCAGGACGGCGCTCCTCGACCAGCTGGACGAGCCCCGGAGCCTGGGCCAGACCGGGGTGAACGGCCGCCACGCCTTCTGGCTGGCCGACGCGAACGGCTCCGACCAGGGCCAGATGTCCGTCCTGCGCGCCGGCCTCGACGGCAGCGGCACCGTGAGCCTCAGCAGCGAGTACAAGCCGGGCGCGCTCATCGCCTCGGAACTCACGGTGTCCGAGGACGCGTTGACCGTCACCGCCCAGACGCCCGGCACGGAGTACCGCAACGAGAACCTGTCGAAGCTGTGGCAGTTCTCCACCGACGGCGCCCGCAAGGACCGGGTCTCCTGCAACCGCGGCGAGCAGAACTACCCGGCCGCCGGCAGCGGCCGCCAGGTCGCGTGGATCGACGGCACCACCGGCTGGACCGACCTCGTGGTCCGCGAACGGCCGGCGGGCAACTGCTGACACGGCACGCACTGCGCACGGCGGCGGTGTGACGCCCCGTACCGAAGGCCCCCGGCACAGCCGGGGGCCTTCCCCCTGCACGGGGACGGGTGTCCGGGGTCGTCCGGGGTGCGAGCGCCGCGCTTCGCCGTGTGCCGGAGAGGAGGAGGGCTTCCTCGGCCCGGGGCCGGGCGGTCCGAACCTCCTCGTACCGGCTGCGGGCGGTGTGTACGCGGTGTGTTCACAGCGGCCGGCCGGGGCCGCGGCCGGGTATGCGCTGCCGAGCGGCGGGCTGCGACGTGTGGCGGCTGCCGCCTGCTCGTGATCGTCCCACCGCCCGACGCGAACCCCGGCCCCGAGCGCATCATCGGAAGAGGGAAGCGTCAGCAGGGAGAGATGATGAGGCTGTCGTTCCTGCGGCCCCTCTACGCCGAGCCGGGCCCGTTCGCCTCCGTGTACCTGGACACCTCGCGCGACACCGAGGATCCGGAGCGGGCGATCGTGCTGCGCTGGCGCCGGCTCCGGGACGATCTGGCCCTTCAGGGCGCGGACGGGGCCACGCTCACGGCCGTGGAGCGGGTGGTGGGGACGGACGCGGAGCTGCCCGGCCTGCACGGGCAGGCGATCTTCACCGCCCACGGGACCGTGGTGCTGGACGGAGAGCTGCCCGAGCCGCCGGTACGGGACTCCGCCCGCTACAGCACCCTGCCGGACGCCATGCCGCTGGTGGCCCAGCACGCGCCGGAGATCCCCTACCTGGCCGTGGTCGTGCACTACGGCGGGCTGCCCACCGCCGGGGCCGAGGGCACGGTCTCCGTCGTGGCCGAAGCCGGGACCTGGCCGGTCTCCAATGTCGACCCGGGGCAACGGCTGGAACGTCTCGTGCCGGTGGGCGCATGGCACGACACGGCGATCCGGCTCGGGCACGAGCTCGACGGTTGGGTGCGACGCGACGGGGCCGACGCCGTTGTGACCGGCGGGAACGGCTGGGCGTGCGACGTCCTGGTCCGCCGCCTGCCACGGGCGCTGCGCCGCAGGGTCGTGCGCGTCGCGGGCCCGACACCGACGGACACCGGCCGCGCCCTCCTGGAACCGCAGCTCGAAGGCGTCTTCCGGGGCCGGATGGCCGTCCACGACCGGCACCTCGTGGAGACGTACCTCGCCCGCCGGGCCGGGCACCGGGGCACCGCCGAGGGCCTGCGCGCCACCGTCGCCGCGCTGCAGCGCGGCCAGGTGTCCGCGCTGCTGCTGAACCATCCCCGGGCGTCCTCGGCTCCGCTCTGGGTGGGCCCCCGGCCGACCCAGCTCGCCCTCTCCGAGGAGGAACTGCTGTCCTTCGGGGTGCGGGCCCCCCGCGAGGAGGCCGCCGACGAGGCCCTGATCCGGGCCCTGGTGGGCACCGGGGCCGAACTGGTCGTCGTCCCCGCCCAGGAGCTCGCGATGCGGGACGGAGTGGGCGTGCTGCTCCGCTACACGGACCGGGGGACGCCCTGATGACCCGTGAACCGTCCGGCCGGCCCGCGGACGCCCGCACCGGGTCCGAGGCCCTGGTGCGGGCGTGCCGCGCCGCGGGCGTGACGGACGCACGCGTGCTGGGGGCCGTACTGGTCACGCCGCGAGCGGCCTACGTCCCGGCCGCCCACCTGGCCTCCGCGTACGCCGACGTACCCGTACCGCTCCCCCACGGCCAGGTGACCACGCAGCCGTCGCTCGTCGCCCTGATGGTCGAGGCCCTGGGCCTGTCGGGCGGCGAACGGGTCCTGGAGGTCGGCACCGGGTACGGGTTCCAGGCCGCCGTGCTGGCACGGCTCGCCGCGTCCGTCGTGAGCGTCGAACGCCGGCCCGACATGGCGGAGGAGGCCCGGCGGCGTCTCGCCGCGGAGGGCATGGGGAACGTCGAGGTCCGCTGCGGCGACGGGAGCTACGGGGTGCCCGACCGTGCTCCGTACGACGCGGTGATCGTCTCCGCGGCCTTCCCCGAGGTGCCGCCCCCGCTCGTGGAGCAGCTCCGCGCCAGCGGGCGGCTCGTGCAGCCCATCGGGCCGGGCGGGTGCGAACTGGTCGAGCTGTTCGAGCGGACCGCCCGCGGGCTGGTGCACCGGGGGACCGTCGTTCCCGCGTGCTTCGTCCGCCTGTACGGCGGGCACGGCTATGCCCCCGACAGCGATCCCGCCGACGGCGATCCAGCTCCCGGTGATCCCGGTCCCGCTCCCGGTCCTGGTCCCGGTTGATCCGGCCGCCGACGGCGACTCCGGCCGTACCCCTGGCAGTGACCCGTCCTAGGCGCCGGTCGGGTCGCCGGGCCACGGTCCCGCTCCCTGGGGAACGGTCGGGCTGTTTCCGGTCGGGTCCGTGCTTGAGGGACCGCGTCGGCACGCGGATCTCAGACCACCCTCACAGCCGCATCACCGTCGGTCCGCGGGCAACCGCGACCGCGCACCGGTGCGCGCGCCCCGGCGCACGCCGGACCGCCGGCGTGCACGGCCGGCGGTCGGGAGGTACGGGCGGTCAGCGTTCCGTGAGCGTCCTGGTGGTGGGCAGCGGTTCCCGGGGCGTCGCCGGACTCGCGGTGCGGAGCGCCTGCGCCGGCTGTCCGAGTTCCAGGCCGTCGTGGCTCTGCTTCCGGCGCATCGAGTAGTACAGGTGGTACCGCCCGGCGCTGTCGGTTCCGGCCGGGGCGTGCACGGCGGTCCAGTAGCGGTGGGCGCCGGGGGCGTCGCCGTCCGGGTGCAGCACGATGCCCATCACCCCGTACATCCGCCCGCCCCGTTCGGTCATGACGTCGGCGTCGCCGCATTCCCGGTAGTCGGTGATACGCGCCCAGAACGGTGCGTGCAGTCCGAGCGACCTGGTCAGTTCCAGCTGGCTCTCGATGAAGGCATCGCCCCCGAAGGCCCCGTCGTTGACGAAGAAGGCCTCGGCCGCCATGTACGGCATGGCGAACATGTCGCCCTCGCTGCGTGCGCGGAGGAAGTCGGAGGCCTCCAGCAGGGTCAGCCTGACGAGGGACCTCGCCTGGAGGGACCGGGGGGTCCGCAGTTCCCTCGGGGCGGATGAGTAGCCGGTCATGGAAACGCCTTCCCGTTCTGGGTGGATCGTGGTGGGTCCCGCTCCTTCGCCCCGTGGTGGGCTGTCTGGGCCGTCCGTCCCGCACCGCACGGTGCCACCGTGGAGGGCGCGGCGTCCGCCGGTGCGTCCTGCGCCTGTGTCCTACGTTCGCGGAGGCGGTCGGCGACAACCATCCGGCAGGTTTCCGGAACGCCCCCGCCGACTGGCCGGGACGGCCCGCCGACCGGCCGGTCGGCGAGCCGGCGCGCCCGTGCCCAGGGGTGCCGTTGCCCGGGCCACCCACCGGAGAGTGCCGACCGGTACACCGAGGGTTGCCGGGGTCATCACCGAGGGGTGATATCGCGACAATCCGGGCGTACTCTGACCTGACCGCCGTAATGCACCCCAGACGGTCGATGGAGGGGCGCATGACCGATCCCCACGGCTTCCTCCGGTTCCCCCGCCGGACCGGCCCCGCCCGCCCCGTCGAGGAGCGGCTGCGCGACTGGCACGAGGTCCGTGCCGGGCGGCCCCTGCTGCCCCTGGTGTCCGAGCAGGCCGGACGCTGCATGGACTGCGGCATACCGTTCTGCCACAACAGCTGCCCGCTGGGGAACCTCATCCCGGAGTGGAACGCTTACGCGGCGCACGGCGACTGGCGGACCGCTTCCGAGCGGCTGCACGCGACCAACAACTTCCCGGAGTTCACCGGGCGGCTGTGCCCCGCGCCGTGCGAGGAGGGCTGTGTGCTCTCGATCAACGCCGAACCGGTCACGATCAAGAACGTGGAGCAGGCCATCGCCGACCAGGCCTGGGAGCACGGGTACGTGCCGGCGCAGCCCCCGGAGCGGCTCAGCGGGAAGACCGTGGCGGTCATCGGTTCGGGGCCCGCGGGGCTGGCGGCGGCGCAGCAGCTCACCCGCGCCGGCCACACCGTCGCCGTCTACGAGCGCGCCGACCGGGTGGGCGGCCTGCTGCGCTACGGCATCCCCGAGTTCAAGATGGAGAAGCGGCACCTGGAGAACCGGGTCGGGCAGATGCGGGCGGAGGGCACGAAGTTCTACACCGGTGTGGACGTCGGGGGCGGTCTCGACGCCGGCGAGCTCAGGCGGCGCCATGACGCCGTCGTGGTCGCCGTCGGGGCGACGGAGCAGCGGGAACTGCCGGTACCCGGGCGGGAGCTCGCGGGCATCCACCAGGCGATGGACTACCTGACGTTCGCCAACCGGACCATGGAGGGCGACTACGCCTCGTCGCCCGTGACCGCACAGGGACGGCATGTGGTGATCGTCGGCGGCGGGGACACCGGATCGGACTGTCTGGGCACCGCCCTGCGTCAGGGCGCCGCCTCCGTGGTGCAACTGGACATCAACCCGGAGCCGGGAGAGACACGGCCGGAGAACCAGCCCTGGCCCGTGACCCCGAAGATCTACCGCGTCTCCCATGCGCATGACGAGGCCCGGGAGCGAGCAGGCGCCGATCCGCGCCTGTTCTCCTCCGCGACCTTCCGTTTCGAGGGGGACCCGGCCGGCCGGGTGCGCGCACTGCACCTGACGGAGGTGGAGCCCGAGCACCGGAGGCCGCTGCCGGGCACCGAGCGGGTGATACCGGCGGACCTGGTACTGATCGCCCTCGGCTTCTCCGGTCCCGAGCGGGGCAGCGGACTTCCGGAACAGCTCGGGCTGAAGCTCGACGACCGGGGGAATTTCGCCCGGGACGCCGCCTTCGCGGCCGTCCCCGCGGGGCGGACGACGCGGACCGGCCGCGCCGTCCCGGACGGGGTCTTCGTCGCCGGCGACGCGGGGCGCGGGCAGTCGCTGGTGGTGTGGGCCATCGCGGAGGGCCGGGCCGCTGCGGCTGCCACGGACCGTTTCCTGACCGGCTCCACGGCGCTCCCGGCGCCCATCGCGGCGACGGACCGGCCGATGGCGGTCTGAGCCTTCGGGGGTGAGTCCTCGTGGGTCCTCGGTGGTCGCTCAGGCCGGCTGCCCCGTGGCGGCCTGGACGGTGGCCTGCCCGGCAGGGGCCGTCTCCGTGCCGCCCGGGCGGTCGGCGGGCCGACGGCCCCTGGGCTGTTGGGGCTCCGGCTGTACGCGGACCGGCGGCAGGGGGCGTTCCACCGGCTGGGTGGCCGTGACGGTGAGCGGCTCGCCATGGTGCAGGAATTCCAGCCGCTCGCCCTCCAGCAGGGTGTAGCGGGTCGTGGAGGGGCGGATGTCCACCCGCAGTCGGCGCCCCCTGACCAGCACGGTGAAGGTCAGCCGGGACAGGTCCTCGGGAAGCTGCGGCGCGAATCCCACCCGGCCCGGCTTCCCGGCCCCGTCGTCGTGCCGGCGCATCCCGCCCAGCCCGAGGACCAGCGCGATCCAGGTGCCCGCCAGGGACGCGATGTGCAGCCCGTCGCGGGTGTTGTGCTCAAGGTTCTCCAGGTCCATCAGCGCCGCCTCGCCCACGTAGGCGGAGGCGAGCCGGAGGTGTCCGGTCTCCGCGGCCATGACGGCCTGGACGCAGGCGGAGAGCGAGGAGTCCCGTACGGTCAGCGGCTCGTAGTAGGCGAAGTTGCGGGCCTTCTCCTCGGCTGTGAAGGCATCCCCGCAGGTCACCATGGCGAGCACCAGGTCTGCCTGTTTGACGACCTGCTTGCGGTAGAGGTCGAAGTAGGGGAAGTGCAGGAGCAGCGGATACTGCTCGGGCGAGGTGGCGTCGAAGTCCCAGTGCTGGAAGCCGGTGAAGCCTGCCGACTGCTCGTGCACACCGAGCGTCTCGTTGTACGGCACCGCGATGCGGGCGGCGGCGTCCCGCCAGGCCGCGGTCTCCTCGTCGTCGACCTTGAGTTCCTCCGCGCGGTCGGGGTGCCGGAGCACGGCCTCCGCGGCGGCCAGGAGGTTCCGGCGGGCCATCAGATTCGTGTAGAGGTTGTCGCGGGCGACGGCGCTGTACTCGTCGGGTCCCGTGACGCCGTCGATGTGGAAGACGCCCTCGGCGTCGTGATGGCCGAGGGAGCGCCAGAACCGGGCGGTTTCGACGAGGAGTTCCGTGCCGGGCCCGCGCTCGAAGGTCTCGTCGCCGGTGACGGCCACGTAGCGCACGACGGCGTCGGCGATGTCGGCGTTGACGTGGAAGGCAGCCGTGCCCGCCGGCCAGTAGGCCGAGCATTCCGCGCCGGTGATGGTCCGCCAGGGGAAGGCGGCTCCGGCAAGTCCCAGCTGACGGGCCCGCTCACGCGCGGCGGGCAGGATCGCGTGGCGCCAGCGCAGCACCTGGGCGACGGCCTGCGGCGCGGTGAAGGTGAGCACGGGGAGGACGAAGGACTCGGTGTCCCAGAAGGAGTGTCCGTCGTAGCCCGTGCCCGTGAGGCCCTTGGCCGGGATGCCCCGCTGCTCGCCGCGGGCCGCTGCCTGGAGCACGTGGAACAGGGCGAAGCGCACGGCCTGCTGGATCTGTGCGTCGCCTTCCACCCGGACGTCCGCGCAGGCCCAGAAGCGGTCCAAGTAGGCGCGCTGTTCGGCCAGCAGGCCCTCCCAGCCGGTGGTCCTGGCCGCGGCGACGGCACCGTCGACCTGGTCGTGGACCGCGGGAAGCGAGCGTTCGGCCGACCATCCGTACGCCACGAACTTGACCAGGCGCAGCCGCTGTCCCGGTTCCAGGGTGGCGGTGACGGTGAGTCTGCTGACGTCGGGCTCGCTCTCGGCCGACCAGGTGGTCCCTTCGGGGCCCTCGACGACATGGTCGGCCGCAGCTCCCACCCGCTGACCGCTGCGCCGGGTGCGGTGCACCAGACGCAGCCGGGTGTCCTCGGCGAAGTCCTCCTCCGCGGCGAGCGGGGACTCGACCGCGGCGGCGACCCGCGGGTCCCCGGTGACGACCGGCAGCTGTTCGTTGGCGACCAGCTCGGACTGGACGGCCACCGTCGCCGGGCCGTTCAGCGGCTCCACCTCGTAGGCGATCGCGGCGACGGCCCGCTGGGTGAAGGACACCAGGCGCTTCGAGGTGATGCGCACCGCACGGCCGCCCGGGGTGGTCCATTCCGCGGTGCGGCCGAGGACCCCGGTGCGGAAGTCCAGCACCCGTTCGTGCGCGGTGAGTTCGCCGTAGCGCAGATCGCAGGGATGGTCGTCCACCAGCAGTCTGACGATCTTCCCGTCGGTGACGTTGATCAGCGTCTGACCGGACTCCGGATAGCCGTAGCCCGCCTCGGCGTACGGCAGTGGGTGCGTTTCGTGGACGCCGTTGAGATAGGCGCCCGGGAGTCCGTGCGGCTCGCCCTCGTCGAGGTTGCCGCGCCAGCCGATGTGGCCGTTGGCCAGCGCGAACACGGACTCGCTCTGGGCGAGGACGTCGAGGTTCAGCTCGGTCTCGCGCAGCGACCACGGTTCGACGGCGTAGCTGGGATGGGTGATCATCGTGACTCCAGGAGGTCGGCGAGGTCGTTCACCACCAGGTCCGCGCCGTGCCGGCGCAGTTCGGCCGCCTGACCGGTCCGGTCGACGCCCACGACACAGCCGAACCTGCCCGCCCGCCCGGCTTCCACGCCGGCCAGCGCGTCCTCGAACACGGCCGCCGTGCCCGGCTCGGCGCCGAGGGCGCGGGCCGCGGCGAGATAGGTGTCCGGGGCGGGTTTGCCGCGCAGCTGCAACCGCCGTGCCACGATCCCGTCGATGCGCTCCTCGAAGAGGTCCTCGATGCCCGCCGCGGCCAGCACGTCGCGGCAGTTGGCGCTGGAGGACACCACGGCGCGCCGCATCCCGGCGTCCCGTACGGCGCGCACATAGGCGACCGAGCCCTCGAAGGCGCGGACGCCCTGCTCGCGGATCCTCCGTAGCACCAGTTCGTTCTTGCGGGTGCCGAGGCCGTTCACCGTCTCCGCCTCCGGTCCGTCGTCGGGCGAGCCGTCGGGCAGGCGGACACCGCGCGAGGCGAGGAAGGTGCGGACCCCGTCCTCGCGGGGGCGGCCGTCCACGTACTCGTCGTAGTCGTGCACGTCGTCGAAGGGCACGAAGGGCTCGCCGTCACGGTCGGCGCGCCGCCGCAGGTAGCCGTCGAACATCTCCTTCCACGCCGCCGCGTGCACCTCCGCGGTGCGGGTGAGGACTCCGTCGAGGTCGAACAGGCAGGTGCGTACGTGATCCGGAAGACCCAGCATGCCGTCGAGGCTAGGAGGGGCCGGCGCCGCCCGGAGGCGACGGACACCGCCGCCGCGCCGGGGTAGGCCCGCGGGCATGATGCGCGGACGCCATACGGAGCAAGGGCGGCCGCGGCAACTCCCCGGCAGGCGGCGGCGCCCACGGACGTCACAGGCGGTCCGGAAGGCTCCAGCGGTACGGTGCGATGAGCCGGTGGATCCCCTCGGGTCCCCAGGAACCGGGCAGGTAGGGCTGCACCGCCGGCGGGTCGTCGAGGAGCGGCGCGGACACCTCCCAGAGCCGCTCGATCCCGTCGGCGCGGGTGAACAGCGACTGGTCGCCCAGCATGGCGTCCAGGATCAGCCGTTCGTATCCCTCCAGCGCGTGCATGGTGTTGAACGACTCCGCATAGCTGAAGACCATCTCGGCACCGGTCAGACGCATCGCGGGCCCCGGGTCCTTGACCAGGAAGCGGGCGGTGATCCGGCCCGGGTCGTCGAAGTCGATCACGAGTTCGTTGTTCCGCGTGCCGGGTCCGCTGCGGGCCGCCAGCGGGAACATACGCAGGGCGGGTTCCCGGAAGCCGAGCGTCACGACGTGCCGTCCCTGCCCCAGCGACTTGCCCGACCGCAGGTAGAAGGGCACCCCGGCCCACCGCCAGTTGTCGAGCTCGACACGGAGCGCGACGAAGGTCTCGGTGTCCGAGCGGGGGTCGACGCCCCGCTCGGCGCGGTACCCCTCGTACTGGCCGCGCACGACGTGCTCCGGCGCGAGCGGTTTCATGGACTGGAAGACCTTCACCTTCTCGTCGCGCAGGGACTGCGCCGAGAAGGACGTCGGGGGCTCCATCGCCACGAAGCCGAGCAGCTGGAATAGATGGGTCACGATCATGTCGCGGAAAGTGCCGGTCCCCTCGAAGAACTGTGCACGGCCCTCGATCCCGATCCGCTCCGGCACGTCGATCTGCACATGGCTGATGTGGTCGCGGTTCCAGACGGGCTCGAACAGACCGTTGGCGAACCGGAGCGCGAGGATGTTGTCGACGGACTCCTTGCCGAGGAAGTGGTCGATGCGGAAGACCCGGGACTCGTCGAAGACGCTGTGGATCGTCGCGTTGAGGGCGCGGGCCGAGGGGAGGTCCGTACCGAACGGTTTCTCGACGATCAGCCGGGCGTCGTCGGCCAGGCCGGTCGAGCCGAGCAGCTCCACCACGGAGGTGAACGCGTTCGGCGGTACCGCGAGGTGGAACAGGCGCCGCGGGCTCCCGCCGATCTCCAGCCCGGCCACCCGCACGGCCTCGATCAGCGGCTCGGGGGCGTCCGGGTCGGCCGCGCCGAAGGTCAGTGCGGCCTCGAACTCCTGCCACGCCCGTCCCTCGGGCTTCGACCGGCCGAATTCCGCGACCGCCTCGCGGGCGTGCTTGCGGAACGCCTCGTCGTCCAGTGCGGCCTTCGCGGGTGCCGAGCCGACGATGCGGTAGCGCGGGGGCAGCAGTCCCGCCTTCGCGAGATGGAAGAGCCCCGGCAGGAGCTTGCGCCGGGCGAGGTCCCCGGTGGCGCCGAACAGCACCACGACATGGTTCTCGGGAAGCGCGGTACGGCCGTCCGACCGGTGGTTGCCGAGCACGTTCACCCCGCCTTCTCGGCGTGACCGCCGAACTCGCCGTACGTCGCGGACCGGCCGCCGCACTGCTCGGGCGGGCGGCACCTCCCGGACGGCACCCGACCGCCGTGCCGAACGGATGAACCGGAGCCGGGAGACCCCGGCCGGGTACCCGTACGGCCGCCGTCGGCCCGTCCGGCCGCGTGGCCGCGGGAGGCAGCGCAGACGCGCACCGGTGCGGTGTCCAGGTCGCTCATGGCCTCCCCGATCTCGCGGCGCCCCGGTCCGGGCGCTACCGGGCCGGAGGGCCCAGTAGATGCCGTACGGCGACGATCCGCACCCGCAGCGGCTCGGGAGTACGGTCCGCCGTGCCGGCGCACGCGCACGGCCACCGGCACGGCGATCCCGCCGACAGGGTGCCCGGAAGGACACGCCCGGTGCCTCACCCGAGACGGGTGAGGGTTCATTGCGTGTACATACGGACGGAGCATTCGAGTGGCGGAACACCGGCACTCACTGCGCGCGATGAATTGCGTCATTCCGTAGTCCCGGACGAGGAATCATGCCCTCACCGCCCCAGCGGAATCACTCTCTCACCGCCTCACTGACTGCACATCAGGGCCGAATGGGGGACGGGCACGGAACCGTCCGAAACCGCGAAATCGCCGGAATCAAGGGCCCGAAAGCCCTTCCGTACGGAGACGGCCTGGATGCGATCGACTTCGAGTGGCAACCTTGCGGTGTAAGGGGAAGACTGAGGACACGGTTTGTGACCGGGCAGGAACTCATGAGTTCATGGCCGCCGGACGGATTGCTCCGGCCGAGTGCGCGAGGAAACCGGTTGCCGGCAGTGACTGGCCGTTGGTGGTCGAATTCTCCTCAGGGAGCTCGAATGGAAGAAAAATCTGTCGAGGTCTTGATGCCCGGGCCGGACGGATCCGCACTCGACAAGCGTGGATACGCCGGCCCGACGCCGGGCACCGAGAGTGGTCTCGCCGAGGTGCTGGCCGGCGTCGTGGGTGTCGAGTATGTACCCGTCGACAGCCATTTCTTCGATGATCTCGGTGCCAATTCCTTGGTGATGGCGCAGTTCTGCGCCCGGGTCAGGAAGCGCGACGACCTGCCGTCGGTGTCCATCAAGGACATCTACGGCCACCCGACGATCCGGGACCTCGCGGCGGCGCTGGCGGACGCTCCGGCCGCCCCTGCCGTGACTCCGGCCCCTGCTCCGGAGGACGTGGTGACGCCCTCCGGCTCGGCGCGGTTCGCCCTGTGCGGGGCCCTCCAGCTCCTGATATTCCTCGCCTACTCGTTCCTGGCCGGAGTCATCGCCGCGGAAGGCTACGACTGGGTCAAGGGCGGCTCGGACGCGGTCGACATCTACCTGCGGTCGGTCGTGTTCGGCGGGATCGGTTTCGTCGTGCTGTGCACCTTCCCGATCGTGGGGAAGTGGATCCTCATCGGCCGGTGGAAAACCCGCGAGTTCCCGGTATGGAGCCTGGCCTACCTGCGCTTCTGGACGGTCAAGGCGCTGATCCACGCGAGTCCCATGATCTTCCTGGTCGGAAATCCGCTGTACGTGCTGTACCTGCGGGCTCTCGGCGCGCGGATCGGCAAGGGGGTCACGATCCTCAGCCGCACGGTTCCGGTGTGCACCGACCTGCTCACGATCGGGGCCGGGACCGTGATCCGCAAGGATTCCTTCCTGCCGTGCTACCGGGCACACGCCGGACGCATCCAGACCGGCCGGGTCACGCTCGGCAAGGACGTGCTGATCGGCGAGAAGACCGTACTCGACATCGACACCTCGATGGGTGACGGGGCGCAACTGGGCCACAGCTCGGCGTTGCAGAGCGGCGAGTCGGTCCCGGCGGGCGAGCGGTGGCACGGATCCCCGGCGGAGCGGACCGAGGTCGACTACCTCCGGGTCGCACCAGTGCCGTGCGGCACGATGCGCCGGTTCGGTTACGGCCTGACCACGCTGCTCCAGTTGTTCCTGCTGTACGTGCCGGCGACCGTCGGAGGCACGTACATCCTGCTGACGGAGGTCCCGGCGGTCGGTGTGCTGCTGGGTCCGGACGCGGCGTCGCTCACTTCGGTGGAGTTCTACTCCGACTGCCTCGTCCTCTCCCTCCTCCTGTTCTTCGGATTCGTTGTCCTGGGAATGGCAGCACTCTTCACCGTTCCACGTCTGATGAACCTGGTGATCAAGCCGGACAAGGTCTATCCGCTCTACGGATTCCACTATTCGGTGCACCGGGCCATTTCACGTATGACGAACATCAAGTTCTTCAAATGGCTCTTCGGGGACAGCTCCTACATCGTCCACTATCTGCGAGGCCTCGGATACGACTTGTCGCGGGTCGAGCAGACCGGATCCAATTTCGGAACGGAAGTCCAGCACGAGACGCCGTATCTGACGACCGTCGGAAGCGGAACGATGATCGCCGACGGACTCTCCGTCGTGAACGCCGAATTCTCGAGCTCGTCGTTCCGGGTGTCCCGGGCGACGATCGGAGCCCACAACTTCCTCGGCAACAACATCGTCTTCCCCACGGGTGCCAGGACGGGCGACAACTGTCTGCTGGCGACGAAGGTGATGGTCCCGCTGGAAGGCGAAGTCCGCGAAGGGGTGGGCCTGCTCGGCTCACCGTGCTTCGAGATCCCCCGGTCGGTGGAGCGCGACACCCGGTTCGACCATCTGCGGGCCGGAAGCGAGCTGCGCCGCCGTCTCGCCGCGAAGAACCGCTACAACATCCGCAGCATGGCCTTCTTCCTGGTGGTGCGTTGGCTTCACTTCTTCGCGCTCACCGTGCTGGCCTTCGCGACACTCGACCTGTACGGCATCCTCGGGCTGCTCGTGATCGCCGCCTACCCGGCCCTCGGCCTCGCCTTCACCGCCGCGTACTTCGCGCTGGTGGAGCGCGGCATCGCCGCCTTCCGCCCGCTGCGGCCGCAGTTGTGCTCCATCTACGACCCCTACTTCTGGTGGCACGAGCGCCTCTGGAAGGTCCCCGACGAGTACTTCAACGTCTTCAACGGAACCCCGTTCCGGAATGTGATCTGGCGGATGCTGGGCGTACGGCTCGGCCGCAGGGTCTTCGACGACGGCTGCTACGTGACGGAGCGGACGCTCACCACCATCGGGGACGACTGCACGCTCAACGCGGGCAGCAAGGTCCAGTGCCACTCGCAGGAGGACGGCACCTTCAAGTCGGACCACAGCACCATCGGCGCCGGCAGCACGCTCGGCGTCGGGGCCCATGTCCATTACGGCGTCACGATGGGCGACGGCGCGGTGCTCGCCGCCGACTCCTTCCTGATGAAGGGCGAGGAGGTCCCCTCCCACGCCCGGTGGGGCGGAAATCCCGCCACGGAGAAGCAGGACGCCCCCTATCAGCCCGCGGCGCGGCGACGGTGAGTGGAGATCCCATGGCAACGCACGTGCAGGCCGGGCCCCTGGAGGCCGGCCGGGAGTACTGGCGCGGCGTGCTCGCGGCCGGAGGGTTCACGCCCGTACCGCGCTGGACGCTCACGCCCGGTCCCGGTGTCGCCGAGCAGGAGGCGACGGTCCCCGACGACATCGTGGAGGCGCTGCGCGGGACGGCGGAGGCCATGGCGGTGCCGCTCGGTTCGGTGCTGCTCGCCGCACACGCCAAGGTGCTCTCCGCGCTGTCCGGCGAGACCGACGTCTCGACCGGCTACGTCGCCGTGGCGGGCGGCCCGCCACTGCCCTGCCCGCTGACGACCGGACCGGACTCCTGGCGGCAGTTGCTGTCGGCCACGCACCGCGCCGAGTCGGAACTGCTCGCGCACCAGGACTTCCCGCTCGACGAACTCCGACGGGAGCCGGACTGCCCGGCCGGGCCGCCTCCCGAGGCCGTCTTCGACGCGACCGGGGTGAACGGCGGCCCTGCCGGGGACCCCGCACCAGACCAGGACAACGCACTTCCGCAGGCCACCGCCCTGTGGGTCGGATTCTCGCTTCGGGACGGCCGGCTCGTGCTGCGGCTGCGGTACCGCACGGAGGTACTGGACGCCGACGCGGCCCGTCGGATCTCCGGCTACCACCTCACCGCACTGGCACTGATCGCCGCCGGTCCGGACGCCCGGCACGGACGGCAGAGCCTGCTCTCCGCCGACGAGCTGCGGTTCCAGCTCGAAGGGCTCGCCGGACCGCGCCGGGAGCTGCCCGACCGCCGCTTCCACGAACTGTTCGAGGAGCGGGTGAGGGCCCATCCGGACGCCGTCGCCGCGGTCCACGGAGACCGGCAGTGGACCTACCGGGAACTCAACGCCCGGGCGAACCGGCTGGGGCGGGCCCTGCTGGCGCGGGGACTGCGCCGGGAAGGCGTCGTCGCCGTCGTGACCGAGCGCAACCTGGACTGGATGGCCGCGGTCCTTGCCGTCTTCAAAGCCGGAGGCGTCTATCTGCCCGTCGAGCCCCACTTCCCGGCCGGGCGTATCGCGGCCACGCTCGCCCGGGCGGAATGCCGGCTCGTCCTGACCGAGGCGGACAGCACGGCCACGCTCGACGAGGCCCTCGCCTCGCTGCCCGAAGTGCAGGCCCTCCACATCGACGCCGCCTGCGCCGAGGACCACGCCGACCACGACCTCGGTGTCGACGTCGCGCCGGACCAGCTCGCCTACGTGTACTTCACGTCCGGCTCCACGGGCGAACCCAAGGGCGCGATGTGCGAGCACGCGGGCCTGCTCAACCACCTCTACGCGAAGATCGACGACCTGGAGATCGGCGAGGGGCAGGTGGTCGCCCAGACGGCGCCGCAGTGCTTCGACATCTCGCTGTGGCAGCTCGTCTCCGCGCTCCTGGTCGGCGGGCGGACCCTGCTCGTCGAGCAGGACGTGATCCTGGACGTCCCCCGGTTCCTCGACAGGATCGCCGACGGCCGGGTGTCGGTCCTCCAGGTCGTACCGTCCTACCTCGAGGTGGTGCTGTCCTGCCTGGAGCAGCAGCCCCGTCCGCTGCCGGACCTGCGCTGCGTGTCGGCCACCGGCGAAGCGCTGAAGACGGAGCTCGCGCAGCGCTGGTTCACCACCGGGCCCGGGGTGAGGCTGGTCAACGCGTACGGCCTGACCGAGACCTCGGACGACACCAACCACGAGGTCATGGACCGGGCGCCGGACACGGAACGGGTCCCGCTCGGCCGCCCGGTGAACAACGTCCACGTCTACGTCGTCGACGAGCACCTGGCACCCGTGCCACTGGGCGCCCCCGGCGAGATCGTCTTCTCCGGGGTCTGCGTCGGCCGGGGATACGTCAACGACCCGGAGCGCTCCCGGCTCGCCTTCATGGCGGACCCGCACCGCGAGGGCAACCGGCTCTACCGCAGCGGCGACCACGGCCGCTGGCTGCCCGACGGCAAGCTGGAGTTCCTCGGCCGCCGGGACTCCCAGGTCAAGATCCGGGGCTTCCGGATCGAGATCGGCGAGATCGAGAACGCCCTGCTGCGGGTGCCCGGTGTCCGCGACGCCGCGGTGGTCGTCGCCGAGCGCCCCGACCAGAGCAAGCACCTGGTGGCCTTCTACGCAGCACCGCAGCCGATCGGCACCGAGGTGCTGCCGGCCCGGCTCGGCGGATCGCTGCCCGCGTACATGGTCCCCTCGGTGTTCCACTGGCGGGAGAGCCTGCCGCTGACCGCCAACAGCAAGATCGACAAGAAGGCCCTCGGGGCACTCGCCACACAACTCGACGTGACCGAGGACGCCTACCGCGCGCCGGGCACACCGACCGAGCACCGGCTTGCAGCCGCCTGGGCGGCAGTACTCGGCGTGCCGAAGGACCAGATCGGGCGGCACGACCACTTCTTCGACCGCGGCGGGACGTCGCTGTCGGCGGTGAAGCTGGCGATCGCCCTGGACCGGGCGGTGTCCCTGAAGGACGTCACCAGCCATCCCGTCCTGTGCGATCTCGCCGGACTGGTCGACGGCAGGTCCCGGGCCGACGGCAGGTCCGAGCGTCCCCCCGAGCTGCTGCAGCCGCTGTCCGGTCCGGGCGGCACGCAGGCCGTGGCCATGGTGTGCTTCCCCTACGCGGGCGGCAACGCGGTGAACTTCCAGCCGATGGCAAAGGCGCTGCAGGAGCACGGGCCGGCGGTCCACGCCGTGGAACTGCCCGGACACGACGTGGCCGCGCAGAGCGAGCCGTTCGCGTCGATCGACCAGGTGGCCGACCAGGTGGTAGCCGAGATCATCCGGCTCGGCCTGCCCGGGGTCATGCTCTGGGGGCACTCCTCGGGTGCCGCGCCGGCCCTGGAGACGGCACGCAGGCTGCAGGAACGCGGGGTGGAGGTGCTGCGGGTCTTCATCGGCGCGCAGCTGCTCGGTGACGCCGAGTCCCGGCGTGCAGCCGTCGCGGAACTGGACGGGCGCAGCGACGCCGAGATCGCCGCTGCGCTCGGCCGGGACAGCGGCTACACCGAGCTCCGTGAGCTGTCCGCACGGCATGCCGAGCACATCGGCGCCGCGTACCGGCACGACTGCGTGTCGGCCCACCGCTACTTCGCCGACGCCCTGGACGCGCCGCCCGCGGTGAAGCTGTCCGCGCCGGTCACCGTGGTCGTCGCGGCCGACGACCCGATCACGGCGGGGCATCCGCACCGGCACCGTGACTGGCAGCTGCTGGCCGAGCACGTCGACCTGCACGAACTGACCGACGGCGGTCACTACTTCCTGCGCACCCGCCCGGCCGGGACGGCCGAGGCCGTGCTGCACGCCGCCCGACTGCCGGCTTCTTCCTGAGTGGCAAACCGAAAGGAAACCGAGATGTCGTCCTCATCCCCGGCGTCATTCCCCGCCCCGGAGCTGCACCCCGGCAAACCGCCGGTGCTCCGGGCCGGGACCACCGGCGACGCGCCGAGCTGGGCGGCCGAACACCGGGAGGCCCTGCGTGCCGTCGTCGCCGAGCACGGGTCCGTCATGGTCCGCGGCCTCGGGCTGCGCGACGTGGCGCAGACCGGCGCCGTCTTCCAGCGGCTGACCACGGGCCTGATGACCGAGAAGGAGGCCTTCGCCGCGCGGCAGAGCCATTCCGGCGGTGTCTACTCCTCGTCGCAGTGGCCGCAGAACCAGCCGATGTGCATGCACCACGAGCTGAGCTACCGGCTGGAGTTCCCCGGCCTGATGCTGTTCGCGTGCCTCGGTGCGCCCACCGAGGGCGGGGCGACCGGGGTGGCCGACTCCTCGGCCGTGCTGGAGGCGCTGCCCGCCGAGCTGACCGAGCGGTTCGAGCGGGAGGGCTGGCTGCTCACCCGTAGTTACAACGACGAGATCGGGGCGTCCGTCGCGGAGGCCTTCGGCACCGACGACCGCGCCTCCGTCGAGGACTACTGCCGCGCCAACGCCATCGAGTTCGAGTGGCAGTCCGACGGCGGGCTGCGCACCAGGCAGCGCCGCAGTGCCGTGGTGCGCCACCCGGTCACCGGCCGGCGCTGCTGGTTCAACCAGATCGCGTTCCTGAACGAGTGGACGATGGCCCCCGAGGTGCGCGAGTACCTGGTGGACGTCTACGGCGCGGACGGGCTGCCGTTCAACACCCGCTTCGGCAACGGCGACCCGATCGGCGAGGACGTCGTCCAGTTGCTCAACAAGGTCTACGAGTCCCACACCGCACGCGAACCGTGGCAGGCCGGCGACCTGATGCTCGTCGACAACATCCGTACCGCGCACAGCAGGGAGCCCTTCGAGGGCCCCCGCGAGGTGCTGGTGGGGCTGGGCGACGCGGTGTCCCTGACGGACTGTGCGCCGACCGTGGAGGTGACGCCACGATGAGTCCCTTCCCTCCCGTCACGACGGCCGCGGAGAAGTCCGGGAAGGCCACGGTGCCGCCGTTCGCGGTGGTCTCCGGCGCCCAGGTGCAGCGCGCTCTGCAGGGGCGCGAGAAGCAGATCGTCGAGCTGGTAGAGGCAACCTACCGGCTGCACGGGGCCGGTGACTCGGTGAACCCGCCGTCCTACTTCCTGCGCTTCCCGGACCGCCCTTCCTCCCGGATCATCGCCCTGCCCGCGTCGATCGGCGGGTCGGTGCGGGTGGACGGCCTGAAATGGATCTCCAGCTTCCCCGGGAACGTGGCGGCGGGCGTCCCGAGGGCCTCGGCCGTGCTGATCCTCAACGACCACGACACCGGCTATCCGTTCGCGTGCATGGAGGCCTCGATCATCAGCGCCACCAGGACGGCCGCGTCGGCGGCGCTGGCGGCCGACCGGCTCAGCCGCGACCGGCTGCGGCCGACCCGCGTCGGATTCTTCGGAGTGGGTCTGATCGCCCGCTACATCCACACCTTCCTGACCGCCACCGGCTGGTCGTTCGACGAGATCGGCGTGCACGACGTGTCCGCCGACAGCGCGGCCGGCTTCCGCTGCTACCTGGAGCAGTCCGGCACCGCGGGCCGGATCACCGTGCACGACAGCGCCGAGGAACTGATCCGCTACAGCGACCTCGTCGTCTTCGCCACGATCGCGGGCGAGCCCCATGTCCACGACCCGTCGTGGTTCGCGCACAACCCGCTGGTACTGCACGTGTCGTTGCGCGACCTCGCGCCGGAGATCCTGCTCGCCTCGGCGAACGTCGTCGACGACGTCGAGCACTGCCTGAAGGCGGACACCTCGCCGCATCTGGCCGAGCAGCTGACCGGCGGACGGGACTTCCTGGACGGCACGCTGGACGACGTGCTCACCGGGCGGCTGACGCTTCCGGCGGACCGGCCCCTGGTGTTCTCCCCGTTCGGCCTCGGGGTTCTCGACCTCGCGGTCGGCAAGTACGTCTACGACGAGGTGGCCCGGTCCGGAGAACTCCGGGTCGTCGACGACTTCTTCCACGAACTCCGCCGGTACGGATGACCCGGGCGGTGGAACGCCCGCGAGACCCCGTCACCCGCCCGGGCCCGAGGGCAAGGAGGCGCCCGCAGGACTGATCCCAGAGACGAACACCGGTCAGGTCGCCGCAGGTTGGCGCGCACGACACCGCGGCCGCTGACGCAGAGCCTCCCCGTCTGGCTTGCGTCGGACACCGGATCCCCGGTCGGACGGACGTTCAGACAGTGCTCTGCTGCAGATGAGGAGGGCATCGTGCCAGTCATATCCGTCCCCTACGACTTCAACGAGGAGGACCTGTTCGTCGACCTGAGGTCGATGTTCGGGTATCCGCTCTTCCTGAAGTGCGAGGGTTTCAACTTCGCTGGCTCGATCAAACTGAAGGCCGCAATCGAAATGGTGGAGAGCGCCGAGCAGGAGGGAGTCCTGAAGCCGGACTCGATCCTGGTCGAATCATCGTCCGGGAACCTCGGCGTGGCGCTGAGCATGATCGCGGCAAGCAAGGGATACCGGTTCCTCTGCGTGACTGACGCCCGCTGCAACCTGTCGACCAGGCTGATGATGGAGGCCCTGGGCAGCCAGGTGCACATCATCTCCGGACAGGAGGCCAACGGCAGCTATCTCCCCGCGCGGATCGACTACGTCCAGGCGCTGTGCGCGTCCGACGACCGCTACGTATGGCTCAGCCAGTACACCAATCCGGGCAACTGGAAGTCTCACTACAAGACGACGGCTCCGGAGATCGCCCGGCGGTTCCCGCGGCTCGACGTGCTGTTCGTCGGCGCCGGCACCACCGGGACCCTGATGGGCTGCGCACGCTGGTTCCGGGAGTGGCACCGGCCCGTGCGGATCGTCGCGCTGGACAGCGTCGGCTCGGTGACCTTCGGCGGCCCGCCCGGACGCCGGATGATCCCGGGCCTGGGCATGAGCATCCGTCCACCGCTGCTCGACGAGTCGTACGTGGACGAGGTGATACGCGTCGAGGAGCCGGACACCATCAGGGCCTGCCACCGCATGGCCAAGCACGGCTTCCTGTTCGGCGGCTCCACCGGCACGGTGGTGAGCGGTGCCATGGAGTGGCTGGCCCAGCACGACACCCGCGACCTCACCGCGGTGGCGATCGCCCCGGACCTCGGCGAGCGCTACCTCGACACCGTCTACCAGACCAACTGGCTGCAGGCCATCTACGGTGACGAGATGCTCATGCCCGAGGAGCCGACCACGGTTCCCTGGGCGGCCACTCCGGCGCCCCCGCCGCGGCCCGCGGGCCGGGGGTCCGACGTCCGGACCCGACGGCCGTGGTGGTGAGCCAGGCCTTATCGGTGAGCCGGCCGTCGTGGTGAGCCAAGCCGTCGTTTGGTGAGCCGGCCCGTCGTAGGGCCCCGGGCCGTACCCGTGACCCAGGTGATGCCCTGAGCGTCCCGCCCGTCCCCGCCCGTCCCCCCATGCGGGCGGGACGGTCATGACGCCGTGACCGGTGCCGCCCGGCCCCTGCCGGGCGGCCCTCGGTCGTGTGTCCCCACGGCAGGTTCGTCGTGCCGCCTCCATGTCCTCGCGCCTCGCGCCCTGTTCGTCGTACCTCCTCCCCGCCATCGCACATCCCCCACCGTTCCCCGTCGCTCCGCCCCGACTCACCCGTTCGGAGCAGCGCCCCGTCGCCCCGGGTCGCGCGTCACCCGTTCGGAGTGGTCAATGGTCAGGGGCAGGCCCAGGCCGTCGGGATGAGCTCCGACCGGACCGCTGGACGCATCGGACGTGCGGCTGCCCCGGACACCGGCCCTCCGCGGAGCCCGGCCCCCTTGCCGGGTGGGAGCGGAAAGGGTCCGGACCACCCATCACCGCGAGGGGCTGATGCGATGGAAACCGCCCGCTCCACCGACGCCCTCTGGGACCTTCACACGGGTGACCCCTACCCCGTCTACGAGCGGCTGCGCGAGACGGCACCGGTGCACCGGATGCGGAACGGCGCGTACCTGCTGACCCGCTACGACGACTGCCGTCGTGTCCTGGCCGACCGTGAGTACTTCCTGGCGCCCGGCGGCCCCGGGCCCTCCGCCGACGGGCCGGACCGGCCGGAGCCGGTGCTGTCCCGGGTCATGAGTGCGCAGAACCCGCCCCGGCACACCCGGATGCGGTCCGCGGTGGCGCGGCTGTTCGTCGAGCACGTTCGCGGTCTTCAGCCGTGGATCGGCGTCCACTGCGACCGGCTCCTCGACCCCGTCGTGGAGCGCCTCCGCAGCAGTGCGGCCGACTTGGCCGGAGTCGCCGAGGACCTCCCCCGTGACACGGTCATGCATCTCCTGGGCCTGCCGCGGAGCGACCGGGACCTCGTGTCCGCGCTCGTCGCCGACATCTTCCCCACGTCCGGACCGCTGCCGGACACCGACGGTGCCGGGGCGGCTGCGATGCGACGGCTCACCGCCTACCTCCGGGCCGAGGCGGAGGGGCGGCGACGCAGGCCGGGCGACGACCTGATGTCCGAACTGGTCCGGGCGAACGCCCGGGAGACCGGCGCCCTGGCCGTGGACGAACTCGTCGGCATTCTCACGGGACTCGTCGTGGCCGGCTATCCGCAGATCGCCGCGGGGATCCAGACCGGGATCGTCCTGATGACCCGCCACCCCCGGCGGGCGTCGTTCCTGGACCGGCCCGCCACCGCCCGGCTGTTCGTCGACGAGGTGCTGCGCCACGACGCCCCCGTGCAGTTCACCCCGGCCCCCAGGATCCCGGTGAGAACGGCCGTCATCGGCGAGGTGTCCGTGCCGCGCGGGGCGCACGTGTGGGCGGCGCTCAGCGCCGCCAACCGGGATCCCCGGGTGTTCCACCGGCCCGACGAGTTCCGCCCGGGGCGCGGCGGACCACGTCATCTGAGCTTCGGCGGAGGCGCGCACCACTGTCTGGGTGCCGAACTGGTGTACCTGGAGATGTCGTTGCTGCTGCGCCAGGTCCGGCAGCGCGTCCGGGGCCTTCTTCCGGCAGGGTCCCCCGTCCAACGTCAGGGGCGGCTGCGCGGGTTCACGTCCGTGCCCGTCAGACGCCCGGAACGGGAGTCACGATGAGCATCGCCACGGATGCGGGGGAACACGCGGACGAGGTCCATGTGTTCATGGAGAGTGCCGCCTGCTCGGAGTTCCTGGACGCCGCGGTACGCGTCTACGGAACGGTCGCGCCCGGCCTGCCCTACGCGTGTTTCGGCGTGCTGGTCGGCGACATGCAGGACGGCACCGCGCGGATCGAGCGGGTCGCCTTCGGCCGCAACGTCCGCGCGACGGACGGCGCGGCGCGGGGAACGTTCTCTGAGTCCATCGTCCCGTGCTTCGGGGCGGCCTACGAGAACCCCCATCGCGGGTACTGGTGCGACTCGGCCGACCTGCTGCGCATCATGAGGGACGCGGAGGCCGGCGGGCTCGACGTGCTCGGTTCCGTGCACCTCCACCCCGACTGGCACAACATCGACTCGCCCGGGGGCGCCGGTTCGCCGCTGAGCGAGCGCCCGACGAGGATGGACACCTACGTCTTCGCCAGCACCGGCTGGCCGGTCAATCTGATCTGCTACCTGGAGCGCCGGAACGGCGGCATCTACCACTCGTGGGGCGCGTGGAGTCCCTGCCGGGCGGATCCCGCCGACCCCCACTGCGACGCGTTGCCGGTGCGGCTGGGCCTGCCCGCCGCCGGATGAAACCACGGGACGCGGACGATCCTGCCGCCCAGGGAGGTCCCATGAACGCCGATCAGACCACCAGCGCCGTCACGTGTCCCGTGGCGTCCGCACACGCGGCCCCGGACGACGGCGCCGACCTCATGCACCGGACGGGCTTCGTCAGCGCCCCGTATGCGCTGCTCGCCCGGCTCCGGGCCGAGGGCCCCGTACGCCGGGTGACGTTCGCCGGGGTCCCCGTATGGCTGGTCACCCGCCACGCGGACATCCGCGCGGTGAGCAGGGATCCACGGCTGAGCAACGATCCCCGGCGCGCCAACGGGGCCGCACGGGCCGCGCCCTGGGTGTTCGCCACCGAGACGTACACCGTCACGCGGAACATGCTCCGCTGCGATCCCCCGGACCACACGAGGCTGCGTGCGCTGGTGGCCGGGGAGTTCACCCCGGGCCGTATCGACGCCCTGTCCCCGAGGATCCAGGAGATCACCGACGGCCTCATGGCCGCGTTCCTCCCGCTGGGGCGCTGCGACATCATCTCCGACTTCGCCAAGCGCCTTCCCCTCACGGTCATTTCGGAGGTCCTGGGGGTGCCCGCCGAGGGACGGGACACCTTCGCCCGACTGGCGACCGTCTACGTGGAGATGAGCGAGGACGGCCACGGACGCATGCCTCAGGCGGCCTCCGCGATGCGGGACTGCCTCACCGGGCTGCTGAGGGCCCGCAGGGAGTCCGCCGCCGGTTCCGGGGACCTGTTCGGCCGGCTGCTCGCGGCGGGCGATGACGAGGACGAGCTGATCAGCATGTCCTTCCTGCTGCTGGTGGCGGGGTTCGAGACGACCGCGAACCTCATCGGAAGCGGGGTCCTGGCACTGCTGGAGCACCCCGAGCAGCTGGAGATGCTGCGGAGGGAGCCAGGCCTCATGGAGCAGGCGATCGAGGAGATGCTGCGCTTCAACGGTCCCATCAAGATGGCTCCCGTCCTGCGGTTCACGACCGGAGACATCCGGATCGGGGGCGTCACCGTCCCCGGCGGCGGGGAGGCCGTGCTGCTGTCCTACGGCGCGGGCAACCGGGATCCCGGCCGGTTCACCGACCCCGACCGCTTCGACATCCTCCGCGACAGCCGGGGGCACCTCGGCTTCGGGCACGGGATCCACCACTGCCTGGGCGCGCCGCTCGGCCGGGCCGAGGCCACGATCGCGCTCCGCACCCTGGTGGATCGCTGCGACGAGCTGGCCCTTGCGGTCGACCCTTCCGAACTGGCCTGGGGACAGAGCCGGTTCATGCGCGGACTGACCAGCCTGCCGGTCACCTTCCGGCCCGTTCCGCAAAGGAGCTCGTCATGACGACGACACGCCCCCGTGCGCTGGTGACCGGAGCCTCCCGCGGTATCGGCGCGGCCATCTCCCGCGCGCTCGCGCCCACCCATGACGTGCTCCTCGGCGGCCGGGACGCCCGTGCCCTGGAAGCGCTCGCACGCGAGCTGCCGGGGCACGCCCGCCCCTGGCCGGCCGACCTGGCGCACCCCGGCGGACTCGCCGAGGCCGCTGCGGGGGTGGACCGGCTGGACGTGCTGGTGCACAACGCCGCCGTCGCCGAGCCCGGCCCCGTCGCCGACACCCCGCCGGACGTGTGGCAGCGGGTCTTCGCGGTCAATCTCTTCTCGGTCGCGGAGCTCACCCGTCTGCTGCTGCCGTCGCTGCGCCGCAGCCGTGGGAAGGTGGTGCTGATCAACGCGGGGTCCGGGCTCCGGATCACCGCGAACCGCGGTCCCTACGTCGCCAGCAAGTACGCGCTGCGTGCCTTCGCGGACTCGCTGCAGAGCGAGGAGAAGCCCCACGGGGTCCGGGTGATCTCGGTCCATCCGGGCCCGACCGACACCGATCTGCAGCGCAGGGCGGCCGAGCTCGCGGGCCGGGAGTACCTGCCTGACACGTTCCTGCGGCCGGAGTCGGTGGCCGCCGTCGTGCTGAACGCGGTCCTCGCGCCTGCCGACGCGACGGTGACGGAGACCGTGATCGACCGGTGACGGACACCCACGAGGCGGAGACGTACACCCACGCACGAGGCGGAGACGTACACCCACGGGGGCGTGCCGCCGTCGACGGCGGCACGCCGACGACCCCGTGCGGGCCCGCGACTCACCCCGGGCGCGCCGCGTCACGCTGTGCCCGGTGCTCCGCCGAGCGCAGCGCGAACGCCGTGGCCGTCTCGACCAGGCCCAGCAGCACGAGCCACAGCCCCAGCAGCCGGGCCAGCGCCACCGCGGACTCCACCGGGTAGGCGAGCACCACGATGCCGGCCACGACGCCGAGCGCGCCGCCGGCGAAGGCCAGTCCCCGGTGCCGGAGGCCCCGGTCGGCGATGGCGACGAACGCGGTGAGCAGACCCGACAGCAGCCAGAAGACGCCGACGACGAGGGAGAGCACGGCGATCGTCTGCAGCGGATTGCGCAGACAGAGCACGCCCGCCAGGACCGCCACCACGGCGATCAGGACCTCCAGGATGCGGCTGCCCCCGCCGAGTCCTTCGTGCGAGAACGCCCGTACGAAGCGGAAGACACCGACGGCCAGCAGTTGCAGACCGACGATGACCGCCAGGACGTGCAGGGTCTCGTCCGGCCAGACCAGGACGAGGATGCCGGGAACCAGTGTGGCGAGGGCGAAGCCGAGCGCCCATTGCCATGAGCGTCCGAGATCCTGCAGAACGTCCCCGGGATCCGCGGGTCCACCCGGCGTTGCGGTATCGGGCGCTGCGGTCATGGCGCCTCCCTCGACTCGCATGCAGGGAAATGCACTCTTCCGACAATTGACTCTATTCTGCTTGCCGGGTCGCCGCTCACTCCGTGGGCGCAGTGAAGCCGTGGAGGTCGGGCATTGAGGCACTGGCGGGCACTGATGGTCCTCGGCACCGCCCAGTTCCTGATGGTGCTCGACACCTCGGTGATGAACGTGTCGATCACCCAGCTGGTGGAGGACTTCGACACCGAGGTCACCGCGATCCAGGCCGTGATCACGCTCTACGCCCTGGTCATGGCCGCGTTCATGATCACGGGCGGGAAGCTCGGCGACATGTTCGGGCGCCGCCGTGCGTTCGCCGTGGGGCTGCTGGTGTACGGCACGGGTTCCCTGCTCACCTCGGTGGCGCCGACCCTGTGGGTGCTGGCACTCGGGTGGTCCGTGATCGAGGGCCTGGGTGCCGCTCTCGTCCTGCCCGCCCTCGCCGCCCTCGTGGCGGGCACGTACCGGGGACGGGACCGGGCGCTCGCGTACGGCGTGATCGGCGGACTGGCGGGAGCGGGCATCGCCGTCGGCCCGCTGGTCGGCGGATGGGTGACGACGTACCTGACCTGGCGACTGGTGTTCGCCGCCGAGGTCGTGCTCGTCGCCGCCATCCTCTGCTGCATCAGCTGGATCGCGGACCAGCCGCACACCGGTCCGCGGCCCCGGCTGGACGCCGTAGGCGCCGCCCTGTCGGCCGCCGGCCTGGCGTTCGTGGTCCTGGGCGTCCTGCAGAGCAGCACCTGGGGCTGGCTGCAGCCGCGCAACGCGCCGTTCACCGTCTTCGGCTTCTCGCCCACGGTCTTCGTCATCGCGGCGGGCGCCGTGCTGCTGGGCCTCTTCCGCGCGTGGGAACGCCGTGTCGAGGCTCGGAACGGCGAGCCGCTGGTGCGGTTCGGCCTCTTCGGCAACATCCCCCTGCGGTCCGGTCTGGTCATGCTGCTCATCCAGAACCTCGTCCTGCTGGGACTGTTCTTCACGATCCCGGTCTATCTGCAGGTGGTCCAGGGGTTCGACGCGTTCCAGACCGGACTGCGGCTGGTGCCGGCCTCCGTCACCATGCTGATCGCCTCGATGAGCGGCTCCGTGCTCGCGCGCGTCGCCGGTCCCCGCGCGGTGGTCCGGACGGGGCTGGGTGTGCTGTTCCTCGCGATCCTGTGGCTCATCGCCACCGTCGAGCCCCGCATCGACGATCTCTCCTTCGCGCTGGCCATGGGCGTGCTCGGCCTCGGCATGGGGCTGCTCGCCTCACAGCTCGGCAATGTCGTGCAGTCGAGCGTCGGCGAGTCGGAGCGCAGCGAAGCCGGCGGCCTCCAGTACACGGCCCAGAACCTCGGCTCCTCCCTGGGGACCGCCCTCATCGGCTCCATCCTGATCGGTGCCCTCGTGGTGGCCTTCACCACCCGGATCGAGGACGACCCGAGGATCTCCGACGCGGCACGGCAGCAGACCGGGGTGGCCGTCGAAGCCGGGGTCAGCTTCGTGAGCACCGACCAGGTGCGGACCGCGGCGGAGCAGGCGTCGCTGCCGCCCGACGAGACGGACACCCTGGTCGAGGAGTACGCCGAGGCACAGCTCGGCGGGCTGAAGACGGCCTTCCTGGCCGCCGCCGCCATCACGCTGGCCGGCTTCCCGTTCACCCGTCGGCTGCCCGCCGAACGGCTCCGTGCGACCGGCACCCGTGAACCCGCGGGCTGAATCACGCGCCGGTCGTCCGTTGTTCGTCACGTCCGATGGCGGGCCGGCTCGGGACCACGTCGTCCGCCGGGCCCGTCAAGTCTCCCGGGGCGTTCAGGAGGGTGCCGAGCGCACGGACTGTCCGTCGCGCGGCACGGTGGCACCCTCCCCCGCCCGCACCGCCTCCACCATGGCCTGGTGCAGTTTCCGGCTGTCCTCCTCGGAGAAGCAGGGCGCGGGGCTGCCGGTGACCGTGAACCAGTCGGAGGCGCCGCTGTACTGCACGGTGACGTGCACCTGATCGCCCACCCAGGTGGTGTGCACGGTCAGGTCGCCGGTCAGCACGCCCAGCTCGTCGGTGCGTACGCCCCCCGAACCGGCAAACACCCCTGTCGTCGTCCACGATGCCCAGCCCATGACGGATCAGCCCTTTCCAGACGGACGTGCCCTTGCTACCTCATCCTGCGCCGGTGGCCGGTGATGTGCATGGGCCGAAGGTCCCTCGGGCCCGACATCCCGCGCGCATCGGACCCGACACCCCGCACGGGCCGGGCGTGACGGCTCGCACTGCCGGGGGTGACGGCTCGCACTGCCGGGCGTGACGGCTCGCGCGGTGAACGGGGCGCCCCGTACGGCGGGCTCGCGGCCCGTCACTCGTCTGCCCTGCCTGACGTGCCGTCGGCTGACGGGCCGGGAAGCCTGGGATCCGTCACCGCATGCGCGGGCGCCGTACTCCATGTCCGGCGCCGGCACGGGAACTCCGCGAACGGAGGAGACGGAATGTCGCACTGCGTCGGCAGGACCCGCTGGAAGCGCTTCGCCGCCGTCCTCGTGCCGGGCGTCATGGCGGCGGCAGCGCTCGGCGTCTGCATGGCGCAGGGCGCGCTGGCTGCGTCGTTCTTCATCTCCGGCCAGAAGTTCCAGGTCCGTGCGGACACCATCGACGTCAAGGGCCTGAGCGTCTACGGCATGGTCGACGTCACCAGGAAGGGCACCCTGGTACCGGTCGCGGTCCAGGGCTTCGGGCGCGCGAAGATCACCGGGCTGTGCCAGTCCGTGGTGGTCCCCGTCCCGGTGCTGGGACCGTACACATTCAGGCTCACCGGCGGCGACACGGTCCAGGCCAAGCGGATGTTCATCGACGCGACGTCGTTGTCTATCGGGGAGGCTGAACTGGAGGACATCGACATCGGTGTGGCGGCCGGATCGATCACCAAGGGGCCGGTGGACGCCGGGGACAAGGACTCCCGGTTCTTCGACCCCAACGGCGTCGCCCAGCAGGCGGTGTCGGCCGAGCTGACCGACGTCCGGGCGACCGCGGTGGCGGTGTCGGCCGCCACGCTCGACGTGCCCGACCTGGAGATGCGGCTCAAACAGGGCAGCCACGACTGCTTCTGAGCCCCCGGCACGGAAGTGCGCACCCGGCCCCCGCCCGCTCCTCAACCACTGGACGATGCACGTGTTCCTCATCCCTCCCGGCAGCCGTCCGGATCCGCGCGCAGCAGCCGCAGCCGCCCGACGGCGTTTCCGGGCGTGGCGGGGCGGGCGGCCCTTCTGGGCCGGACTGTTCACCGTCGCCGCGGGGCTTCCCGTCGTCTACTTCCCCTACGCGCGGCTGCGCCTGGCCGGCGTCCCACTGGCCCTGTCGACCACGGCGGGCGCCGGTTCCCTGGTCATCGGGATCCTGTTGGTGGTCCTCGGTCTCACTCTCTGGTTCCACCAGCAGGTACGCGTCTTCGCCGGGATCACGGCCATGGTGCTGGCCCTCGTCTCGTTCCCCGTGGCGAACTTCGGGGGCCTCTTCATGGGGCTGGCCTGCGGTCTGATCGGCGGTTCCCTGGCCTGCGCCTGGGTTCCGCCCGCGGGAGGCCCCGAGCCGCCGGGGGCACAGGCACCGGACCGCCGTGTCGCTGCCGTCACGGCGGGTGAAGGCCATGGCGACGGGTGACCGCCCCGGCGTCCGGCCGACGGACGCCGCACACCGCATCCCGCCCTACGCACCGGCCACGGTACCCGCGCGCGGCCGGCGGCCGGTGCGTACGGCCACCAGGGCGCCGGCCCTGACCGCCCTGTCGGTGGCCGTGCTGGTCGCGGCCCCGGCGACGGTCACCGCCGCCTCCGCCGCACGGCCCGCACCCGGCGCCGCCCGGTCCTCCGGGACGCCACCGGCCGAGGCCCCGGCGCATCGTCCGGCCGGGGTCCCCTGGGTGCTGCGCGCCGGACGGCTCGTGCTGCACGGCAGCGTCTTCCACGGCGTGGTGACCGTGCCCACCGCGGCCGGGCCCCAGCGTGCCCTGAAGTTCACCGCGCGCTCGCTGGACGTCGGCGGCCTCGACCTGGCGACGGGCCCCGCCGGTGCGGTCGTCCGTCTGCGGTCGGAGCCCGCGACCACCTCCACGATCACGAGCAGGGGCACCGGCAGGGTGACGATGTACACGCGGAAGCTGTCCGGCAGGGTCACCGGTCTGGGCGGTGCGCCGCTCCCCGCGGACCGCGACGTCACGGTCACCCCCACGGCGCCGCCGCCGTGGCTCTCCCACCCTTCCGTGCCCACCCGCACGGTCTCCTTCGAGAACGTGACCGTTTCACAGATCGCCCAGTTCGGCGGTGATCTGTCCGTCACGGGGGCCGTACTCCGCGCGTCGGACCGCTGACGGGCAGCGGGGCTCGGGGGGCGCCGCACGGCCAGGACCACGCCGCCCCGCTCACCGCCGTTCTCGCCGCCAAACCCTCCTGCCACCACCCGTCGCTGCACCATTTCCCTTCGCATAATCACTTAAAAAGCGAGGAATATACTCAAATGGAGAGTGGGGTGATCGCCGAATTCCGTGGGAAATCCTCCGTGAGGGAAGTGGTACAGATGGGGGTCGCGGGTGATCGCATCGGCCCCGTACGTTCCCGTGAGCGGTTCCTGCACGGCGAATCGGTCGACGAGAAGAACGTGAGAAGTCCGATCATGAGCTCCTGGCAGCGCTGCCTGCTGCTGGGACTCGCACCGGATCACTGCGAGCTTCCCTTCCGGCCGGACTTCGACCCCGAGAGCCGGCTGGTCCGCGCGGCCGGGCCCGTTCTCGACCGGCTGCAGGCCATGTTCGCGGGCAGCCGGATGAACATCTCCCTGGCCGACGCACAGGGCATGGTGCTGGAGCGCCGTTTCGGCGAGGCGTCCTTGGTCCGGCGTCTCGAGGCGATCCAGAGTGTGCCGGGCTTCGTGTTCGCCGAGCAGTTCGGGGGCACCAACGGCATCGGCCTCGCCCTCGCGGAGCGGCGGCTGTGCGAGGTCTACGGCGCCGAGCACTTCGCCGAACGGTCGCAGTCCAACGGCTGCTCCGCGATCCCCGTCCGCGACCAGCTCAGCGGGCGCATCGAGGGGGTCCTCTGCTTCGGCTTCCCCCTCGCGGACGCCGATCCGGTGCTGAGCACCGTGATCCGGGATGCCGCGGAGGCCATCGAGCGGCGGCTGATGGAGCAGAGTTCGGCGCGCGAGCGCGGTCTGCTGGACGCATATCTCGACACTCTGCGCGGCGTGGCGGCGGGCGGGCCCGGGAACAACGGGCGGACGGTCGGCATGGACGAACTCCTCCACGAGCAGACGGCCCCGGCCGAAGGCGTCCAGGACACCCTGTTCCGCGGCGGGCTGGATCTGCGCGACCAGATGATCCTCAGGGAGAAGGCCACCGAGCTCATCTCCTCGGCGCAGCGCGCCGCAGTCGAGGTGGACCTCGACCACGACCGGCGGGTCACCCTCCTCAGCCGTCCGGTGACCAGCCCCTCCGGAGTGGAGGGCGTCGCCATCGAGGCGGTCCTGTCCGGTGACCTGCCGCACGCACGCGTCGCCGCCCCGCCACGGGGCGGCCGCCAGCCCGGCGCCGCCGGGCAGCGCGTCCGTGCCCCGGCGGCCGCGCCGCACGGACCGGCGGGCCCCCCGGGGCACCCCGCCGGTGTCGTACCCGGCCGGGCCACGGCCCCAGTGCGGGCGCCCGGCGGACCGGGCGCCGACGGCTCCGGCGACAGCCCCGTCAGGGGGCTGGTCCTGCTCGGCGAACCGGAGGTGGGCAAGTACGCCGTCGCCGCCCGGCGCCGGCTGGAGCTGCTGGCCGAGGCCAGCACCCGTATCGGCACGACCCTGGACGTGAGCCGCACGGCCTGGGAGCTCGCCGAGACTGCGGTCCCGCGACTGGCCGACTTCGTCACCATCGACCTGCCCGAGGCCGTGCTGCGCGGCGAGGAGTCCGCCGACCCCGGCACCGACCTGCACCGCACGGTGGTGCACGGCATCCGCGAGGACTGCCCGTTCTACCCGGTCGGCGAGTCGGTCGACCTGCGCCCGAGCACCCCCCATCTGCGCTGCCTGGCCAGCGGACAGCCGGTCCTGGAGCCCGACCTCCGAGCCGCCGCCGGCTGGCTCGCACAGGACTACGGGCACACCGAGCGGCTCCTGGAGCAGAACGTCCACTCACTGATCGCCGTCCCCCTGCTGGCGCGCGGCGTGGTGCTGGGCATCGCCACCTTCTACCGGTCGGAGGACCCTGCGCCGTTCGGGGACGACGACCGCTCGCTGGCCCAGGAGCTCGCCGCCCGGGCCGCGCTGTGCATCGACAACGCCCGCCGCTACACCCGGGAGCACACCCTTGCCCTGGCCCTCCAGCGCAGCCTGCTGCCCCGGGGCCTTCCGGAACAGGACGCGGTGGAGGTCGCCCACCGCTACGTGCCCGCCGAATCCGGAGTGGGCGGCGACTGGTTCGACGTCATTCCGCTGTCCGGCACGCGGGTGGCGCTGCTGGTGGGCGATGTCGTCGGCCACGGCCTGCACGCCGCCGCCACGATGGGCCGGCTGCGCACCGCGGCACGGAACTTCGCGGAGCTGGAGTTCGCTCCGGACGAACTCCTCACGCACCTGGACAATCTGATGGTGCGCCTGGACCGGGAGGAGTGCGGCGAGAACCCGGTCGTGGGCAGCACCGGCATCGTCGGCGCGACCTGTCTGTACGCCGTCTACGATCCCACGTCGCAGCAGTGCACCATGGCCCGCGCCGGGCACCCCCCGCCGGTGCTGGTCCACCCCGACGGCACCGTGACGTTCCCCGACGTGCCGGCCGGCCCACCGCTCGGCCTGGGCGGTCTCCCCTTCGAGACGGCCGAGGTCCACCTCCCGGAGAACAGCCAACTGGTCCTCTACACCGACGGACTGGTGCTGGGCCGTCATCGCGACGTCGACGTGTCCCTCGACGCCCTGCGCCGTGCGCTGGCCCACCCGGACCGGCACCCCGAGGAGACCTGCCGGGCGGTCCTGGACGCCGTGGCACCCGAACACCCCGGCGACGACGTCGCGCTGCTCGTCGCGCGCACACATGCCACGCCCCCGGACCGGCTCGCCAGCTGGGACCTGCCGGCCGACCCGGCGCGCGTGTCCGACATCCGGGCCGCGGCCGTCCGCCAACTGACCGACTGGGGGCTGGACGAGACCGCGTTCGCCGCCGAACTGCTGCTCAGCGAGCTGGTCACCAACGCCGTCCGCTACGGTTCGGAGCCCATCCAGGTGCGCCTGATCCACGACCACAGCCTGATCTGCGAGGTGTCCGACACCAGCAGCACGGCCCCGCGGCTGCGTCACGCGGCAAGCACCGACGAAGGCGGCCGGGGGCTCTTCCTCGTCGCGCAGCTCGCCCAGTCCTGGGGCACGCGCTACACCACCGACGGCAAGGTCATCTGGGCGGAGTGCGCCCTTGACGCGGCGTGACCCGTGCGCAATACCGGAGATATCGTCTCGAATCCCAGTAATATCCCCCATGCAGTCGGGAAGAACCCGGAGGCCGACCCCCGGAGAAGTCCGTGCATGACGCTCCCGACACCTCGTCGGACCCACGTCCGGGCCGCGGCGGAGTACCTCTCGTCCGTATACGAGGTCTGGGCAAGCGGTTCGGCGGCACGCTCGCGCTGGACGCGGTCGACCTCGACGTACACCGCGGCAGCGTCCTCGCCCTGCTGGGTCCCAACGGAGCCGGGAAGTCGACGCTCATCAGGATCCTCGCCGGTGTCCACCACGCCGACACCGGCGAGGTCACGGTGGCCGGACACCCGCTCGGTTCGCACGCCGCCGCCCGGACCATGTCCTTCATCCACCAGGATCCCGGACTCGTCGAATGGATGACCGTCGCCGAGAACATCGCCCTGGGCACCGGCTACCCACGGCGTCATGGACTCATCTCCTGGCGGCGCACCCGGGAGCGCTGCGCCGAGGCCCTGCGGATCGTCGCCGGACATCTGGACGCCGACGCCCGGATCGCCGACCTCGCACCCGCCGAACGTTCACTGGTCGCCATCGCCCGCGCCCTGACGACACGGGCCGAACTGATCGTCCTCGACGAGCCGACCGCCACCCTGCCGGCCGCGGACTGCGCCCGCTTGTTCGACGTACTGCACTCCCTGCGCGACCGGGGGCACGGCATCCTGTACGTCAGCCACCGGCTCGACGAGGTGTACAGGGTCGCCGACACGTTCGCCGTGCTGCGCGACGGCCGCCTCGTCAGCCGGGGTTCGCTCGCCGCCTACGCCCCCGCCCGTCTGGTTCACGACATCGTCGGCCGGGAGGAGTCCGGCCACCGGCCCGCCACCACCCCGTCCGCCGGACCGCCCGTCCTGAGCCTGGACGGCGTGCGGACCGCGTACGCGGGACCGGTCAGCCTGCAGCTCCGTGCCGGGGAGGTCCTCGGCACGGTGGGCCTGACCGGCGCCGGGCACAGGGATCTGGGCCGTGCCCTCGCCGGCGCCGGGCCGGTGCTCGCCGGACGGGCGCTGCTCGACGGCCGGCCGTACCACCCGCGTACCGTCACCGCAGCGCTCGGTTCCGGTGTCGCCCTCGTGACCGGCAACCGTCAGGAGGAGGGCTGCGCCCCGGACCTGACGGTGCGGGAGAACTTCCTGGCCAACCCGCGGGCGGCGGGAGTGCCCGCCCTGCGCTGGCTCGCGCCGCGGCGCGAGCGGGCGGAGGCCACCGCGCTGATCGACCGGTTCTCGGTGCGCCCCCGCGACAGCGAGGTCCCGATCGCCACGCTGTCCGGCGGGAACCAGCAGAAGGTGATGATCGGCCGGTGGCTGCGTCCCGGTCTGCGTCTGCTGATCCTCGAGGAGCCGACCGCCAGCGTGGACGTCGGGGCCAAGGCGGCCGTATACCGGCTGCTCGACGACGCGCTGGCCGCCGGCCTGGCGGTCCTGCTCATCTCCACCGATTTCGAGGAGGTCGCCCACGTGTGCCACCGTGCCCTGGTGTTCGTCCGCGGGACCGTGACCGCCGAGCTCACCGGTGACACCCTCACCGTCGCCGGACTGACCCGCACCGCGTCGGCCATGCCCGCCATCACCGGACGGTGACGCCGAGATGGCCCCTGCCCCTTCCCGGTCCCCGCTGGGGAGCCTGCGCGGCCAAGTCCTCGGGACCTACGGCCTTCTCGCCCTCACCGCGCTGCTCTTCCTGGTCTTCTCCGTCGTCCTGCCGGAGACCTTCCCCACCCGGGAGAACGTCTCCGCGATCCTCTCCAACCAGGCGATCCCCGCCGTCCTCGCCCTCGCGGCGACGGTTCCCATCGTCACGGGGAAGTTCGACCTCTCCCTCGGCTACGGCCTCGGCCTGGCACACGTCGTGGTGATGCACCTCATCGTCGGCGGCGGGTGGCCCTGGCCGCTCGCCTGTCTCGTCGTGGTCCTCGGAGGGGCGGTGGTCGGCGCCCTCAACGGCGTGGTCGTGGAGCTCGCCCGCATCGACTCGCTCATCGCGACCCTGGGCACCGGCAGCATCATGTACGCGTTCACCGGCTGGATCACCGACGGCGCCCGGATCGTCCCCGGTCCGCAGGGCCTGCCACCCGGATTCACCGACGTCTACGACTCCCGGTTCCTCGGCCTCCCCGTCCCCGCCTTCTACGTCCTGGTCCTCGTCGTCGCGCTCTGGGTGGTGCTGGAGCGGCTGCCGCTCGGACGGTACCTGTACGTCATGGGCTCCAACCCGCGCGCCGCCGGCATGCTCGGCATCCCCACCCGCAGGTACTCCGTCTACGTCTTCGCCGCCTCGGGCCTGATCGTGGGCTTCGCCGGCGTCCTCCTCGCCGCACAGCAGCAGACCGGCAATCCGAGCGTCGGCCTGGACTACCTGCTGCCCGCGTTCGTCGGCGCACTGCTCGGCTCCACCGCGATCAAACCGGGCCGCCCCAACGCCGTCGGCACGGTCGTGGCCGTCGCCGTGCTCGCCGTCGGCCTCGCGGGCATCGGCCAGCTCGGTGCCCCGTTCTGGGTCACTCCGCTGTTCAACGGCTGCACCCTGCTGATCGCGGTCGGCATGGCCGGCTACTCCGCACGCCGCCGGCTGCGCGCCGACACCACCGGGAGCGGGCCGTCGCGCCCGGAGCCGGCGCCCGCGCCGACGGCCGACAGTCAACCGTAGGACACCGCACCGACGGCGGACGACAACCGTAGGACACGTCACCGACGCCCCACCCGCACCAGGAGCACCGTGTACTCGAGCCGCATGACCGCCCTCACCGCCGCAGTCCTGCTGTCGGCGGCGGCCACCGTCCTCGCCGGCTGCGAGCGCGGCTCGACGACCGGCACCGGGCCCTCCGGACCGGGCTGCCCCGCCGTCCTCGCCGGGGCCGCGACGGCCGTCCGGCAGGCCGAGAGCCCCGATTCCGACTGGCACGGCCCCACCAGCGGCCCGCCGGCGGTTCCCGGCAGGACCATCGTGTACGTCGCGCAGACCATGACCAACCCCGGTGTCGCGGGCGTCGCGGACGGCATCAGGCAGGCCGCCCGGCTGATCGGCTGGAACGTGCGGGTGATCGACGGCGAGGGCACCCCCGCCGGCATCCAGGCGGCGCTCAGCCAGGCCATCACCCTCAAGCCCTCCGGCATCGCCATCGGAGGCTTCGACCCCCGTCTGACGCAGCAACAGCTGGCGCGGGCCAGGGCCGCGGGCATCCCGCTCGTCGGCTGGCACGCGGTCGCCTCCCCCGGCCCGGGCGACGGGCTGTTCACCAACATCACCACCAATGTGGACGACGTGGCGAGGATCAGCGCGGACTGGATCATCGCGCGTTCCGCAGGCAACGCCGGGGTCGTCGTCTTCACCGACGACTCGATCCCGTTCGCCAGGAACAAGGCACAGCTGATCCGGAAGGAACTGGAGACCTGCGCCGGGGTGAGGATCCTGGCGTACGAGAACATCCCCATCCCGGACGCCAGCCGCCGTACGCCCCAGGAGGTCTCCTCCCTGCTGTCCCGCTTCCGGGACAGGTGGACGTACTCCGTCGCCATCAACGACCTCTACTTCGCCGATGCCGCGCCGGCGTTCCGGGCGGCCGGCAAGCCGGGCTCCGGCCCGCCCTTCAACATCGGGGCGGGCGACGGCGACCCCTCCGCCTTCCAGCGCATCAACAGCGAGCAGTACCAGTCCGCCACCGTCCCGGAGCCGCTGCTGCAGCAGGGCTGGCAGATCGTCGACGAGTTCAACCGCTCCTTCGCCGGCCGGCCCCCCAGTGGGTACGTGGCCCCCGTCCACGTCTCCACCGCCGAGAACACCGGCGGCGCCACGTCCTGGGACCCCGTGGGCTACCAGGAGGCGTACCTGAGGATCTGGCGCAAGGGGTGACACCCCGACGGGCGGGGCAGCGGCCCCGGGGCCGGTCCGCGCACGACACGGGACGGCCCCGCTCTGCTCAGCGACTTGTTCGCACTTCCTGATCGGCGGCCGAGTCGTCGTGGGGCACCGGGCGGCGAAGCGGGGGGAGCCACAAGACGGCAGCCCACTGAGAGCCACACCCGATGCCCCCGGGTGTCCCCACCCTACGAATGGGGGGACCAACCCGATCAAGGACGTAGAGCCCGCCGAGGGGCGGGGCCTCCCGCGGGCGGGGCCTTCACCAGGCCCTACCGTGTCGGCAGCCCGTCGGAGACCACTGCCGGCACGGGTGCGTAGCCGGTGGCCCGGCTGGTGAAGGTCCCGCGGCCCTGGGTCCGGCTGCGCAGCCGGGACGCGTAGCCGAACAGCTCGGCCAGCGGCACGGTCGCGGTGACCACCGCGGTGCCCGCCCGCGTGGTCGAGCCCGACACGCGGCCGCGGCGCGCCGCCAGGTCGCCGAGCACCGCGCCCACGGCCTCGTCCGGCACGGTGACCGTGACCTCGGCCACCGGTTCCAGCATCGCCATGGCACTGGTCCGCAGTGCCTCCCGGAGGGCGAAGCGGCCGGCCGTACGGAACGCCAGTTCCGAGGAGTCCTTGGAGTGGGTGGCTCCGTCCGTCAGGACGACCCGCAGCCCGGTCACCGGGTGACCGCCGAGGGGACCCCCGTCCGTCATCGCGTCCCGGCAGCCGGCCTCCACCGCCCGCACGAACTCCTGCGGCACCCGTCCGCCGGTCACGGTCGACCGGAAGACCAGGCCGCCGGCGCCGTCGGTGTCGGCGTCGGCCTCCAGGGGCTCGACGTCGAGGACCACATGCGCGAACTGTCCTGCGCCTCCTTCCTGTTTGACGTGCCGGTACACCAGGCCGGTCACCCCGCGGACGACCGTCTCCCGGTAGGCCACCTGCGGACGGCCGACGCCGATGTCCAGCCCGTGGGCGCGGCGCACCTTCTCCACCGCGACTTCGAGGTGCAGCTCCCCCATCCCCGACAGCAGGGTCTGGCCAGTCTCGGAATCGGTCCGGACCGCCAGTGAGGGATCCTCCTCGACGAGACGTGCCAGCGCCGACGCCAGCCGGTCGGTGTCGAGGCTCCTCCGGGCCTCGACCGCGACGGAGACCACCGGGGCGGCCGTCGTCGGCGGTTCGAGGACCACCGGTGCGGTGGGTGCGCACAGAGTGGTCCCGGCACGCGCTGCCTTCAGTCCGACCAGGGCGACGATGTCGCCGGCCACCGCCCGGTCCGCCTCGGCGTGCCGGTCCGCCTGTACCCGCAGGATCCGGCCGATCCGCTCGGTCCGGCCCGCGCTCGCGTCGAGCACGACGTCCCCCTTCGCGACCGTTCCCGAGTACACCCGCAGATAGGTCATCCGTCCGGTGGCCGTGGAGTTCACCTTGAAGACCAGCCCGGCGAACGGCCCGGCCGGGTCGGCGGCCCGCTCCTGCACCGCGCCGTCCAGGGTGCCGCGCACCGCGGGCACGTCCTGCGGTGAGGGCAGATAGGCGACGACTGCCTCCAGGAGCGGTTCGATCCCGCGGTTGCGGTAGGCGGAGCCGCACAGCACGACCACGCCTTCCCCGGTGCGGGTCAGATCGCGCAGTGCGTCGGCCAGGGTCCCGGCGGAGAGCGTCGACTCGGCACAGAACTCCTCCAGCGCGTCCGGGTGGAGTTCCGCCACCGCCTCCTCGAGCAGTCGGCGGCGGCGCAGCGCCTCGTCCCGGAGGGCGTCCGGCACCGGGGTCTCCTCGAAGGTGTCGCGGCCGTCGGCCCAGACCAGTGCGCGCATGCGCAGCAGATCCACCACTCCGGTGAAGCCGTCCTCCCTGCCGACCGGCAGCTGGACCACCAGCGGAACGGTGTGCAGCCGCCGCCGGATCGACTCGACCGTCGTGTCGAGGTCGGCTCCGGCGCGGTCCAGCTTGTTCACGAAGGCGAGCCTGGGCACACCGTGCCGGTCCGCCTGCCGCCACACCGCCTCGCTCTGCGGTTCGACTCCCGCGACGGCGTCGAAGACCGCGATCGCCCCGTCGAGCACCCGTAGCGAGCGTTCCACCTCGTCGGAGAAGTCGACATGGCCCGGTGTGTCGATCAGATTGATCCGGTGGCCGTCCCAGGTACAGCTGACGGCCGCGGCGAAGATGGTGATGCCCCGGTCGCGTTCCTGGGAGTCGAAGTCGGTGACGGTCGTGCCGTCGTGGACCTCACCGCGCTTGTGGGTCGCTCCGGTGAGGTACAGGATCCGTTCGGTGACGGTGGTCTTGCCGGCGTCCACGTGGGCGAGGATGCCCAGGTTGCGGACGTCGGACAGGGTGTTCACATGATGGCGGTGGAGTTCGGTACGCACGGCCCGGTGCCTTTCGGATCGGTCGGGAGCAGGGCGGCGCGATGTCCGGACGGGGCTGCCCGGCACGTGCGTGCGGGAACCCTGATGCGTCGCGACCGCGGAGGGTCGCGCCCATCCCATCGACTCACCGGCCGTACCGGGGACGGGACTTCAGGAGATCAGGGGTCAGCCGTTCGTCACGGGGACCGGTGCCTGGCCGCGCAGCCGGCACCGGGCACAGGAGGACATCAGGATCACGTCGTACCGTGACCGGGGAACGACGGCGGCGGTGCTGTGGTGCACGGTCGTCTCCCCTCCTCGTCGGATCGCGGGCTGTGATGTCGTGTCAGCGCGCGAGGCGAGCGTAGTGAACGGGAAGGGGCCGGGGCACCAGGTTTTTCTCCCCGGGCTCCCGAGGAGGTTTCCTCCCGGCCCTGAGGAGGTTTTCCCCCGAGCCCTGAGGGTGTTTCCTCCCCCAGAGGGTTCCTCTCCCCCGACGCATGCCGTGCCGGGTGGTCGTTCACGGGGCACGGGCGTACCGCCGTTGGCCGTACACCGCTCCCAACTGGTCGTGATTCACCGGGAGAACGCTGTCACGCTGCGTAGGCTTGCCGACGGCGTGAAGATCGGTGGTCACCCGCGAGATCCTCCGCAAGGCGGAGCACCGGCGCGGCCGGCGGCCGTACGTCCACGTGGGACGACGTGCGGCGCCGACCGGGGGTTCTCAGGAACGGTCCGGTCGTTTCAGGGAGTTGAGGAGCGCCGCGCCCCGTTCGGCGTCGTCCACGCTCACCGCGAAGTCCCTGCCCCTGGCGCGTACGACGAGGCACTCGCCGCCGCGGAGCATCACGGTCGTCCCGAGGCCGCTCAGCCGGTATCCCCAGCCGCCCACCTGGGCGGGCGTGCGGTGCTCGGCCCGTGCCGACTCGATGTCGTCGGCGGACCAGCGGCGCACCGGCCGGCCGAGCGGGCCGAAGCCCACCTCCAGGCCCGTTTCGGTGACCCGCGCCTGCACGGAGGACGCAGCCAGGAGGGCGAGCGAGGCCACCGCGAACGGTGCGATCAGCGCCCATTGCGCACCGGTCAGACCGCTCACGACGAGCACGGCCGCGCCGACCGCGAACAGGCCGGTGACGGCCGAGGTCAGCTGGAGCCACGGGTTCGACGTACGGGAGAGCCATACGAAGCGTTCGCCCGCGGGGACGTCCATGCTCGGCCCCGGCACGGCGGGGACACCCGACGCGGCGGACCTCCGGCGTGCTGCCCACCAGGCCGCGACGCCCGCCAGTACGCCCGTCACGGCGGCCGACGCGACGGCGCCGGTCACCGGACCCGCCTCGCGCCAGTCCGCGTGGTCGAGGTTGGCCCGCACGACGGTCGCCTGCACACCGACCAGGAAGACCCCGCCGGACAGCAGGGCGGTGGCGGCCCCTCCGCCCGTCCACGGGCCCACGCCCGGCTTCGCCCGCCGCAGCACGAACGCGACTCCCAGTGCCAGGACTCCCCAGATCATCGCCGGGAAGACCGCGGCCGCCCAGAGCGGCATGGAGCCGTCGGGTGTTCCGGACAGGTCCCAGTGGGTCGCCAGCCTGTCCGGCAGACGCCCGCTCGCGGCCGCCGGGAGGGCCACGAGCAGCGCCAGGACACCGAGCGCCCAGCCGACCGCAGCCCACCTCGCCACGTTCCCGCGCATCATGCTGTCGTTCACGGCATCCCCCTGATCATCTCTATGAGATCGCTTCTGCTGTAACCCATGCGGGCGGCGTCGGCGACGAGTTCGCGCACCCGGTCGAGCAGCGCGGACCGCCCGTCGGCATCGCCGGCCACCGTCACGCCCCGGCCGCGCCGGAACTCCAGCAGACCCTCGTCACGGAGCGCCCGGAGCCCGCGCAGGACGGTGTTGACGTTGACCCCCAGCGCCTGCGAGAGATCGCGCGCGGGGGGCAGCCGGTCACCCGGACCGCATTCCCCCTCGGCGATGGCACGCCGGATCGCGCCCGCCACCTGCTCGTGCAGCGGACGGGTGTCCGCGGTGTTCAGTCTCAGCAACATGGTGCCAATGAAGTTAGCACCATTCACTTCACGGGGCACGCCGTCGTGCGCGGCGGCGGCTCGTCCGGCAACCACGCTCCGGCAACCACGCTCCGGCAACCACGCTCCGGCGGCCGTCACCGCGTCACGCCGCGACGGCGCTGTCACACTTTCCGCATGGCTACCCTCGACGGAGCGCCGGCGAGCACCGACGACATGCAGGCCCTCGCCCTCACGAACTACGGGCACTTCACCACCATGCGGGTGGAGGACGGAGCGGTGCGCGGACTGTCGCTGCACCTCGAACGGCTGGCCCGGGACTGCGCGACGGTGTTCGGGGCGGACCTCGATCCCGCCCGGGTCCTGCGCTGCGTCCGGCAGGAGACCGATGGGCGGCCCGGCACGTTCACGGTCCGGGTCACCGTCTTCGACCCCGCACTGGACATGCTGAAACCCGCGGCTCCGGCGAACCCCCGTGTCCTCGTCACGACGCGTCCCGCCGGGGCACTGTCACCCCCGCCGTTCAGGGCCGGCACCCTCCCGTTCCGGCGCGACGCGGCGGCGGTGAAGCACGTCGCCCTCTTCGGCCAGCTCAGGCTGCGGCGCGAGGCGCAGCTCGCCGGGTTCGACGACGTCCTGTTCGTCGAACCCGGCGGGCTGGTCTCCGAAGGGTGCACCTGGAACGCCGGCTTCGTGGACCGGGACGGCACGGTGGTGTGGCCGGAGGCCGACGTGCTGCCGGGCGTCACCATGCGGCTGCTCCGGGGCGCGCACCCGCGGTGCGTCACGCGTCCCGTGACGGTCGGTGAACTGCCTTCCCTGCGGGCGGCCTTCGCCACCAGCACGTCGATCGGCGTACGCGCGATCGGCGCGGTGGACGACGTGCGCTTCGCGGTGGACGACCCGGTGCTCGACGCACTCCGCGAGGTGTACGCGGCCGTGCCGCCGGAACGCCTGTAGGGACGGCGGCACGTACCGGCCGGGTTCAGTAGGCGAAGCCGGGCTTGCCCGTCCTCGTGGTCGTGACGTGGCCGACGCCGCCGCCGGCGGGTGCCGCACCCGCCGTGCCTGCGCGGCCCGGCTGCCGGTCATGCCCGATGGGATCCCACGACCTGATTCGCTGGAGCGTATGAAGCGTCTCGGGTTCAACTGGCTTACAGAATAGGGGGGATGAGGTCATGCATCGAGCGCAGGTGGCCTCTCGGGCCGTGGCCCCAGAACGTCCTCTGCCCCGACCTCACCCGCCTCGGAGCCACCAGTGAGCGATCACCCGGCAGTGCAGCCGCCGTTCGGGCGTGCTCGCCAGGCGGTGATGCGGTGGGGTTGGATGAGAGACCGGTTCACCTGAAGGCGCCATTCTTGCGGGGTCGGGAGGCAGCGGTGAGGGTCGGTTCACGGACAGGTCTGCACTCAGCGATACACAGTCGACTCCACGCCGGCGGCAGCGTGGTGTTGGCCGGACCTGCCGGGATCGGCAAGACCACTGTGCTGCGCGCGGCCGTGGCAGCGGAGAGCGGACGGCGGCCGGATACGGCCGTGCTCTCGTGTTCGCTGGACCGGGCGGAGAGCGGTCTGCCCTTCCTGGCGATCATCGATCTTCTGGCCGGGGCCTTCGAGGCGGTACGTCAGGACATGCCCGAGCCTCAGTGCGCCGTCTTGCGGTCGGTGCTGATCGGGGATGTGGCGCCCGCGGCGCCCCGGGGACGACTTGCCCTCCGGTTGGCGGTGCTGTCGGCGCTGCGAGCCCTGGCGGCTCGGGGGCCGGTCCTGCTGGCGGTGGATGATGTGCCGTGGATGGACCAGGCCAGTGCAGAACTCCTGGCCTTCGCGACACGACGGCTGTCAGGCGGCGTGGTGCGGATGCTGGCCACGGTCCGTACGGAATCGGAATCCGGCGACGAGGCACGCCGATGGCTGGCCATAGCACCGGTTCCGGCGGAGCTGCTCACCGTGCCGCCCCTGAACCGTTCCGAGGCCGCACACGTCATCGGACCGGGTCTGTCCGGTGCCCTCGTGCGTGAGATGCACCGGGTCAGCGGCGGAAACCCGCTCTACGCCGGGGAATTGGCCCGGAGCCTGCGCGGGCGACCGCTTCCGCCGTACGGTCCGCTGCCCGTTCCCGACTCGCTGCGAGGGCTCGTTCTCGAACGCGTGCGGCGATTGCCCCCGGATACCCGCAAGCGGCTGCTGTTGGTCAGTGCGGCAGTACGGCCGCGTGCGCAGGACCTGGGCGGGCGGGATGCGTGGGATTCGGCGCGGGCGGCCGGGGTGGTCGAGCTGGACGAGGACGGAGTGGTGCGGTTCACGCACCCACTGCTCGCGGCCGCCGTGTACGACGAGGCAGGCGACGAGGAACGGCGCGGCGCCCATGCTGAACTGGCCCGTACAGTCACAGACCCCGTAGAACGTGGCCGGCACCTGGCGCTGGCCTCGCCGGGCCCCGACGAGGCGGTGGCCGCCGCTCTCGACGCAGCGGCCCGGTCCGCCCGCAGACGGGGCGCACCGGCGCTGGCACTGGAGCTCGGGCTGCTCGCCGTGGACCGCACACTGCGGGACAGTACTGAGGCCGACGTCCTGAGCGCGCGGTTGTTGAACGCTGCGGAGGACGCGATCGCGGCCGGTAGCTGGGAGCTGGCCGGGCGGACCGCACGCCAGGCGCTGGCGATCTCCAGGCGGCGGACCGACCGGGTGCGGGCCTGGACGGTAGTTCTCAACAGCGCCGGCCAGGCCCTGGGGGACGCCGATGTGGCGGAAGCGCTGCGGCAGGCGTTCACCGAGGCCGGAGACGACCCCGCCCTGCTGGCGCCGTTGCATTACTGGGCAGCCGCCCGCGCCATCGTCGCCGATGGGAATCTGCGCCAGGGGATGGGAGCGGCGGCCAGGGCCGCCGCTCTCGCGGCCGTTGCCCGTGACCGCCATACCGAGGTGCTGGCCTTGGCCATGCAGGCGCTGATGGAAACGCTGCTCGGCGAACCCGGGGCGGACACGACCCTGGCTCGCGCCTCGGCCGAGCCCCGGGATCCCGCGGCGGACGCCGATCCCAACGGTCCGCGTTACGTGATGGCACGACACGACCTGATCCATGACCGCGTCGGTGAAGCTCGCGTGCAGCTCACCGACCTGCTCGCGCTCGCCGAGTCACGGGGAGATGTCCAGGCCCGGATCGGGTTCACCAGTGCGCTGGCAGAGGTGGAGCTGCGGGCGGGGCAGTGTGCCCGGGCCCTGCAGTTGGCGCGGGAGGCGGTAGGACTCGCGGAGGACTCGGGTATCGGCGAGGGGGCGATTCTGCCTGTGGCTGCGCTGGCCGAGGCCGCGGCCGGCAGCCCGGACACGGCGCTGGCCCTGGCGGAACGCGGTCGGCGGCATTCGGAGGAGGCGGGTGACCGGCTGTTCCTGTGCCGCAGCCTGCATGCACTGGGCCATGTCGCGCTGCTCGCGGGGGACGCGCCCCGGGCAGTCGGGGTGCTCGCACGGGCCTGGGACATCGAGCGGGCGCAGGGCGTGGTGGAAACTGCCCGGGGACGGTGGCACGCCGACCTGGTGGAGGCGCTGGCCCTCACGGGACGCTGCGAGGAGGCCCTGCGGGTCCTCGAGGTGACGCGCGAGGCGGCGACAGCCCGGGGGCGTACCGGCGTTCTGGCCCTGCTCGATCATGCGGAGGGTCTCGTCCGTGCTGCGCAGGGCGAACTCGACGCTGCCGCGGACCGAGTGCGGGACGCCGCGCGCCGACTGGCCGTGCTGGGCAGCCCGGTCGAGGAAGGCCGTTCACATCTTGCGTTGGCGGGGATAGAGCGGCGCCGCGGAGATCGGGAGGCGGTGGTGCGAGCCCTGGAGGACGCGCGCAGGGCATTCCGCCGCGCAAGGGCCGTGCCGTGGCTGGGGCTGGCTGAGGCAGAGTTGGGGAGGGTGTCCAGGACCCCGGTCGGTCAAGGCCCGGACGACCCCTTGTGCAGGCTTACGGAACGAGAGCGGTCTGTGTCGCTGCTCGTCGCGGACGGGGCGTCCAACCGGGAGGCTGCCGCCCGGCTCTTCGTCAGCGAGAAGACTGTAGAGGCGGCACTCACGCGCGTTTACCGCAAGCTCGGTCTGCGGTCGCGAGGTGATGTCATCCGGGCCGTGCACCGGAGCCGTTGAGCCACACCCGAGGCACTGGACGGCGCCATGCAGGCAGGCCCTTCCCCGGCTGCTTTGCCAGGGAAGGGCCTGCGTCCGCACGGCCCTCGGAACAGGTGCTCCCAGCGCCCCGCGCCGCCGTGTGCCCTTTCCGAACTACGGGTGCCGCGGCGCTCCTTGGTGAACCAACTCCTCCACCTGCTCCCGGACGGGGTCGGAGAACGCGGTCAGTCGTGTGTAGACGCCGAACTTGCCGGGTCGGGCACAGCCGGCGCCCCACGAGGTCATTCCGGCGAGTCTGCCGTCGAGGATCAGCGGTCCCCCGCTGTCGCCGCTGCAGGTGTCGGTGCCGCCCTCGTCGTAGCCAGCGCAGACCATGTCGGAGGCGAGGAAGCTCTCGTCGTACGCCTTCGCGCAGTCGCTGTCGGAGACGACGGGCACTTCGGCGGTCATTAGCACGTTGGCGACCGGCTCTTTCTCGCCGGTCCGCCCCCAGCCCAGCACCCGAGCCTTGGTTCCGGGGCGGTAGACGCCGGTGTCGGAGGAGCCGACGTAGGGCAGCGGTTGGTATGGCATGTCGTCTGCAAGCGTCAGGACGGCGACGTCGCTGCTCATACGGGGACCGGAGCCCCAGTCGGGGTGGACCCAGATGCTGGCCACCCGTCGTTCGGTGCCTGCGGAGGTGTGCAGATCCGTTCGGCCGCCCAGGACCCGCACGCTGCGGGTGTCCCTGCCGCTCACGCAGTGGGCGGCTGTGACGACCTTGCGCGGGGCGACGAGGGTTCCCCCGCAGTTCAGGTGGCCGTTGCGTGTCGTGAGGGCCATCACGAAGGGGTACGTGTCTGTGGTGGCGGGCGTGCCGCCCACGACGTTCACCCCGGGAGACGGGGAGGCGGCCGCGGTGGACGGCACGGTGGCGGACAGGCCTAACACGCCGGCGGCGGCGAGCACGCAGCCCGCGGCCCTATTGGTTATGCGCATGAAGGCTCCCTGACGGTGAGTGAGGTGTGCGACGAACACACGGAGGTGCGGCCATCTCCGCACCCAAACGCGGCGGTTCGGATGGAGGACCCGACTCAGATCTGTCTGAGCGCGATCAAAGATATTCCCGTCGGCGACGCCGCTCCCAGCCGGGAATTCCCTCGAACGTACGGGTAGGGAAAGCCTTCGTCCTGCCACCAGTCGTGCACCGCGTCCGGCAGGACCGGTGAGGCCCAGACGAGCCAGCAAGATCCGCGGCCGGGAGGCCTGCTTGCCGGCGAGCCCGCGCACGTCCACCGCCCACGCGTGCGCCTGCACCGCCCCGCAGCTCGTCGCCCCAATCCAGAACGCCGAGTACCCCACCGAGCCCAGTGACCAGATGGGTCCCGCCGCCACGCTCTTCCGGGCCCAATGCCGGGCATGCGGCGGCAGGTACGAGAAGCCGTGGCGCCGGACCGGCAGCACACCTATCAGCCGGACAGGCCGCCCCTAGAAGTGAAAACCCGCCCAGGAAGCCACTGACGGGTTACTTGTCACCTGGTTCGCCGCTCGTTGACGGCACCCCAGATATAGAGCTGTCGGGCGGTTCGGTCAGGAGGTGCGAGCGTCGTAGTTCTCGCGGTTTGCGAGGACCTCGGCCATGTGTGTCTGCGCCCAGTTTCTGAGCCCGCGCGTCATGTGGTGGAGGGAGAGGCCGAGGTCGGTCAGCTCGTAGGAGACGGTCACGGGGACGGTTGGCGTCACCGTGCGGGTGAGCAGACCATCGTGCTCCAGCGACCGTAGCGTCTGGGTCAGCATCTTCTGGCTGACCCCGGCCAGAAGACGAGAGATCTCGGAGTAGCGCATCGCCTTCGGAGCGTCTGCGTGCGCTGCACCGGGGGGTCCAGGGTTGTTGTCGCCGCCCAGCGCACACAGGATCAGGACGACCCACTTGTCCGAGATGCGGTCGAGCAGCTGCCGGCTGGGGCAGCCTGCCAGGAACGCGTTGTACTCCACCTTGGCCTGAGCCCTCTTCTGGGCCGCCTTCATCGTCGTCACTGATCGCACCTCTCACCGATGGGTGGGTTACGCACTCCAAAGTGCCTACTTCCTGACAGGAAGTTTCTCTCCAATGCTGATGCAGGGAGGCAGCAGGCGCCACCCCCAAGTGCACGACGAAAGGCAACACGATGAGCACACCCTCCCTTGCTCTTCCCGGCGGCACCTGGACTCTGGGTGACCTGACCGTCACCCGGTTCGGCTACGGTGCCATGCAACTGGCCGGCCCGTGGGTGATGGGGCCGCCGGCCGATCGCGAGGGTGCCCTGGCCGTTCTGCGTGAAGCGGTCGACTACGGTGTCACCCACATCGACACCAGCGACGCCTACGGGCCGCGGGTCACCAACGAGTTGATCCGCGAGGCACTGCACCCCTATCCCGAGTCGCTGCGCATCGTGACCAAGGTGGGCGCGACCCGCGACGCACAGGGTGGCTGGCCCACGGCCCGGCGACCCGAAGATCTGCGCCGCCAGGTCCACGACAACCTCAAGTCTCTCCGGCTCGACGTACTCGACCTGGTCAACCTCCGGCTTGGCAACGCCGAAGGTCCCCAGCCCGGCTCGCTCGCCGAGGCGTTCGAGACGCTCGTCGAACTCCAGCAGCAGGGCCTGATCCGCCACCTCGGGGTCAGCAACGCCACCGAGGAGCAGGTCGCCGAGGCACAGAGCATCGCGTCGATCGTGTGCGTGCAGAACATGTACAACCTCGCCCACCGCCACGACGACGAGCTCATCGACCGGCTCGCCACCGAAGGCGTCGCGTACGTGCCCTTCTTCCCCCTCGGGGGCTTCACCCCGCTGCAGTCCTCGGCGCTCTCGGAAGTCGCCGCTCGACTGGAGGCGACGTCGATGTCCGTCGCACTGGCCTGGCTGCTGCAGCGATCACCGAACATCCTGCTCATCCCCGGCACGTCATCGACGGCACACCTGCGCGAGAACATCGCCGGCGCGGGACTCTCCCTCTCTCATGAGGACCTGACCGAGCTGGACGACATCAGCCGCTGAACGGCCCACAAGCGACGACCGAAGCCACGATTGCAGTTCCGGTCCCGGTCACCCTCGTGCGACCGGGACCGAAACAGGATGATTCGCGGCTGCTGGAGCCGGTCATGTGGCGGGGGACGCGCGCGACCGCCTCGGGTCCCCCGCCAGGCCGAGCGCGTACTTCACATCCATGCCGTACCGCACCCGATGCGCTGCCGTCCGGTCGGTGAGGTTCTCGGCGAACTGCAACACCGTCACCAGCGCCAGCTGGCCCCGGTGACCAGCCCGGCCGCCCTCCGGCCCCGAACGCCTCGGCGAACCCGGCGTCCGCGAACAACTCGCCCAGCTCGTCACGGACCCGCATCGCCAACGGGTACGGGCCCCGTGCCGTCACCGCCCGCGCCACCTGCGCGGTCAGCTCAGGCACCTTCGGCCACGGCCTCGGCCGCATCGACATCCCACACGCCACCCGCGACCGGGAAAGCCAAGACGGCCGCTGCTGCCCCGACCAACGAGCCGCCAGCCCCGCCGGGCACGGAACAAGCCGGCAGGATCGTCATCAGCTGCAAACGGCGGCGTTTGTCGCGTACTCCGTCAGGAGCCCTTCACCTCACCGTGAGGGGCGAGTGCCTTCCAAAAGGCGTAGTGGTGGTCGGCCGCGAAATCGGTGTGACCGATGCGGCCGGACGCGAGCCGCTGCACGTAGGGGCCGCGGTTCGTGAACCGCTTCCACATGGGCAGGCCATGTCCGTTCACCTGCCCGGTGGACGCGAACCGGCTCCAGTAGGCGACCACCGTGTCCGACAGTCCGGCCTGCGTGGCATCGAGCGGCTCGAACAGATCGTTGTCGAAGAGGTAGGCCAGGTCGATCATGTGGCCGGCGCCGAGCGGGAAACTCGTCGGCCGCGTCACGTTCTTGAAGTACGGGGCCTCGGCCTCGGCGAAGTCGAAGGCGTAGACGGGCGTGTGGCGGGCCAGCGCGCGCTGGGTGTCGAGCGCCGCGGTCGACCACTCCGAGTCGGTCAGCACGGCCGACAGCGCCGCTCCGGGTGCCGGGTAGGCCGCGGCCGGATACTCGGCCAGGACCGCGGCGGCATCCTTCCCGAACTGCTCAGTGACCTTCTCGGCATAGCCTTCGGCGGTCAGTGGCCGCCCTGTCATGATCTCGTCGAGCCCGGCCAGTCCACTCATCTCGTCGTGGGTGGAGCCGTGCAGCACCGGTACCCGGGCGAACCGCCCCGCGGCGATCGCACGTGACGGGGCCTCGGGCAGCACCTTGCCGTCCACCACGGGCCGATACCCGTCGTGCCCGGAGACGGATGCCTCGATGAGCTCGGCGCTGGACCTGCCCCGCAGGCAGGAGTCGGCGCTGCGCGGATCGTCGCAGCCCGCGGCCTCAGCGACGGCGAGCCCGCTGGCCTCCGCCTGCTCGCGGGTGAACGAACCGTCCGGTCCGACGCAGCCCGCGCTCTGCACGATCGCCTTGCTGAAGAGCCCGCGGGCGCCGGGCGAGACCAACTGGGCGCAGACGCTGTAGCCACCGCCCGACTGCCCCATGATCGTGATGTTGCGCGGGTCGCCGCCGAAGGCGCCGGCGTTGCGGTTGACCCATTTCAGCGCGGCCTGCTGGTCAAGGAGGCCGAGGTTGGCCGGTGCGCGCAGGCCGGGTGCGGTCAGGAAGCCGAACGCGCCGAGCCGGTAGTTGATCGTCACGACCATCGCGCCCTGCCGCGCGGCGGCGAGCTTGGCCGCGCGGTAGGTGGCGCCGTCGCCGTAGGTGAAGCTGCCGCCGTGAATCCAGACGATGACCGGCAGACGCCCCGTCGTCCGCCCGGCCGGAGTCGTGACGTTCAGGTAGAGGCAGTCCTCCCCGCCTCCGCCCTCGATCGAGATGGGCTGGTCGGTCGGCTGCGCGCAGGCGCTCTTCGGCGCCCGAGCGTTCAGCGGCGATGACCAGGGGCGCACCGGCTGCGGCTCCTTCCACCTGCGCTCTCCGGTCGGCGGGGCCGCGTAGGGGATGCCCTGGAACGTGCGCACCGCACCGGCGGCCGTGCCCTGCACCGGACCCTCGGCGGTCGCCACCAGGGTGGGGACGACTTGGGCGCCGGGGTGCGCGGAGGCGAGACCGGCCGTGATCACCGTGGCCGCGAGCGTCGCGGAGACGGTGGCCGCAGCAAGGGCTGCGACGCGGGACTTCCTGGTGTTCATCCGGGCTCCAAGGATCGGCGTGATCTTCGATGCACGAAACGGTAGTCAGGATTTGGGCAAATGCGCAAGACGTTTGCCTGAGTCGATCGCCTAAGGCGTTCGTCTGGTGCAAACGTGCAGATCGTTGCTAGGGTCTGTGCCATGGGGAATCGGGAGAAGCTGCTGGAGGCCGCCAGGCAGTGCCTCTTCGCGAAGGGCTACGAGCGCACGACGGTCCGCGACCTAGCCTCCGCGGCGGGCGTCAGCATGGCGGCGATCGGCTATCACTTCGGCTCGAAGGAGGCGCTGCTCAACCGGGCGCTCTTCGAGGCACTCGACTCGGGAGACCAGGTCTTCGGACCGTCAGCGGGCGACACCGACCTCGGCGCACTATGGCGCCGGCTGATCGAGGCGTTCTCGGTCAACAAGACCTTCTGGACCGCCAATCTGGAGACCGTCCTGCGCGCGCAGCGCGATCCGGAACTGCGTGAGCAGGTGGCCGCCGGGCTGCGGCAGGGGCGCAGCGGCATGGCGCGAGAGGTCACCGGAACCGCAGAGACCGAGCTCTCCGAGGAGACGATTCGCACCATCGGCTCGGTGCAGCTCGCCCTCGTCGGCGGCCTGATGATGCAGCACCTCACCGACCCCGACTCCGCGCCCACCGCCGACGAGGTGCTGGCGGGCTTGCGGGCGCTGGCCGCCTACCTGCCCGAGAAGGCGTGAGGCTCAGGCCCTGGACGGAAGGCAACAGGCCCACCACGGCGCCGCCCACCATACCCACGGTGGACAGTTGCTCGACTGGCGAATTCGCCTTCAGAATCCCGTCGATCAGCGGCTTGAGGGAGCGGTTCGTGGGGTGGGGATCCCGAGGTCGAGGGTGGGGCGTTGGGCTCGACGGTGGGTGTCGTCGCGCTTGGCGCGGACGAGTTTGAGGGTCAGGTCGAGCCCTTCGATCTCTCCGGCCCAGCCCTCGCGCCCGGACAGGCGGTCCGCCGGCCGGGAACCGAAGTACGCACGCAGGGGTTCCCGGCCTTCGATCCGTCGCCCGTCATACGGCCATTCCCAGATGCCGTCGGGGGTGAAGAGCTCGCAGACCGTACTCGGATCGCCCAGGTCGAGCCGGCGCACGAGTTCCAGGACCAGGCGCTCGCAGGCACGCTCCGCGAGCGGATTCGCTCCACGGCGTCGAGATCATCAGCAGTCGTGGCCACTTCCTGCCATCGCCGGCGGCGCGCCCACGAACCGCTTTCGACGCCGGGCGTAGGGACAGGCGGGGCCGACAGCCGGTCCAGCAGGGCGAGTTCGAATTCCGACGGGTCGTCAGATGACGCCCTCCCAGCTATTGACTCCGGGTCTCACAATCGTAATCCTCGTCGCACCGATTACGCGTGCCATGACAATCCACCCCCCGCCCGGGGCGGTCGAGCCCCGGACAACCCGGCCGGCCCGACCGCCCCGTCCGCTGACCGAGGACATCGCTGATGACCGTGACCCGACACAAGCACCGCAAACGCAGGCCCATGGCCTTCCTGTCGTTGTTCCTGACCGTAATGGCCATGGTCCTCGGCACGGCCCCGAGCTCCTCGGCCGACTCCGCCGAGTCCGGCTGGTGGGTGCCGTCCGGGCGTCCTTCGCCGGACTCCGGGATCAACGTCACGGGCGAGCCCTTCAAGGGGACCGACGCCAAGGGGCAGGTGCGGGGCTTCGTCGACGCGCACAACCACCTGATGTCCAACGAGGCCTTCGGCGGCCGGCTCATCTGCGGCAAGACCTTCTCCGAGCAGGGCATCGCCGATGCGCTCAAGGACTGCCCCGAGCACTACCCCGACGGCTCGCTCGCGATCTTCGACTTCATCACCAAGGGCGGGGACGGCAAGCACGATCCCAACGGCTGGCCGACGTTCAAGGACTGGCCCGCCCATGACTCCCTGACACACCAGCAGAACTACTACGCCTGGGTCGAGCGCGCCTGGCGCGGTGGTCAGCGTGTGCTGGTCAACGACCTCGTGACCAACGGCGTGATCTGCTCGGTGTACTTCTTCAAGGACCGCAGCTGCGACGAGATGACGTCCATCCGCCTGCAGGCACGGAAGACGTACGAGCTCCAGGACTACGTCGACCGGATGTACGGCGGCCCGGGCAAGGGCTGGTTCCGGATCGTCACCGACAGCGCGCAGGCCCGCGAGGTGATCGAGCAGGGCAAGCTCGCCGTCGTCCTGGGCGTCGAGACCTCCGAGCCGCTCGGCTGCAAGCAGATCCTGGACATCGCCCAGTGCAGCAAGGACGACATCGACCGTGGCCTCGACGAGCTGCACAAACTGGGCGTGCGCAGCATGTTCCTGTGCCACAAGTTCGACAACGCCCTGTGCGGGGTCCGCTTCGACTCGGGTTCGCTCGGGAAGGCCATCAACGTCGGCCAGTTCCTGTCGACCGGCACCTTCTGGAAGACGGAGAAGTGCACCGGCCCGCAGCACGACAACCCCATCGGGCTCACCTCGGCGCCCCACGCGGAGAAGGAACTCCCGGCGGGCGTGAAGGTCCCCTCGTACGCGGCTGACGCGCAGTGCAACACCCGCGGCCTCACGGCGCTCGGCGAGTACGCGGTGCGCGGCATGATGAAACGCAAGATGATGGTCGAGATCGACCATATGAGCGTCAAGGCCGCGGGCCGGGTCCTCGACATCCTCGAGTCCGAGTCGTACCCCGGTGTGATCTCGTCGCACGGCTGGATGGACTCCAACTGGACGGAGCGCGTCTACCGGCTCGGCGGTTTCATCACCCAGTACATGAGCGGCGCCGAGGGGTTCAGCGCGGAGGCGAAGCGCACCAAGGCCCTGCGCGAGAAGTACGGCGTCGGGTACGGGTACGGCACCGACATGAACGGCGTCGGCGGCTGGCCCGGCCCGCGCGGAGCGGACACCCCCAACCCGGTGCGGTACCCCTTCCGCAGCGCCGACGGCAGTGCCGTCATCGACCGGCAGACCACCGGCCAACGCACCTGGGACATCAACACCGACGGCGCCTCGCACTACGGACTGGTCCCGGACTGGGTGGAGGACGTCCGGATCGTCGGCGGCCAGGAGGTCGTGGACGACCTCATGCGGGGCGCCGAGTCCTACCTCAGGACGTGGGGGGCGTCCGAGAACCACAAGGCCGGGGTGAACCTCGCCACGGGCTCGTCCGCTTCCGCCAGCTCCTCGGAGTGGAACCCGTTCGTCAGCTACGCTCCCGGCAGGGCTGTGGACGGCAAGGCGCGCACCCGCTGGGCCAGCCACTGGAACAACGACCAGTGGTTCCGGATCGACCTCGGAGCCCCGAGCCTCGTCAAGCGCGTCACTCTCGACTGGGAACGGGCCTACGGCAAGGCATACCGCATCGAGGTCTCCTCCGACGGCACGAACTGGCAGTCCGTATGGTCGACGACCGCAGGCGACGGAGGCCTGGATACCGCACGGTTCGCCGGGACATCGGCCCGCTACGTCCGCGTCCACGGTCTGGAACGCGGCACCAAGTGGGGTTACTCCCTGCATGAGGTGGGCGTCTACAGCAGCTGACGGCACCGGTGGGTGCCACGAGGCCGGGGCCGGCCGGATCGACGAACCGATCCGGCCGGCCCCGCCGTTGTGAGAGCGGTGCCGGTCACGTCATGCGGCGGCCCGGACGGACGGCTCGGCATCCGTCCGGAGCGTGAGGACCAGTTCACCGTCCTTGATGCCGGCGACGACGGTGTCGCCCGGGTTGAGCGTGGCGTCCAGCAGCATGTTCGACAGACGGTTGTCGAGCGCCTTGGCCAGTTCGGTCTTGCCGACACCGGTGGGTCCGAGGAAGAGGAAGCTGCCGGTGGGCCGGTCGGGGTCCCCATGCCGGCGCGGCCGCTGCGCACGGCCTGCGAGACGGCGGTGACCGCCTCCTCCTGACCCACCACCCGTTCGTGCACCGGGCGCCGGCCGGGATGACAACGCCGGCCGGACGGGTTGTCGTCCCGGCGGCTGCCGGACAACGTGGTAGCGGTGGTGCCACCTGCCGGAACCGCCGCTCACACCGGGAGCAGCCGGGCGATCAGCGCGCCGAGCTGCCGGGCGTTGCGACAGGGGTGCATCTCGACGAGGGCCGCGTAGTCGAGCGCGGCGGAGTCACCCGTCCCCCACAGGGACTTCTGTTCGGGGTTGAGCCAGTGGACCCGGCGCGCCCGGGCGGCGATGTGCTCGAGGGCGGCGAGGTTCGGATCGCTCATGTTCGTCCGGGCGTCGCCGAGGACGAAGACGGCGGTACGCGGGCCGACGGCGTCGCCGTAGCGCTCGACGAACTCGCCGAGGGCGGTGCCGTAGTCACTGCGGTCGTGCCATCCGGTGACCGCGGCCTCGGCGAGGATGCGCCCGGCCAGTCCCGCCGGATCGGCCGAGCCGCGGCCGATGAGCCCGGTCACCTCGTCGATGCGGTTGACGAAACCGAACACGCGGACCTTGGAGAACTGGTCGTGCAGCGCCTGGACCAGCAGCATCGTGAAGCCGGAGAAACCGGATACCGAACCGGACACGTCGCAGAGCAGCACCAGCTCCGGCCGGGCGGGGCGGGGCCGCCGCAGGACCGGCCGCAGAGGCACGCCGCCGGTCGACAGCGAACGGCGCAGGGTCCGCCGCAGATCGATCCGTCCGCGCGCGGCACGGCGACGGCGGACCGCCAGACGGGTGGCCAGTTTGCGTGCCAGGGGATGGACCGTCCTGCGGAGTTCTTCCAGTTGGGCGCGGCCGACGAGCAGGAAGTCGACGGTGTCGGCGGTTCCGGCGACCGCCCGGCGCGCGATCACGTCCGTGCCGCGTCGCTCCGCCACCCGTCGGCGCGCCTCGGTGCGTACGAGCTCGCGGAACGCCTCGATGCGGCGGCGGATCTCGTCGTCCACGAGCCGGTCGGTGAACTCCGGCCCGTCGCCCTCGCCCGCGCCGTCACGCAGCATCGCCCGCACCCGTGCCAGAAGGGTCTCGGGTCGCAGTCTGGCCAGGGTCTGGTACGAGGACCAGCCGTCCGAGGCCGGGGAGGAGCCGTAGCCGCCGAGGCCGTCGACGGCCTCCCCCGCCAGCTGCGCGAGCCCGGCCCGGTCGTCGGCGGCCAGCGCGGCGGCCAGGCGGTCCCGCAGCGCGGCCGGGTCGGTGTGCTCCTCCCGGGACCCGCGGGTGCCTTCGGGTGCGCCGACGCCGAGCGGGAAGTACAGGTCGAAGACCTGGTCGAAGACGGTCCGTTGCCCGTCGTGGTGGAGCAGGGTGGCGGCGAGGCCCTCGCGTACCCGTTCGCGGTCGGCCAGCCCCAGTGCCTCCAGCGCGTGCCCGGCGTCGACGGTCTCACCGGGGCCGATGCCCAGCCCGTGCGCGCGCAGCGCCTGGACGAGGCCGGTCAGCCGGTCCGCGACACCGGTCGCGGAGGCGCTCACACGGGGTCCAACTCGAGCCTGGCCGCCGCCTTCACGACGTCGTCCTGGTGTTTGAGGACGACCCCGAGGCTGTCGCGCACGATCCGCTCGTCCAGGGTGTCGGCGCCGAGGGCCAGCAGCGTGCGGGCCCAGTCGATGGTCTCCGCGACCGAGGGCACCTTCCGCAGGTCCATGCCTCGGAGGGCGCCGACCAGCCGCACCAGGGACGCGGCGAGGGTCTCGTCGAGGCCGGGAACCTTCATCCGTACGATGCGGAGCTCCAGTTCCGCGTCCGGGAATCCCAGGTGGAGGAAGAGACAGCGGCGACGCAGGGCCTCGGACAGCTCCCGGGTCGCGTTCGAGGTGAGCACCACGAAGGGCCTGCGGGTGGCGGTGATCGTGCCCAGTTCCGGCACCGTCACCTGGAAGTCGCTCAGCACTTCGAGGAGCAGCCCCTCGACCTCGACATCGGCTTTGTCGGTCTCGTCGACGAGCAGTACGGCCGGGTCGTCGGAGCGGATCGCGGTCAGGAGGGGCCGCGGGAGCAGGAACTCCTCGCTGAAGACGTCGGTGCGGGTCTCGTCCCAGCTCTCGTCGCGGCCCGCGGTGATGCGCAACAGCTGCTTGGCGTGGTTCCACTCGTAGAGGGCGCGGGACTCGTCGACGCCCTCGTAGCACTGGAGCCGGATCAGGCGCGCGTCGGCGACCCGGGCGACGGCCTTCGCCAGTTCCGTCTTGCCGACGCCCGCGGGGCCTTCCACGAGCAGCGGCTTGCCCAGACGGTCGGCGAGGAAGACGGTCGTGGCCACGGCGGGCGACGCCAGATAGCCGGTCCCGGCGAGGCGCGCGGCGACGTCGTCCACCGAGGTGAAGTACCCGGTCGTCATGCGGTGGTCTCCTCGTGGCTCTTCGGGCGGCGATGGTGACGCAAGGGTGACAGGCGTACTCGATCAGTTCCGCGAACCCGTCCACAACCCGGACGGCGGGTTTGCGTCGAAGGTCACGTCCTCCTGCGGGACCGGCCGTGCCGGTCGGCCACGACGGCTCCAGGTGCAGGCACGCGGACCGGCAGGACTTCCACGCACAGGCGCGCCCAACATGGCCCGTTCGACGCGCGGCCGTGCCCGGCATGACGCTTCCCTGCGCGACCGCACCCGGCCGCCCGGCTGCCGGGCCGGTGCCGCGGCGTGGTCGGGGACCGCCCGGCCGGTGTGAGTCCGGCGCGGCCCGGTCGACCGCCAGGCCTCCTCGGTGTGCACGGCGGACGGTTCCCCCGGGTGTACGTCACAGACGCGCGCGTGGTGCCGCAGGAGTCCTGACGGCGGCCGACGCGGCTCCGGCGGCAGGGCTCGAGGCCGGACACCGGGCCCCGAGGTGGCCGATGATGCCGTCGGCGCTCCGAGTCACCGAATGGCAGTGGGAGCTGCCCGAGCATCAGATTCGTGCGCTGGTACCCGGCGACCGCAGCCCGAGCACCGCGGGGGAGCGCGGCAGTCGGGGCGACCGGCCCCGACCGCACCCCTGGCGGCCAGGTGCGGCAGGATGACTGCTCGCGCCGGCCGGGATTCCACGCGTCCGGCGCGGCTGCACAGCCCACTCCGGAAACACAGCAGGTGGCAAGCAAGGTGACGACACATCGCATCCGGTCCACAGCGGCGGCCGCCGCTCACCCCGTTCCGCACCCGAAGGGGGGAACACGGTGAACCGGGACCTCACTCTGCACGACCTGGTGGTCTCCGGGATCGCGCTCGCCGCGGGCATCGCCGCGGCCCTGCTGCTGCGGGTGGTCATGAAGTGGCTGGGCGTACGGGCCGGCAGGACCCGCTGGAGCGGCGACGACATCATCGTGGACGGTCTGCGCACCCTGGCGCCCTGGGCAGCGCTCGTCGGCGGCGCAGCGGTCGCGGCCTCGGCGCTGCCGCTGACCACCAGGGTCTCGCGCAACGTCACCATGACCCTGACGGCGGTGCTCATCATGGCCGCGACGCTCACCACCGCGCGGATCATCGCCGGGCTGGTGCAGGCCGTCGCGCAGTCCAAGTCCGGTGTCGCCGGGTCGGCGACCATCTTCGTGAACATCACGCGCGTCGTGGTGCTCGCGATGGGCTTCCTCGTCGTCCTGGAGACACTGGGCGTGTCCATCGCGCCGTTGCTCACCGCGCTTGGCGTGGGCGGACTCGCGGTCGCCCTGGCCCTGCAGGACACACTCGCCAACCTCTTCGCCGGCATCCACATCCTCGCCTCCCGCACGGTGCAGCCCGGTGACTACATCAGGCTCAGCAGCGGCGAGGAGGGGTACGTCGTCGACATCAACTGGCGCAACACCGTGGTGCGCAACCTCTCCAACAACCTGGTGATCATCCCGAACACCAAGCTCTCCGGCACCAATATGACCAACTTCCACCGGCCGGAGCAGGAGATGACGCTCAGCGTCCAGGTGGGGGTCGGCTACGACAGCGACCTGGAGCACGTCGAGCGGATCACCACCGAGGTCGTGGAGAGCGTCATGGCGGACGTGGACGGCGGTGTGCCGGAGCACGAGGCGCTGATCCGATTCCACACCTTCGGGGACTCCAGGATCGGCTTCACGGTGATCCTGGGGGTCGGCGAGTTCAGCGACCAGTACCGGATCAAGCACGAGTTCATCAAGCGACTGCACCGGCGCTACCGCGACGAGGGCATCAGCATCCCCGCTCCGGCCCGGACCGTCACGTTCCCCCAGGGCGAACACTCGATCCCGCTGCCCCACCAGCGCTCCGGCACCGGGCAGGACGCCGCGGGGGCTCAGCGGCCCAGCGCCTCCGCCAGTTCCTGACGGCCCTTGATGCCGAGCTTGCCGTAGACGTGCGTGAGGTGGATCTCCACGGTCCGCAGTCCGACGAACAGGTGCTCGGCGATCTCCCGGTTGGTCATCCCTCCGGCCGCCAGAGCGGCCACCCTGCGTTCGGTCGGGGTGAGCGCGTCCACGCCGTGGAACGTGCGGGTGCGGGGCCGGTCGCCGAGGGCGCGCAGCTCGCGCAGCGCGCGCTCGGCGACCACCGAGGCGCTGCACTCGCGGGCGAGGCTGACGGCTTCCTGGAGGTCGGCGCGGCCTTCCGGTACCCGGCCGCAGCGCACGGCGGCGACCCCGCGGTCCGCCAGCGCCTGGGCGTACCGGAAGCGGGCGGGCGAGGCGTCCAGGACGCGTACGGCCTCGTCGAGCTTCTGCAGCCCGTCCGCTCCTCCGGTGACCAGTCCCAGGGCGCGGAGCGCGACGCCGGTCATCTCGGGTACCCCCCAGCGCCGGGCCAGTGCCACCTCCTCCCGGGCGAGCCGGACCGCCTCCTCGTGCTGCCCGAGCCGGGCATGGATCTGCGCGGCCTCCGAGCGCCAGGGGTAGAAACCGGGGCCGGGCATGTTGCGTGCCGCGGTGCGGGCACCGCACAGCAGGAAGTCGGCCAGGGCGTCCTCCAGCCGTCCCTGTTCGATGCGCAGCCAGCCCCTGGCGACCAGGGGGTAGTCGTTGGTCCAGTACGGGTGGAGGTTTCCGTCCATGCCGCTCCGCTCGAGGAGCGACTGCGCCTCGTCGGTGCGGCCCTGCCGGGTCAGCGCCTCGACGAGGGTGGCGGCGGCGAAGACCGTATGGCTGGCGCCGAGCGGCACCCCGACCTCCAGCAGTGCCTCCAGGGCGGCTTCGGCGTCGGCCTGGCACTCCAGGGTGCGGCCCAACCGGGAGTTGGCGTTGCCCCTGGTGCTGATGGCGTGCGAGTACTGGAAGACCGCGCCGCGGGCCCGTGCCTCGTCGATGGCCACCTCGGCGTACTCGTGTGCCAGATCGGGCCGGCCGGCGGCACCCAGGGCGAGGACCGCGCAGTGGTAGACGACCGATTCGTCGTCCGTCGGTGACATGCCGTTGCTCAGCGCGATCCGGGCCAGCCGCACGACCTCGTCCGAACCCTCCCCCACCATCGCCCCGCGCAGGCTGAGCAACGCGGCCAGGGGGCGTTCGACCGCGACGCCCTGCGCATCCGTCAGGGTCAGTTCCATCAGCCGCGGGTGGGCCCGCACGGCGGACTCGATCTCGATCAGGCTGACGAAGAGGAAGTCGATCTCCAGCCGGAGTGCGTAGCCGGGATCGACCGGGCGGAGGGCGGCGCTCGTGCGTTCCAGCACGTCCAGGGCGTCGAGGTAGCGGTCGACGGCGAAGAGCGCCCCGGCCAGCCGGCGGGCCGCGGAGGTCCGGTCGGCGGGCTCCCGGCTGAGTTCCAGGCTGCGGCGCAGTCCTTCGACGGCGTCCGGCACGCTGGACTCCAGCTCGGCTTCTCCGAGTCGGGAGAGCACCGCGGCCCGCTCCTGCTCCGCCAGCGGTTCGCGCAGGGCGCGCCGCAGATAACGGGCAGCCCGGTCGCGGGCCCCGGCGTCGGCCGCCTCCGCCGCGGCACGGCGCAGCACGTCGGACGCGGACGGCTGGCCGGGGGCGCAGTGCAGGAGGTGGTGGGCCGTGCGCTCCGGCGATGCGGCGCGGCCGAGCAGGAAGCGGGCGGCGCGGGCGTGGATCTCCTGGCGCGCGCTGGGCGGTACGGACGTCGCGACGGCAGCGGAAAGCAGGGAGGCCGTGGTGCCGACGCCTTCCTCGCTCCGGCGGAGGAGCCCGGCGCGTACGAGGGCGTGGACGGCGTCCTCGGCCGCCGGCTGGGGCACTGCGGCGACCTCGGCGACGAGCTCCACCGGCTGGGCGGAGCCGAGGACCGCGATCGTGCGGGCCACGGCCTCGCCGTGGGTTCCGGTGCTGCGGATCACCGAGCGGACCGTGGGCGCGAGTTCGGGCACCAGCACGGCGAACGCGTCGGACATGACCTGTTCTCCGAGCGGTGTCCCCGGCGGGGCGTCCGGCACCGCGGCGGCGAGCACGCCGAGTAGGGAGCGGAGCAGGAAGTGGTTGCCGCCGGTGGCCTTCCGGCAGGCTTCGACGAGTTCCGGGCCGGCCGGCCGGCCGGGGATCCGTCCGAGCAAGGTGCGTATGACGTCGGGGCCGAGCGCAGTGAGGCCCACCTGGTGGCCGAAGAGCGGCAGGACTGCGCCGAGCGTGTTCTCGTCGGGTGCCTCGCCGGGGCCGATGGTGGCGATGACGTCCGGCTGGGTGCCGCCCGCACGGCGCATCAGGCGCCGGAGCTCGAGCAGTGACCCGGTGTCCGCCCACTGGAGGTCGTCCACGCAGAGCAGCGGCCGGCCGCCCTGGGCGGCCGGTCCGGCGACCAGGGCGTCGAGGCTCCGGTGCAGTCCGCCGTCCCCCGCCGGTCCGGCAGGGGCGCCGGTGGCGGAGCCGGTCCGGGCCGATTCGTCGAACTGGCGCAGTACGGCAAGGTCGGTCCGGCTCTCGGCCGGGTCGGCCCAGGCGGTGAGCACGGCCCGGCCGTCGGCCCGTGCCTCGTCGATCAGGGCACGGAGCACGGAGGTCTTGCCGCTGCCGTGGCCGCCTCGCACCAGAACGAACGTTTGGTCACCGTCCGTCATGTTGCGGGGCCCGGAGGGGGTCTCCGGAGCCCTGTCGCGGCCGATTCCGAAGAGGACGCGAAGGTCGGCCAGTTCGGTTTCCCGGCCGATCGGATCGGGCACGAGTGCGGGGGGCCCGACGGTCGCACCGGGGTTCACAGCTCATCCGCCGCGGTGGCTCGGACGGACGAATGTGCAGCGTGCGGCACGTTTATCGCTCTTCCCCTCGGGTCTCTCCGGCGGCTGGACGCAGCGTTCGATTCTTCCACCGGGGCCCGAGTGGACCTACCGAAAGACCCCGCATACCCGCCGAAAGATCTAGACCTTACGGTGCGTAACGCTGGCCAGAAGCCGACGCCCGCTGGTGAGATCGATTCCGACAGCCGCGGTGAACAGCCGCGTCCCGCCCCACGGGCTCACGGACGCACCGGCCTTCACCGCCACGGCTGGTCCCGGCCCCGGGCATCCGTCACACGGCCGCCCGGGAGGTCCACCGGAAGGGACCGAGGGGACCGCCGAACTTCGCAAAACGGGGAGCAGCATGACCACTCAGTCGCCCGCACGGGCCGAGAAGCCGGCGCCACCATCCGGCACGGACGCCGGGGAAGCGTCCGACGCCGCGTCGACGCCGGAGGCACCGGCCGAGGGGCCGGCCGGCCCGACCACACCGGCCTGTCCTCCGGCTGCCACGACCACACCGGCCGCACCGTTCCGGCATCCGGCCGCCGCCATCGCACCGCCCCCGTATCCGGCCGGCGCGACCGCGCCGGTGCCGGCCCAGGCACCCTGGACGCAGGCGCCCGTATGGTCCAGGGCACCGTGGCCGCAGGCGTCCTGGGCGCACGGCGTGCCCGTGTGCCACGCCCGGCACGACAAGAGCGGCGCCATCATCGTGGTCCTCTCCTGCGCGCTGCTCCTCAGTCTCTGTGCCCTGTACGTCTCGGCCACCGGCTACCCGGCGGGCGTCGTGTCCCCGAGCGCCGGGACGGGGCAGGAATGCCGGCCGACGCGGGTGCCGCCCGTGCTGCCCCCCGACGACTCCCGGCAGCCGCTCACCGTGGGGGACCAGGTCGTGGCCCTCCTCCGCGGCTGATCGCCGGCCGCCCGTCCACCTTCCCGACCCCGCACAGTACGCACGGAGTTCCATGTCCAGCCCGACCGAAGCGCCCGAGACATCACCGTTCGCGGAGATACGCGAGACCGAGACCTTCGCCGAACTGCGCACCGGTTTCCGGCGGTTCGCCTTCTCGATGACCGGGGCGTTCCTGCTCTTCTACGTCTCCTACGTCCTGCTGTGCACCTACGCACCGGACCTGGTGACCACCAGGCTCGTCGGCAACGTGAACGTCGCCCTGGTGCTGGGCCTGGCGCAGTTCGCCTCCACGTTCCTGATCGCCTGGCTCTACACGCGGTACGCGAAGTCCCGGCTCGACCCGCTGGCCGACTCGCTGCGCTTCGCCGCATCCCTCCACACCGACTCCCCCACCGTCGTGCTCGCCCCCGCGCGAGGTGACGTGTGAACGGCACCGGAGTCCTCGCGGCCGGAAACCTCGCCGCGTCCAGCGCCTCGCAGAACCGCACCATGACGATCGCCCTGTTCCTCCTCTTCGTCGCCGTCACCCTGGGCATCACGGTGTGGGCCGGCCGGAAGAACAAGGACGCCACCGACTTCTACGCCGGCGGACGGTCGTTCAGCGGTTTCCAGAACGGTCTCGCCATCTCCGGCGACTACATGTCGGCGGCCTCCTTCCTCGGCATCACCGGCTCCATCGCGCTCTTCGGCTACGACGGCTTCCTCTACTCGGTGGGATTCCTGGTCGCCTGGCTGGTGGCACTGCTGCTCGTCGCCGAACCCCTGCGCAACAGCGGCCGGTTCACGATGGCGGACATCCTCGCCTTCCGGATGCGGCAGCGTCCGGTCCGTACCGCCGCCGGGGTCTCCACGATCGTGGTCTCCATCGTCTATCTGCTGGCGCAGATGGTGGGTGCGGGTTCGCTGGTCGCGCTGCTGCTCGGGGTCTCCGGCGACGACGCCAAGAAGTGGATCATCCTGGGCGTGGGGGCGCTGATGATCCTCTACGTCACCATCGGCGGGATGAAGGGCACCACCTGGGTGCAGATCATCAAGGCGGGCCTGCTCATGGCCGGTGCGGTGCTGCTGACCGTCCTGGTGATGAACCGCTTCGGCTGGAACCTCTCCTCGCTGCTCGGTTCGGCTGCCGACGCGAGCGGCAAGGGCGGCGCGTTCCTCGAACCGGGGCTGAAGTACGGCCTCAGTTCCCTCACCCGGCTCGACTTCGTCAGCCTGGGCCTGGCCCTCGTCCTCGGCACCGCCGGACTGCCCCACATCCTGGTCCGCTTCTACACCGTCCCGACCGCCCGCGCCGCGCGGACCTCGGTGAACTGGGCCATCGCGGTCATCGGCGCCTTCTACCTGATGACCATCGCGCTGGGCTTCGGCGCCGCGGCACTGATCGGCCCGGACGCGATCAAGGCGTCCAACCCCGCCGGTACGACGGCCGCGCTGATGCTCGCCGGGGAACTCGGCGGCGGCCCTGCGTCCACGACCGGGGCACTGCTGCTCGCCGTCATCTCGGCCGTCGCGTTCGCCACCATCCTCGCCGTGGTGGCCGGTCTGACCCTGGCCTCCTCGGCGTCCTTCGCCCATGACCTGTACGCCCACGTCATCCGCAAGGGCAAGGCCACGGAGCAGCAGGAGGTCCGGGTGGCCCGCTGGTCGGCGGTGGCGATCGGAGCGGTCGCCGTGACCCTGAGCATGTTCGCGGACAAGCTCAACACGGCGGCGCTGGTGGCACTGGCCTTCGCGATCGCGGCCTCGGCCAATGTGCCGACGATCGTCTACAGCCTCTTCTGGAAGCGTTTCACCACCGTGGGCGCGCTGAGCAGCATCTACGGCGGACTCGCGTCCTCGGTGCTGCTGGTGCTCTTCTCCCCCGTGGTCTCCGGCAAGCCGACCTCCATGTTCCCGGGCGTGGACTTCCACCTCGTCCCCCTGGAGAACCCCGGCCTGATCTCGATTCCCCTCGGTTTCCTGCTCGGCTGGCTCGGCACCCTGCTGTCCCGGCCCGAGGAGCGCGGCGAGGAGAAGCACGCCGAGCTGGAGGTCCGCTCGCTGACGGGCATCGGCGCCAACTGATCAGGCGCGGCCGCTCCCGATCAATCGTCACATCGCAACACCCTGAGGAGTATCAAGTTGAGCAACCAGAGCCTGGCCAATCTGCTGAGGGAAGAGCGGCGGTTCGCTCCGCCGACGGAGCTGGCCGCGGGCGCGAACGTCACGGCAGCGGCC
>NZ_JBVICA010000033.1:0-48338 GCF_055573115.1 Streptomyces sp. NPDC030222
TCCACCACATACTGAATCGCCGGCTTGTCCACCACCGGCAACATCTCCTTCGGAGTCGCCTTGGTCGCCGGAAGGAACCGCGTGCCGAGCCCGGCGGCAGGAATGACAGCCTTGCTGATCCGGGGGTGTTCCTGAGTCATGCGCAGAACGATATCCGCTGCACACGAGTGGACGATTATGCTCCGGTCAATTGGCTGCCAGGTGGGTGTGATGGATGTGAAGTCGTACGACGTCGGCAGTACCGACAAGGCCGTACTGCGCAGGGAACTGCTGGCGGCGCGGGGTGCGTTGACCGCCGCGCAGGCGGAGGAGGCGGCCGTCGCGCTGGCGCGCGGGGCGCTGGAACTGCCCGAGCTGGGGCAGGCCCGGACGGTCGCCGCCTATGTGTCCGTGGGGCGCGAACCAGGGACCCGAGCACTGCTGGACGCGCTGCGCGGCCGGGGCGTACGTGTCCTGCTGCCGGTCCTGATGGCCGACAACGATCTCGACTGGGGTCTCTACCGGGGGCCCGAGGGCCTGGAGCACGCCGGGCGCGGGCTGCTGGAACCGGACGGGCCGCGGCTCGGCGTGGACGCGGTCCTGGAGGCCGGGGCGGTGCTGCTGCCGGGTCTGGCCGTGGACGAGCGGGGGCTGCGGCTCGGCCGGGGCGGCGGCTCGTACGACAGGGTGCTCGCCCGGATCGAGCGGGCGGGCACGGGCGGGCACGGCACGACCGTCTCCGAGGCGGGCGCGACGAGCGGCGGACCCGCGCTCGTGGTGCTGCTCTACGACCACGAGGTGGTCGCGCGGGTCCCGGAGGAACCGCACGACCACCCCGTTCAGGCGGTGGTGACCCCGTCCGGGGTCACGCGTTTCACGGCTTGAGGACCAGTGTGTCCACCGTGCTGCGGTTGACGCCCTGCTCCTCGTAGGGCCAGCCGAGCAGCTCGCCCTTGGTCCACTTCTCCGTCTGGTCGGTGTAGTGCGCGCTGTAGGCGTGCCCGGACGCACCGGAGAGGTTGATCCACTGGGACTTGTCCCAGTCGCCCACGTTGACGACCATGCGCATCGAGGGGACCCAGGTGACGTCGTAGCCGGCGGCCGCGTTCCATCCGGTGGCGTTGACGGTGGCCTCGCCGCCGCCGACGTTCCACGGACCGCGGTTCAGCATCCACTGCATGAAGCCGGGGCCCTCGGTGCCGAGGGTCTGGTTCTTCAGCGTCAGCTGGTGCAGCCGGCCCCAGCTCCAGGTCGAGGCGTCCTTGCCGAGCTTGGCGGTCAGCTCCCAGCGCGCGTCCTCCATGGCTCGGGCGAACAGCTCGTCGCGGGTCTTCGTGGCCGCGTCGGTGCGGCTGGCCGGCGAGCGCCACCAGGCGTTCTTCTCGTCCTTGAGGATGCCGCGGACCACCTCGAACCAGCGGTCGCCGCCGTCCGGCTGCGCCGATTCGGCGGAGCGTTCGCCGCACTCGCGCACCCGCTCGTTCAGGTCGTCGGCCGGACCGCTGTCGTCGGCGGGGCGCACGCTCAGGCACTGGTCCTCGATGCGCAGCTCCTTGGGGAGCTTGTCGCCGAAGGCGAGCTTGAGGACGTTGCGCCACACCGCGTTGAAGTAGGCGGCGGCACCAGAGTCGGGCTCCTGGGTGTAGTCCCAGCCCTCCAGCAGCTTCTGCGCCTCACGGACGTAGGGGTCGGAGACGTCGATCTTCAGGAGGTAGGGCGTCAGCAGCTTGGCGATCTCGCTGCTGTTGTCCATCTGCATCTTCACCATGTCCTCGGTGGAGATGCGGCCGCCGTCCTTGATCTTCGACTCGATGAGGTCGTTGATCCGCTGGCTGCGCGCTCCGTAGCCCCAGTCCTTGGTGAGCGGGTGCGGGTACGTCGACTCGTCTATCACCGCCTGGTTGGCGGTGACGATGTAGCCCCTCTTCGGGTTCTTCTCGTAGGGCAGCTCCTCGAAGGGGATGTAGCCCTTCCAGTCGTACCGGGAGTCCCAGCCCGGCGCCGGGGTGGTGCCGTCGTGGTTCTTGGCGCGCTTGGGGATGCGGCCCGGGGCCTGGTAGCCGATGGTGCCCTCGACGTCGGCGTAGATCAGGTTCTGGGAGGGGACCTCGAAGTGGCCGGCCGCGCTCCGGAACTGGTCGAAGTTCGTCGCACGGTTCAGTTCGAACACGGCGTCCATGGAGTTGCCCGGCTGGAGGGCGGTCCACTTCAGGGCGATGCCGTAGCCGTCACCGCGGTCCGGGGCGGAGTTGGGCACCGGGGCGTTCTCTCCGACCTTCTCGATCGCGTCGTTGCGGTCGGAGATCAGCGGGCCGTTGTTGGTCTCCCGGACGGTGATCTTCTTGCTCTCGCCGCCGGCGACCTTGATGACCTCGTCGCGGACCGTGAACGGCTGCTCCTTGCCGCCGCGGAGGTAGCCCGTCTCGGTGGTCTTCTCCAGGTAGAGGTCGGTGACGTCGGCGCCGAGGTTGGTGAAGCCCCAGCTGATCTTCTTGTTGTGGCCGATGACCACGCCGGGCATGCCGGAGAAGGTGAAGCCCGCGACGTCGTACCGGCAGTCCGTGGACGCCCCCCGGCAGTGCAGGCCCATCTGGTACCAGAGCGAGGGCAGCTGCGGCGCGAGGTGCGGGTCGTTGGCGAGCAGCGGCTTGCCGGTCGTGGTGTGCTTTCCGGAGACGACCCACGAGTTCGAACCGATGCCGCTGCCGTTCGGGCCGAGCAGCGAGGGGACGGTGTCGAGCGTGTCGGACAGCGCGGCCATGCCGGAGAGCTGTGACCGGACGCCCTGGCCGGTGCCGGTTCCCGTACCTGCGGCCGTACCCGTGCCAGTACCGGTGTTCACGCCCCCGCCGGAGTTCAGGCCCCCGCCGTTGTTCGCACCCGGGCCGGCGCCGGCCGTACCGGTGCCGTCGCCTTCGTCCTCGTCGTTCTTGCGGGGCTCGGCCTCGGGGTCGTACTTGTCGCTGACCCGGTCGATCGCGCCCTCGTGGACGACCGTCTTGTTCCGGTCGTACGGATACGCCGGGTAGAGCTCCTTGATCTGCTTCTCGCTGAGCCGACTGGTCATCAGCGAGCGGTCGATCTCGTCCTGCATGTTGCCGCGCAGGTCCCAGGCCATCGCCTTGAGCCAGGCCACCGAGTCGACGGGGGTCCAGGGCTCGACCTTGTAGTCGTTGGCGAAGGAGAGGGCGGCGTACTCGACGGAGAGGTCCTTGCCCTCACGGCCCTTCAGGTAGGCGTTGACACCCTTGGCGTATGCCTGGAGGTGCTTCTTCGTCTCCGGTGACAGTTTCGAGTCGTACTCCTGCTGCGCCACCCGGCGCCAGCCGAGGGTGCGCAGGAAGGCGTCGGTCTCGACCTGACCCTCGCCGAACATCTCGGCGAGCCGGCCGGAGGTCATATGGCGTCGTACGTCCATCTCCCAGAAACGGTCCTGGGCGTGGACAAACCCTTGCGCCATGAACAAGTCTTCGTCACTGTTGGCGTAAATCTGAGGAATGCCGTAATTGTCACGCTTGACGTCGACCGGACCCGCGAGACCGTCGAGCCTGACCGACCCGGTGCTCTGCGGGAAGGAGGCACGGACCGTGCCGACGCTCCAGAAGGCGCCGTAGCCGACACCCGCAACGAGCGCCAGCACCAGGACGACGACGAGCAGGCGGGCGCGTCGCCCCTTCTTCTTGCCGGAAGAGGCGGATGTGTTGGCGGGCATCGCTGTCCTTCGAGGGGCAGGGTGATCCTGAAGTGCTGGAGCAACCATAGGCGCAGCGCCCGGGCGACCCGGACGCGGTATCAACAAGCACGGTCGTACAAGCCGTCGATCACATCATGATGTGCGTCAAGGGCACGTCAAAGATTAGGTAAGGTAACGAAGTACCTGCCTCCGGAAGCGGGACCTTCCGGAGGCGATCGGAGGGAAGGAACGGCCCCTGACTGTCCACCAGCTCAACGAGCTCCTGCTCCTCAGCTCGCTCGTGCTGCTCATCGCCGTCGCGGCGGTGCGCATCTCCTCCCGCAGCGGGCTCCCCAGCCTGCTCCTCTACATGGGGATCGGGATCGCGGCGGGCGAGGACGGCATCGGCAACGTCGTCTTCGACAACGCCGCCCTGACCCAGGTGATGGGCTATGCCGCACTGGTGGTGATCCTGGCCGAGGGCGGCCTGGGCACCAAGTGGAAGGAGATCAAGCCCGCACTGCCGGCGGCGGTCATGCTGTCGCTCGTCGGTGTCGCGGTGAGCGTGGGAGTCACGGCGGCCGGGGCGCACTATCTCGTCGGCCTCGAATGGCGGCAGGCTCTGATCATCGGCGCGGTCGTGTCGTCGACCGACGCCGCGGCGGTCTTCTCGGTCCTCCGCAAGGTGCCCCTGCCGTCCCGGATCACCGGCGTGCTGGAAGCCGAATCCGGCTTCAACGACGCACCCGTGGTCATCCTGGTCGTCGCGTTCTCGACGGCGGCTCCCGTCCACGACGAGTGGTACGTCCTCATCGGGAGGATCGCCCTGGAGCTGGCCATCGGCGCCGCCGTGGGCCTCGCGGTGGGCTGGCTCGGATCGTTCGGCCTGCGGCACGTCGCCCTTCCGGCCTCCGGTCTCTACCCGATCGCCGTCATGGCCATCGCGGTCTCCGCGTACGCCGTGGGCGCCCTCGCCCACGGCAGCGGATTCCTCGCCGTCTACCTCGCCGCGATGATGCTCGGCAACGCGAAGCTGCCGCACTGGCCCGCCACCCGGGGATTCGCCGACGGACTCGGATGGATCGCCCAGATCGGCATGTTCGTCCTGCTCGGCCTGCTGGTCACACCGCACGAGCTCGCCGCCGACTTCTGGCCCGCCATCGTCGTGGGCCTGGTGCTGACCATGGTCGCCCGGCCGCTGAGCGTGGTGGTCAGCCTGCTGCCCTTCCGCATCCCCTGGCGCGAGCAGGCCCTGATGTCGTGGGCCGGACTGCGCGGCGCCGTCCCCATCATCCTGGCCACCATCCCCATGGTGGCCAGGATCGAGGGCAGCGACCGCATCTTCAACATCGTCTTCGTCCTGGTCGGCGTCTACACCCTCGTCCAGGGACCGACCCTCCCCTGGCTGGCCCGGACACTGCGGCTCGGCGAGACCCCGGAAGCCTCGGACCTCGGCATCGAGTCGGCTCCGCTGGAGCGGCTGCGCGGGCATCTGCTGTCGGTGGCCATCCCCGAGAAGTCCAAGATGCACGGCGTCGAGGTCAGCGAGCTGCGGCTGCCGGCCGGAGCCGCCGTCACCCTGGTCGTCCGCGACGACAAGAGCTTCGTTCCGCTGCCCACGACCGTGCTCCGGCACGGGGACGAACTGCTGGTGGTGGCGACCGACCCGGTGCGGGACGCCGCCGAGCGCCGGCTCCGGGCCGTCGGGCAGGGCGGAAAGCTCGCCGGCTGGCTGGGTACGGGCGGGAACAGCCGCACCGGCTGACGACCGCCGACTGACGACCACAGGCCGGTGGCCCTAGGCCGACAACTGCGTCGTCGACGTATGGCGGGACGGCGTGGGCGAGCAACCCGTGTCCCCCCGGGGGGTGTCCCAGGAGAGGCGCCCCACCGGCCGAATACGAGGCGAACAGACGCCGATGTGATCCATTTCCCAGGCCACAGGGGGCTGGCCCCCTGTATCATCAAGGCACACTGATCGACCAACTCTGCCTGATGCAGGGCTGGCGCGACCGTATGGCGGCCGAGGCACCCCCGTGACGGGAACCCGGTATCTACCGCAGTTCCGCGCATGAGGACAGCTCTCGGCGGCTCCCGGCACCCCAGGGGAGCGCTACCAGGCGGCAGAAAGGCAAGGCCGTGGCATCCACGGTCACCCAGCGTCGCCCTGGATACGGGCAACTCCTGCGCACACCGGGTGCATGGTCGTTCCTGCTGCCCGGGTTCGCCGCACGTCAGCCCTTCGCCATGCTGACGATCTCCATCGTCCTGTTGGTCCAGCACACCACCGGTTCGTACGGCAGCGCGGGCGCCGTGGCCGCCGTCACCGGTGTGTCCATGGCCCTCTTCGCCCCGCAGTCCGGCAAGCTCGCGGACCGGCTCGGCCAGCGTGCCGTGCTGATCCCGGGCGTCCTGGTGCACGCCGTCGCCGGCTCCGTCCTGACCGCGCTCGCCCTCGCGCACGCCCCGCTGTGGGCGCTGTTCGCCGCGGCGGTCCCGACCGGCGCCTCGGTGCCGCAGGTCGGGCCGATGGTCCGGGCGCGCTGGGCCGCCAAGCTGGAACGTTCCCCGCTGCTGGCGACCGCTGCGGCCTTCGAGTCCGTCACGGACGAGTTCACCTTCGTCGTCGGGCCCGTCCTCGCCACCGCGTTGTGCACCGGCGTGCACCCGGCCGCCGGCCTGGTCACCGAGGCCGCGCTCACCCTGGTCGGCGGTCTGCTGTTCGCGGCGCAGCGCCGCACGCAGCCCGCGCACGGGCTCGCCGACGCCACCACTGCCGAACCGCGCACCTCCGCCCTGGCCGTACCCGGCGTGCGGGTCCTCGTCATGGCCTTCCTCGGCATCGGCGCCGTATTCGGCGGCATGCAGGTCTCACTGACCGCGTTCACCGAGGAGATCGGGCAGCCGAGCATGAACGGCCTGCTCTACGGCCTCTTCGCCGCCGGGAACATGCTCGCCGGTATCGCCGTCGGTGCGATCGCCTGGAAGGCCGGGCCGCGCCGCCGGATGGTCTTCGGCTACGCGGCGCTGACCCTGGCGACCTCCGGCCTCTGGGCGGCGCACTCGGTGTACCTGCTCGGCCCGCTCGGCCTGGTCGTCGGCCTGTGCATCGCGCCCGCGCTGATCACCGGCTACACGCTGGTCGAACCGCTGGTCCCGGCGTCCGCCCGGACCGAGGCCTTCACTTGGCTGACCGGCGCCGTCGCGCTGGGCCAGGCCGCCGCGGTCACCGTCGCCGGGCGTCTCGCCGACACGTACGGCTCGACCGCCGGATTCCTGGTGCCGCTGGCCGGTACCACGCTTGCGCTGGTCACTCTGGTGGCCCTGCGCTCGCGGCTCGTTCCACGCCCCGCGACACGCACCGTTGCACGTGGCATCGGTCACCGTGTGCCGGTGACGGTGGACTGATCGAGCGGAATACGTCACTATGGACCGTCGTTAGCACTCATCGAGTGAGAGTGCCAGGAGGAACACGTGCCGACCTACCAGTACCAGTGCACCGCGTGCGGCGAGGGCCTTGAGGCCGTCCAGAAGTTCACGGACGACGCCCTCACGGAGTGCCCCGGCTGCCAGGGACGCCTGAAGAAGGTGTTCTCCGCGGTCGGCATCGTCTTCAAGGGCTCGGGCTTCTACCGGAACGACAGCCGCGGCACCTCGTCGAGCAGCTCGCCCGCGTCGTCGAGCAAGTCGTCCGACTCCTCGTCGTCCTCCTCATCCTCGTCGTCCTCCTCGACGTCGTCGTCCTCCTCGTCCTCGTCCTCGTCGGCGAGCACGTCGGCCGCCTGATCGTCGACGGGCGCTCGGCCGCCTGATCTTCGTACACGACGCCCCCGCCGTTCCCACGAACGGCGGGGGCGTCGTGTTCCGGTGCCGTGGGCGGGCCGGCCGGGCGCAGTGACGCGGTCGGCCGGGCCCGTGGCGTCGCCGCCCGGACCCGTGTCGCGCGGCGCCGGACCAGTGCCGCGGCGGAAGATCCGCTCCGTGCGCGCTGCGATCCGTCCGACGGATACTGTGCTGGTCATGGCGAACGCGAACGCAGAGATCGGCGTGATCGGTGGTTCCGGCTTCTACTCCTTCCTGGAGGACGTGACCGAGGTCCGCGTCGACACCCCCTACGGCAGCCCCAGCGACTCCCTCTTCTTCGGCCGGATAGCGGGCCGCTCGGTGGCCTTCCTGCCCCGGCACGGCCGCCGCCACGACCTCCCGCCGCACCGCATCAACTACCGCGCCAACCTGTGGGCCCTGCGCTCCGTGGGCGTGCGGCAGGTCCTCGGCCCGTGCGCGGTGGGCGGACTGCGCCCGGAATACGGTCCCGGCACCCTGCTCGTACCGGACCAGCTGGTGGACCGCACCAAGGCGCGGGCGGACTCGTACTTCGACGGTCTGCCGCTGCCCGACGGCTCGGTGCCGAAGGTCCTGCACGTGTCGCTGGCCGACCCGTACTGCCCGGCCGGGCGGAATGCGGCACTGGCCGCGGCCCGTGGACGGGAATGGAAGCCGGTGGACGGCGGAACGCTCGTGGTGGTCGAGGGCCCCCGGTTCGGCACCCGCGCCGAATCGCGGTGGCATGCGGCGATGGGCTGGTCCGTGGTCGGTATGACCGGCCACCCGGAGGCGGCGCTCGCCCGCGAGCTGGAGCTCTGCTACACCTCGATCGCCCTGGTCACTGACCTCGACGCGGGCGCGGAGTCCGGCGAAGGCGTCTCGCAGAAGGACGTCATGCAGGTGTTCGCCGCCAACGTGGACCGGCTGCGCGGGGTGCTCTTCGACGCGGTCGCGGCCCTGCCGAAGAACGCGGAGCGGGACTGCCTGTGCACCCGTGCGCTGGGCGGACTCGACACCGGGATCGTCCTCCCGGGCTGAACGGACACCTGGGGGTGAGGGAGTTGTCCACAACCGGGGAGTAGTCCACAGGCTTCAGCGGGATTCCGCGTGGCCGTGGATCGTGAAGGGCGTTCGGGCAACCAGCCGAGTCTCCTCACGACGGACGGTGAACCATGTCCCCTCTCCCTCCCTCATCCGGGTACTCCCCCTCTCCCGCATCCGGGTGCGCTCCCTCTCCCGCGTCCGGGTACTCCCCCTCTCCCGCGCCCACCGGCGCTCACGAGTCCCCTCGCGAGTTCTCGCCCGCATTCGCTCCCGTGTCGTCCCCCTCCGCCACGCCCGTCACGGCGGAGGGAGCGCGCGGGCCTGTCGCGGCGGAGGGAATGCGTGGGCTGCCGCCGGGCTTCGTTCCCGCACCCCGCCCGGTGCCGCTCTTCCCGCCCGTGCGGGTGCGCGGGGCAGGGGGCGCGCTGCGCATCACCAGGGCCGTGCGACGCCGGATGCGGGCGACGGCCGCCGGCCTGGCCCTGACCGCGGCGGCGCTGGCCGCGGCCGGGGCGGGCGGCGGCGGAAGCAGTGCGGGCGCTGCGCGGGCGCACGCGGACCCGGTGACACGGGCATCGCCCTCGGCGCCCAGCAGGGCGGCAGCCCGCGGCGCACCCGCGCGGGGCGGTACGGCAGGTGTCCGGAGCGGATCGGCATGCGGCCGGGTGCCGCACGATGCGGTCGACCCGGGCGGCACGGTCTCGGCTCCCGTGCGGATCGCCGATCCGGACACGGTGCGGCTGCTCAGACCGGGGGACCGGGTCGATGTGATCGCCGCGACCGCCTCGGCGACGGGCGGCGGTGGGCCCCGTCGGCTGGCCGAGGCCGTTCCCGTGGCGTCGGTCCACCCTCCGCGTTCCGTGGACTCTGGCGACGGCGGACTCGCTGTGGGCTCCGGCGACGGCGGGCTCGTCGTGCTGACGGTGCCTCGTCCCCTGGCAGTGTCACTGGTCGGCGCGAGCGCGACGACACGGCTGGCGGTGGCGCTGTGCTGATCCGTGCGGACACCGGGCCGCCTCCTGCGGGCGGACGCTCCCGGGCGCCTCTCGCACGTGTCGTGGCGCGGGTTCAGAGGTGGTGCGGCGGCTTCTCGTCGAGGAAGCGTGCCAGGTCGGCGGCGCTGTCGCCGCTGCCGCGCGGCCGTTCGCCCCAGCCGCGGTCCGTGTCGTCAGCGGACTGCTGGTCGAGAGGATCGTCGAAGACCAGCCCCGGGTGGCCGGTCGGCTGCGAAGGCGATCCGGGCTGCGAGCCGGAGGACTGCGCGTCTCGCGGTCCGTGGGTGGGGACGGGGACGGTACTCATCCCTCCAGGTTACGGGGAGGGCCCGGACGCTCCGTACCGCCGCAGGCGCGTCACGTCCGCGCTCCGCGACCGTGCTCTGTTCTGCTGGAGGCATGACCACGCTGCCCCAGCCCGCGGAGCCGGACCGCCCGGTGCGCCCCCTCGTCGCGCGACGGCGACACGAGGAGCACCGCACGGCGACACCGCTGGAGCTGTTCTTCGACCTCTGTTACGTCGTGGCGGTCGCCCAGGCGGGCCTCGAACTGGTCCATGCGGTCGCGGAGGGCCACGCGGGTTCCGGCGTCGCCGACTACGCCATGGTGTTCTTCGCCATCTGGTGGTCGTGGATGAACTTCAGCTGGTTCGCCTCGGCCTACGACAACGACGACGCGCTGTACCGGGTGGTCACCCTGGTCCAGATCACCGGTGCGTTGATCTTCGCCGCCGGCATCTCCCGGGTGTTCGGGGAGCACGACTTCACGGTCACGTGGTTCGGCTTCCTGGTGATGCGGCTCGCCATGGTGGCCCAGTGGCTGCGTGCGGCCAAGTCGTGCACGGGTGCCGAGCGGCGCGTGGCCCTGCGCTATGCGACGGGAGTGGCGCTGTGCCAGATCGGCTGGGCGCTGCTGCTGTTCGTGCCGGAGTCCGTCCTGCCATGGGTGTTCCTCGCGATGGCGATCGCCGAGCTGTCCGTCCCGGCGGTGGCGGAACGGCCGGCGACGACGAGCTGGCATCCGCACCACATCGCCGAGCGGTACGGCCTGTTCACCATCATCGTGCTGGGCGAGACCATCGCTGCCGCGACCGTGGGAGTGAAGTCCGCGGTGCAGAAGACCGATGCGCTGGCCCCTTTGCTGACGATCGCAGCCGGCGGTCTGCTGATCGTCTTCGCCGCGTGGTGGATCTACTTCGTCGTGCCGATCCACCACCATCTGACCTCCAACAGAAGGGCGTTCCTCTGGGGATACGGCCACTACGTGATCCTCGCGTCGGCCGCTGCGATCGGTGCGGGTATCGAGGTTGCGGTCGAGGAGGCGGTGCACAAGGCGCACATCTCGACGCTCGCCGCCTCCGGCGCGGTCACACTGCCCACGGCGCTGTTTCTGCTGACCGTGTGGGCCCTGCATTCTCGCCACTTCAAAGTGGGCACTGCCCAGCAGCTCATCCTGCCCGTCTCCGCACTGCTGATCATGACGTGCACCTTCGCGGGGCGGTGGGCGGTGCCCCTGGCCGGGCTGGTCGCCGCGCTGACGGTGGCCACGGGGGTGACGCTGGCGGCCCGCAGGTCCCGTCCGGCCGCCGCGCGCCGCCCCGCGGATCCGACCACTTGATCCGGTGCGTCCGGTGCGTCCGGTAAATCCGGCGCACGCGGAGCGTGCGGTGCATGCGGCGCCGATGATGCGTCTGCGCCACCCGTGATCCGTGTCCGTGGCCTCGGGCCGGTGCGACGTGGTACGCATGGGGGCCATGGCCGACAGGATCGACGCGTTGACGGATGTCTCCGGGGTTCGGGTGGGCCATGCGGCCCTGCACGGCAAGGGTGCGCTCAGCGGCACCACCGTCGTGCTCGCCCCCGAGGGGGGTGCGGTGGCCGCAGTGGACGTCCGCGGAGGCGGACCGGGCACGCGGGAGACCGATGCCCTCGACCCGAGCAATGTGGTCGAGCGGATCGACGCGATCGCACTGACGGGCGGCAGCGCGTTCGGGCTGGACGCCGCGTCCGGGGTCGTGTCCTGGCTGGAGGAACAGGGCCGTGGCGTCCGGGTCGGCATGCTCCCCGGGCAGGTCGTGCCGGTCGTCCCGGCGGCGTGCATCTTCGACCTGGGCCGGGGCGGCGACTGGCGGGCGCGCCCGGACGCCGCGCTGGGGCGGGCCGCCGTGGAAGCGGCGGCGGCCACCGGGCCGGGGGCGGTCGTGGCCGAGGGGAACGTGGGCGCCGGTACGGGCGCGGTGGCCGGCGGGCTGAAGGGCGGCGTGGGCACGGCGAGCGTCACCCTGGGGTCCGGTGTCACGGTGGGGGCGCTGGCCGTGGTCAACGCGGCGGGCTCGGTGGTCGATCCGCGCACCGGTGTGCTCTACGGGCGCATGTGGGAGGGCAGGCCGGAATATCCGACGACGGAGGTCCACGAGGCGGCGTGGCGGCGGCTGACCGAGGCACGGAGGACGTCGCCGCTGCCACCGCTCAACACCACCCTGGCCGTCGTCGCCACGGACGCCCCGTTGACGCGTGCGCAGGCGCGCAAGCTCGCCGGGACGGCGCACGACGGTCTGGCGCGCGCCATTCGCCCGGTGCATCTGCTGCATGACGGGGACACGGTGTTCGCGCTGGCGACGGGGACGGCACCGATGCCCGCGGAGGGGCTGAACAAGGTACTGGCCGCCGGGGCGGATGCCGTGGCGAGGGCGATCGTGAAGGCGGTTCTGGCCGCGCGGACCGTCGAGAGCGACGCCGGCCATTTCCCTTCGTACCAGGACCTTTACCGATCGTGACGAATCGTCAGTTCATGCTGTGACGGCCATCACAGTCAAGCTTGGCAACCGAATCACCCACATGGGTGCTCTATGGGCGTACTGGAAGACAACTCGCACAGATGGAGCAGCCCGTGACATCGCCGGAAGCCGCAGCACACGCCGAGCACCGCACCCCGCGCAGCGCGCGCCGTTCGCGGCGCATGGTGGCCGCCGCGGCCGGCCTGCTCGTGGGAGCCCTGACCCTCACCGCTTGCGGCGGTGACGCCACGGCCAAGGACGACGGGAAGGGAACCGACGCCGCGGCCGCCGAGAACGCCGCGGGGGCGAAGATCACCATCTCGGCCAAGGACGGCTCGACCAACGCCAGCATCAACGACACCAACGTCAAGGTCACCGGCGGCAAGCTGACCAAGGTGACCCTGACCGAGGCGACCTCCGGCAAGACGGTCGCCGGCACCCTCGCCGGGGACGGCTCGTCGTGGAAGCCGAACGAGCAGCTGGAGCGCGGCACCCGCTACAAGATCACCGTGGACGCCTCCGACGCCAAGGGCCGGGCGGCCACCGAGAACGCGTCGTTCACCACCGTCTCCAACGCCAACAGCTTCATCGGCACCTACAACCCGGACAACGGCACCACCGTCGGTGTCGGCATGCCCGTGTCCTTCAGGTTCGACAAGGCCATCACCGAGAAGAAGGCCGTCCAGTCGCACATCACCGTCACCTCCAGCAGCGGGCAGAAGGTCGTGGGCCACTGGTTCGGCAACCAGCGGCTCGACTTCCGGCCGGAGGAGTACTGGAAGGCCGGTTCCAAGGTCACGATGAAGATCGCGCTGGACGGGGTCGAGGGCGCGAAGGGCGTCTTCGGCGTGCAGTCGAAGGTCGTCAACTTCACGATCGGCCGCTCGCAGGTCGCCACGGTCGACGTCAAGACCCAGCAGATGACCATCGTCCGGGACGGCCAGACCATCAAGACGATCCCGGTGTCGACCGGCAGCCCCCAGAACCCCACGTACAACGGCCAGATGGTGATCTCCGAGAAGTTCGTGCAGACCCGCATGAACGGCTCGACGGTCGGCTTCGGCGGTGAGTACGACATCAAGGACGTGCCGCACGCGATGCGTCTGTCCACCTCGGGCACCTTCGTTCACGGCAACTACTGGGGCGACCCGTCGGTATTCGGCCGGGTCGGCACCAGCCACGGCTGCGTGGGCCTGCGCGACGCACGGGGCGCCCAGGGCGACACCCCCGGCAAGTGGTTCTACGACAACTCCCTGATCGGCGACCTCGTCGTGGTCAAGGGCTCGCCCGACAAGACCATCCAGCCCGACAACGGCCTGAACGGCTGGAACATGGGATGGTCCGAGTGGCAGGCCGGCAGCGCCGCGTAAGGCGTCTCCACGGGTTTCCGGAATTCTTCCATCCCCCCTGCGGGATCCGCGCCGAACCGCTACGTTGAGCACTCCCCAGGTGACGACGAGCGACGGCCGGGAGAAGTCTTGGTGCCCCACGAACGCGTGAGCGGGACGGCGGACGAACAGTTCGCCACCCTGCTCCGCCGCGCGCTGAACTCGTTCGAGCTGCCCGACGACCTCGTCGAACGGCTGCAGACGGCTCTCGCGCACAGCGTCTCGCTGTACTCCTCGCGGCACAGCTCGGCGGGTCCCCGTCGGCTGAGCCGCGAGACCTACCGGCACTGCTATCTGCTCTCCGACGGGAGCACGGCGACCATGTGGGAGCTGGTCCACAACACCGCCCGCGACGGCGCCCCGCAGCACGAGCTGTACGCCGAGGCCGCGGACGCCCGGCTCGCCTCGTCCCGCCTCCCCGGCCTCGCCGCGGACGAGGACCCGGAGACGGATCTGGAGCTCCTCGGCTCCCTGCTCTCCGTCCGTCCCGTGGTGACGGAACGGAGGTACGTGCCGGACAACTCTCCGGACCACGCGCGTCGTCTGCTGCGCCGTGCCGAGAACCCGGACCGTCCGGGCGAGGACGTCGCCGCCCGGCTGCGCACCGCTCTCGCGCACCAGATCACGCAGGCCTTCGGCAGTCCGTGCCGCAAGGCGGGCGGCGGCGGGTTCACCCTCTACGAGCACGCGTTCCTGCTCGGCGACGACAGCGAGATCTCCCTCTGGGAGGTCGAGCACACCGCGACACCGGACGGCCGCCACATGTGCGAGGTCTACATGACGGAGCGCACCGCCCGCGCGGCGATGGAACACCGCGCGAGGGTGCGCTGAGGACGTCCGGCCGGTCCTGGCCCGGCCGTTCCTGACGTCGAAGACCCTTGCGAGGAGAGCCCTCCGTGGGCGACGCCTCCGGAAAGCCGTCCGTCAGGAGCTGAGTGCCGGCTCCTTCGCGAGCAGGTCACCGGCCGGGGCGTCCACCGCTTCGGCGGAGTCGGTGCCGCCCTCCAGGTGCTGCTTGGAACGGGCGGGCAGCGCGAACATCAGCAGGAAGATGCCGGTCAGGACCGCGACGACCCACCACAGCGAGTGCTGGAACGCCTCCGTGAAGGCCGTGGCGACCCGGCCCGGCAGCAGGTGCTCCTCGTCGATCGTGCCGAAGAAGACGACCGACACCAGGGCGAGGCCCAGGGCGTTGCCCATCTGCTGGGTGGTGTTGATCAGGCCGGACGCCGAGCCGGCGTGCTCGCGCGGCACCTCCGACAGCACCGCGTCAGTCAGCGGCGCCACGATCAGACCCATGCCCGCGCCCATGACGACCAGCGGCAGGGCCATCTGCCAGGACGCGATGGACGCGCCGTACCGGCCGGCCTCCCAGATGTAGAGGAGCAGTCCCGTGGTCATGGTCAGCGCGCCGACCTGGAGCACCTTGCGGCCGAACCGCGGCACCAGCTTCTGCACGGACATCCCGGCGGCCACCGACACCGCCAGTGAGAACGGGATACCGGTGACACCGGCCCGCAGCGCGCTCCACCCGAGCCCGATCTGCATGTAGAGCGTCCAGACCAGGAAGAAGATGCCGCAGGCGAGACCGAAGGCGAGCTGCACCGCGATGCCCCCGGCGAAGCTCTTGACCTTGAACAGCGACAGCTCGACCAGCGGCGAACCGTCCTTGCGGGCCTTGAACCGCTCGTACACGACGAACAGTGCGAGGACGACGACGCCACCCGCCATCATGAAGTGGCCCCACAGCGGCCAGTCGAGCTCGTGGCCACGGGTCAGCGGGTAGATGACCATCAACAGGGCGAGGGTGACCAGCACGACGCCGAAGATGTCGAGGCGGAGCGCCCGCGGCGCCTTGGACTCGGTGATGAACGCACGGCCCAGCAGCAGCCCGGCGACCCCGACCGGCAGGTTGATCAGGAAGATGGGGCGCCATTCGAGACCGAAGAGGTTCCACTGGGTGAGCAGCGCGCCCAGCATCGGACCGGACACCGCGCCCAGGCCGACGACGGCACCGAACAGGCCGAAGACCTTGCCCCGCTCGTGCGGGGGGAAGGTGGCGTGCACGATCGCCAGGACCTGCGGGACCATCAGCGCCGCCGTGGCGCCCTGCAGGATCCGGGACGCGACGAGCATCTCGGGGCCGGCCGCGAAGCCGCAGAGCGCGGAGGCGAGCGTGAAGCCGCCGATGCCGAGGAGGAACACCCGCTTGCGGCCGTGGATGTCGCCGAGCCTGCCGCCCGTGATCAGCCCGGCCGCGAACGCGAGCGCGTAACCCGCAGTGATCCACTGGATCGCGCTGAACGAGGCCCCGGTGTCCTTCTGGATGCTCGGTATCGCGATGTTGACGATGGTCACGTCGACGAGGTCCATGAAGGCCGCGGTCATCACGATCGCGAGGGCGAACCAGCGCCGCCGGTCGCTGGTGGGCTGAGGAGCTGCTGAAGTCATGGCTCGAAGGTACGGGCCATGTAGGACAGGAGATGTCCCACCACGACATCATTCTGGATTCATGACGGACACTCCGGCGCGACTTCTGACTCTCCTCTCGCTCCTCCAGACTCCACGGGAGTGGCCCGGCGGTGAACTCGCCGAGCGGCTCGGCGTGAGCCGGCGCACGATTCGCCGGGACATAGACAGGCTGCGCGAACTGGGCTATCCGGTGCAGGCCACGATGGGGGCGGAGGGCGGATACCGGCTGGTCGCGGGCAAGGCCATGCCTCCGCTGGTGCTCGACGACGAGGAGGCCGTGGCCATCGCGGTGGGCCTGCGGGCGGGTGCCGGGCACGCCGTCGAGGGCGTCGAGGAGGCGTCCGTACGGGCCCTGGCGAAGCTGGAGCAGGTGCTGCCGTCCAGGCTGCGGCACCGGGTCACCACGCTCCAGACGGCCACCGTTCCGCTGACGTGGGGCGGCGACGCGGCGACGGTCGACCCGGAGACGCTGACGGTGATCGCGGCGACGGTCACGGCGCAGGAGCGGCTGCGATTCGGCTACCGCGCGGGGGACGGTACGGAGAGCCGCAGGCAGGTCGAGCCGTACCGGCTGGTGTCCACGGGCCGCCGCTGGTACCTCGTCGCCTACGACCTGGACCGGGCGGACTGGCGTTCGTTCCGGGTGGACCGGGTGTCGGATCCCTTCGCGACCGGGGCGCGGTTCACACCGCGCGAGCTGCCCATGGGGGACGCGGCGCGGTTCGTCGCACGGTCTATGTCGCGGTTGCAGCCGACGCTGGAGCTCGATGTGACCTTCGAGGCGCCGGCGGCGCACGTGGCGTCCCGGCTGCCGGCGTCGATGGGCGCGCCGGAACCCCTCGGGGGGAACCGCTGCCGGGTCCGGGCGCGCGTCTCGGACTCCCTGGAGTGGCTGGGTGTCCGGCTGACCCTGGTCGACTGCGAGTTCCGCGTGGACGCGCCCGAGTCGCTGACGCGCCACCTCCACGCCCTGGGTGCCCGGCTGACCCGAGCGTCGGCCCCGGACCCCGACCGGGCCCCGGACCACGACCCGGCCCCGAAGCACCACCGCGCCCCGGACCACGTCCCGGCCCCGAAGCACCACCGGGCCCCGGACCCGGCATCCTCGGATGCCTCGGAACCGTCCGGGGCCCAGGAACCCTCCCGTGCCCCGGACACCGCCTGAGCCTCCATCGCGCGAGGCCGGTGGGGCGTCAGGACTGACTCCCAGGGCTTCCGGGGGCGCGTCGGGATCGGCCACCGCCCGTCCCGGACGCACGTCCCGATCGGCCCGTCCCTCGCCGTTCGCGGCGTCGGGCACCGGCCCGTCCGTCGGCGCTCCGCGGCGCCCGGCACCGGCGCCCGTCCGTCGCCGCTTCGCGGCAGATGTTGCGGGGCTTTCCGTCTTGTGTCACAGGCGTGCACCCGGTGGCCGCCGCAGCGTGTTCGGCCATCCCCTTCGGCCGTCCGGGCCGCCATGATGGTCGAGCACCGGGCGCCGGGGGAGGCGCCGGACCGGGGTGCCTTCGTGCTCGCTTCTTTGGGGGACTGTCATGACTGCTGCCGTTCGCACGCGCCGCACCGCCGTTTCGCTCGCCGCCGCGGGACTCGCGCTCGCCGCCCTGACCGCCTGTGGGAACCCGTCCGGCGGCACCCAGGCGGAGGGCTCGTCGAACCCCTCGACACCGGCGAGCGGCGCACCCGCCGCGGACCCGACGGCGTCGGGTACCCCCGGCGGCGGCAACGGCGCCTCCACCGGCGGCTCTTCGGGTGGCTCCACCGGCGGTACGGCCGGACAGGCCACCGCCAAGCCGTCCACCGGAACCGGCGGAACCGGCGGAACGGGCGTCCCGGTCTGCCGCACCACCGACCTCGCCTACACCGTCACCAAGGTTCCGCGCCCGCTGAACCACGGTCTGCTGATGGCCACCAACAAGCTCAACGGACCCTGCAAGCTGAAGGGTTCGGCGCCGACCGTGACGTTCGGAGACCTCGACGGACAGGCCGGCCGCCTGGGTCCGGCCGGTTCCGAGATCGTCCTGAAGACGGGTGAGTTCGCCTACGCCGGTCTGCTGTTCTCGCGCGCCGACCAGCCGGCCGACAGGACCGTCACCACGATCGGTGTGGCGCTGGACCCGGGCGAGCACCCGGTGAAGGTGACCATCACGGGTGGTTCCACAGCCATCAACGACGCCCAGGTGACCGTCTTCTACTCCTCCGCGGACGCAGCACTCGCGCACTGACGTGCAGCCCGTCGTGCGCTCCGCCGCAGAAGCGCCGGAGACCGCCGTCGGAAACGACGAACGCATGGAGAGAGCCCCGGCGCCAGGGGGGGTGGGCGCCGGGGCTCGTTTCAGGTGGCGGCGCGGTGCGCGCCGCCACCAGGTCAGGCCGCCGCGTCGAAACCGGTGTCGCGGGCCATCCGCTTCAGTTCGAGCAGGGCGTGCTTCTCGATCTGGCGGATCCGCTCGCGCGTCAGGCCGTGCTCCTTGCCGACCTCGGTGAGGGTGCGCTCGCGGCCGTCCTCGATGCCGTAACGCATCCGGATGATCGAGGCCGTGCGCTGGTCGAGCTTGTCGATCAGGTCGTCCAGCTCCTCACTGCGCAGCAGCGTCAGCACCGACTGCTCGGGGGATACCGCCGATGTGTCCTCCAGCAGGTCGCCGAACTGCGTCTCGCCCTCGTCGTCCACCGACATGTTGAGGCTGACGGGGTCGCGCGCCCAGTCCAGTACGTCGCTCACCCGGTCCGGCGTGGAGCCGAGCTCGGCGGCGATCTCCTCCGGCTCCGGCTCGCGCCCGTGCTCGCGGTTGAACTCGCGCTGCACACGGCGGATCCGTCCGAGCTCCTCCACCAGGTGGACGGGCAGCCGAATCGTCCGGGACTGGTCGGCGATCGAACGCGTGATGGCCTGACGGATCCACCACGTCGCGTACGTCGAGAACTTGAACCCCTTGGTGTAGTCGAACTTCTCGACCGCGCGCACCAGTCCGGCGTTGCCCTCCTGGATCAGGTCGAGCAAGGGCAGCCCGCTGCGCGGATAGCGCCGGGCCACGGCCACGACCAGCCGGAGGTTGGAGCGGATGAACAGGTCCTTGGCGCGCTCGCCGAGGGCGACCAGCGCTTCCAGCTCCTCGCGGGAAGCTCCGGCCACGCCGCTCTCCACTTCGCCGTCGAGGATCTGCCGGGCGTACACCCCGGCCTCGATGGTCTGGGACAGCTCCACCTCTTTTGCGGCATCGAGCAGCGGCGTGCGCGCGATCTCGTCCAGATACATGCCGACCAGGTCGCGGTCGGCGATGTCGCCGCCTGCGGCACGAACGCTGCTTGCCGTCCCACTTCCGCCCTGGGCGGTGGACTGACGACGGGCGACGGCGCGGGTTGCCATGCGTGCTCCCTTGCTGAGTAGGTCGCGACACCCATCCGGGTGCCCTGCATCCGACGGAAACAACGACTGGAATCCGGACAGAATTCCCATGTGCGTCATCGACTTTCGTGATCATGCAGTACCCTGTCGGGCTCTCCGGGAGGGGCGCATGCTGCCGCAACACACAGAAGCGCAGGTCAGGGCGGGCACGGAGGCCGTTCCGACAGCACCGGCGGACGCCTCTCGATCGCTGCATCACGGGTTCCCTCAACCGTCGACGTGACGGATTCACCCCGGAGCAGCACTCCCTTGTTCCCGCCCCCGTCCGCTGTCGTCGCCCCCGTCCGCGGCCCTTGTCCGCGCTCCCACCCGGAAGACGTCGGGCACACCCTGCGGGTTGCTCTACCCCGTCACGCTTCGGAGTGCTCCGCCCGCTTCGGGATCCGCCCGGGCCGCGCGGCGGAGCGGAGCTCCGTGGGCCGCACGACGGACGGGGTTCCGCGGGCACCAAAGGACGGAGCCCGCGGGCACCCACAATGGACGGACCCCCCCCCGCGGGCACGCGCGACGGACGAGGCCCCTCAGCCGAGTTGCAGTGAGCGCTTGGCCAGCCCCATCCAGAAGCCGTCGATCACGCTTCGCCGGCGGTCCCGCTCGCCGCTCCCCAGCGCTTCCTCGGCAGCGCCGAGCGTCACGAACAGCGGGGCGAAGTGCTCGGTCCGGGGGTGGGCCAGCGCACCCGCCGGCGATCTGTGCGCGAAGTCGAGCAGTGCGTCCACGTCGCCGGCGTCCAGGGCCCTGCGCCCCCAGTCGTCGAACTCCGCCGACCAGGCCGGCACCCCGCCCGCGTGGCGCAGTGCCGCCAGGTTGTGGGTGAAGAAGCCGCTGCCGACGATCAGTACGCCCTCGTCGCGCACGGGCGCGAGGCGGCGTCCGATGTCCATCAGCTTCTGCGGGTCGAGCGTCGGCATGGAGATCTGGAGGACGGGGATGTCGGCGTCCGGGTACATCTCGACGAGCGGTACGTAGGCCCCGTGATCGAGGCCGCGGTCGGGGACGTCATGGACGGGCATTCCGGCGCCGCGCAGCATCTTGCGCACCGAGTCCGCCAGGCCGGGGGCACCGGGGGCGTCGTAACGGACCCGGTAGTAGTGCTCGGGGAAGCCCCAGAAGTCGTACACCAGGGGGACCGTCTCGGTCGCGCCGAGCGCCAGCGGGGCCTCCTCCCAGTGCGCCGACACCATGAGGACGGCGCGCGGCCGGGGCAGCCCGGCCGACCAGGCGGACAGCTCGCCCGGCCAGACGGGGTCGTCGGCGAGGGGCGGGGCACCGTGCGAGAGATAGAGGGCGGGCATGCGCTCCTGTGCGGCGGACATGGCTGCACCTCCACGCTTACTTGAAGACTCAATGAATTACAGCACGACATTAACCCGCACTAGTTCAACTTTCAAGGAAGCCTCGTAGAGTAGGTGTATGAGCACTGCACCCCCCGCCGCGCCGGACCAGGACGGACCCCGCTGGCTCACCGACGAGGAACAGTCGGTCTGGCGCGCGTACCTCCATGCGACCACGCTGCTGGAGGACCATCTGGACCGTCAGCTCCAGCGTGACGCGGGGATGCCGCACATCTACTACGGGCTGCTGGTCCAACTGTCCCAGGCCCCGCGGATGCGGATGCGGATGACCGAGCTGGCCAGAGACGCGAAGATCACCCGCTCCCGGCTGTCGCACGCCGTCGCACGCCTGGAGAAGTACGGCTGGGTACGGCGGGAGGACTGCGCCTCGGACAAGCGCGGCCAGCTCGCCTGCCTGACCGAGGAGGGCGTGGAGGTGCTGCGGCAGGCCGCGCCCGGTCATGTCGCCGCCGTACGGCAGGCGATCTTCGACCGGCTCGGTCCCGAGCAGGTGCGGCAGCTGGGCGAGATCATGCGTGTGATGGCCGAAGGGCTCCAGCCCAAGGACGCCGGCGCGGACCTGCCCTGGCTCCGCTGACCGCGGAACCAGGGCAGGGATGAGCCTCGGACCGGCACCGATCCGGCCCCGGTCCCGGCTCCGGCCCGGATGGAAGCGGGCCGGGTCGGGGCCGGTGGCCGTGTGTCAGTGCGCCACGACCGGGATCCGAACCTCACCATCGTCCTGAGCGCCGTCCGCTCCCCCCGCGGCCGGACCCGCCGCAGCCCCCGGCCGTCCCGTGTTGACGAGGAGCACTGCGACAGCCGCGGACAGCACCAGGATGCCGACGGCCCACCAGATGGCGCTGGAGTAGCCGTGCACCATCGCCTGCGCCTGGAGCAGACCTGGATCGGCAGCGGAGTTCCCGCCCCCGGAGCGGGAGGTCAGATACGCAGTGGTGGCCGAGGCGGCGATGGTGTTCAGGAGCGCCGTGCCGATCGCCCCGCCGACCTGCTGCGAGGTGTTGACCATCGCGGAGGCGACGCCCGCGTCACGTGCCTCCACACCGTGCGTCGACAGCGACATGGCCGGCATGAAGGCCGTGCCCATGCCGAGACCCAGCAGGATCTGCGCCGGAAGGATCAGCCCCGCGTACGACGAGTCGGTCTCCAGCTGCGTCAGCATCAGCATGCCGAAGGAGGCGACCAGGAAACCGGGCCCCATCAGCAGGCGCGGCGGAACACGCGTCATCAGCCGGGCGCCGATCTGAGTGGAACCCGTGATCATGCCGGCGATCATCGGCAGGAACGCGAAGCCCGTCCGCACCGGCGAGTACCCCTTGACCACCTGCAGGTAGTACGTGAGGAACAGGAACAGGCCGAACATCGCGATCACGGCGAGGCCGAGCGAGAGGTACACGCCTCCCCGGTTCCGTTCGGTCAGCACCCGCAGCGGCAGCAGCGGCGAACGGACCCGGGACTCCGTGAGCACGAACGCCATGAGGAGCACCGCGGAGGCGACGAACATGCCGATGGTCAGCGGGTCCGACCAGCCGTCGGACTCGGCGCGGGTGAAGCCGTAGACCAGCGCGACCAGGCCGAGGGTCGACAGCAGCACGCCCGGGATGTCCAGCGGGGAGCGGTTGCGGCCGCCGGACGGCTCACGGATCACGAAGTACGCCCCCGCCGCGGCGACCACGGCGAACGGGATGTTGACGAAGAAGGTCCAGCGCCAGTCCAGGTACTCGGTGAGGAATCCGCCGAGGATCAGGCCGACCGCACCGCCGCCGCCCGCGATCGCACCGTAGATGCCGAACGCCTTGGCGCGCTCCGTGGCGTCCGTGAACATGACCGCGAGAAGGGACAGCGCGGCGGGCGCCAGCAGCGCGCCGAACACGCCCTGGAGTGCGCGCGAACCGAGCAGCATGGCCTCACCGGTGGCCGCGCCGCCGATCGCGGAGGCCGCGGCGAAGCCGAGCAGACCGACGACGAAGGTGGGCTTGCGTCCCCACAGGTCGGCTATCCGGCCGCCGAACAGCAGCAGACCGCCGAACGCCAGGGCGTACGCGGTGATGACCCACTGCCGGTTGCCGTCGGAGATGCCCAGGTCCTGCTGGGCGGACGGCAGGGCGATGTTCACGATCGTCGCGTCGAGTACGACCATCAGCTGGGCGAGCGCTATGAAGACCAGCGCCTTCCACCGGCCGGGGTCGGCGGGTGCCGGGCCGGCGGAGGCACGGCCGGCGTCGGCCGGGTCGAATCGTTCGGAAGAGGCGTCGGAAGAGGCGGAGGAATCGGAGGCGTCCGGGGCCTCCGATGAGTCGGGGAGCAGACTGTCGGCGGTTTTCGACATGGGGGTGGCCACCTATGGGGTTGCGGGGTGCGGAACGGTGCGTGGGACTGACCGGAGGAACGGCCGGAAGTAATCGGTCGGTGGTCGAAGGTCGGTGGACGGGCGGGGGTGGGCGTCCGGCGACCGGTCTCGGACGATCGGACGCCGCGTGAACGACCGGACGAACAGCCGCGGTTACGCGTGAACGGCCGGACGAACAGCCTGGAGTGATCGCCGGAATGATTGCCGGGGTGATCGCCCGAAGTGATCGGCCGCGGTGATCGGCCGGGCGGAGTCGGTTGCGGTCGGTCGGAGTCGCTTGCGGCCGGGCGGAGTCGGATGCGGTCGGTCGGAGTCGGATGCGGTCGGTCGGAGTCGCTTGCGGCCGGGCGGAGTCGGCGGGTTGGCGCGGGTGGGAACACCCACGACCGGGGCGTCCCGCCCGGGCGGGGCGGGAGGGGCTGTCGCTGTTCCGGACGGGAGGGGCTATCTCTGTTCGCGCAGGTTCTCGAGAGTCGCCGGGAAGCCCGGGAGCTCCGAGCGGGCCGGCGCCTCCAGCCCGTCGAGGAACAGCTGCAGATGACGGTGGACGAAGCGGTCCATGTTCATGCAGGCCGTGCCGGGCAGCGGCCTGGTGAGCTGGGAGAGCGCGACCATCAGGTCGCCGACGGCCACGTCCGTCCGCAGCCGGCCCGCCTGCCGCGCGCGCTCCATGAGTGTCCCGACGCCCTTGTCGAGTCGCTCGCGCGCGGCGACCAGCTCTTCGTGGTCGTGGTCCAGGTCGAAGTCCTCACCGAGCACCGTGCACAGTGCTCCGATCCGCTCGTCCGCCGCCGCGTGGACGAAGCGCCGCAGCGCGGAGAAGGTGTCGGACTCCTCCGCGGCCGCGGCCTCCGCCTGCCCGGCGACCCGGTCCATGACGGACAGCACGACGTGCCTGACCAGTTCGGACCGGTCGGCGAAATGCCGGTACAGCGTGGCGTTGCCGACCCCCGCCCGGCGGGCGATCTCGTCGAAGGGGAATTCGGCACCGTGCTCGACGAAGGTCTCGCGGGCGGCCTCGACGATCCGCTCCCTGTTGCGCAACGCGTCGGCCCGCGGGCGCGGTGCCTTCTGGGGCGCGCCTGCCGACGCCGCAGGGCCGGCGGCGGGTGCCGCGCAGTCGGCGGCGGGTGCCGCGCAGTCGGCGGCGAGTGCCGCGGGGTCGGCGCCGGGGGTCCTCACGGCTCTCCACTCCTTCTCGTCGAAGCGCTGCTCCTCTCGTCGGAGCCCGTTCACCCGAATCGTCGGGGCCTGATTCACCCGAACCGGGGAACTCCTCCCCGATTCGGTCCGGCACTGCTGCAAACGGGGAGACGTTCCCCGGTTATTTCCCGCACCGAACGTGATCCGCGTCACCCTGCCGCCGTCGACGGAGAACCCTCGAACCGCTCGAACGGCCCGCTCCAGCGCGCGCCTTCCCCGTCCCCGGCAGAGGGTGTTCGAGCAGAGCAGTCCGGACCGGCCGGCTGCGCCGACCACCGGAAGGGCCTATGCAGCAGCCCCGCCCACGGATACGCACCCGCGGCTCCGCGCGGGATGCCCATGACGCCCGGGCTCCCCGCCGCAAGGTCGCCGCAACCGCCCTCGCGACGCTGCTCCTCGGCGCCGTCACCTCGGCGGGTTCCCCCCTCACGGGCAGCCCCCGGACCACGCCGGGCCCGGCCGCGCCCGACGACTCCCTGCTCGGGCCCTGCCGGATAACCGGCACGCTCGGCGTGCAGATGTCCGAGGGGATGCCCACCCCGCCCGGATACACCCGCTCGACCGGCCGGATCGAAGCCCTCACCCTGATGATCGACTTCCCGGACGCCGAGGGCAGCGGACCGGCCCTGGACCGCTTCGACGAGTTCTTCCCGGAGACGTCCGAGTGGTTCGGGACGAGTTCGTACGGCCGGCTCACCTACCGCCCGCACACCCCGATACCGGGCTGGCTGCGGATGCCCGTGCCGTTCGCCGAGTACGGGCTGGAGCGCGGCTCCCCGTACGAACCGGGGTATCGCAAGCTCGTCGAGGACATAGCCGCGGCCGCCGACCCCGAAGTCGACTTCAGCCGCTACGACCTGATCAACGTACTGGTGACGCCCAACGCCGGCCCCTCCGCGCTGGACACCGTGCTCTCCGTCACCTTCTCCGGCAATGCCGAGGCGCCCTACGCGGACGGCGTCCCGCTGTCCAACACGTCCTTCGTCTACAGCCGCCAGGACGACGGCTCGGGCTCGTACCACGAGACCGGCTACCGCGTCCTGCCCCACGAGAACGGCCACGTCTTCGGGCTGCCCGACCTCTACACGGTGGACGGCGGCAGCACCGTCGGGCACTGGGACATCATGAGCGAGGACTGGGGAGCCAACAACGACCTGCTCGGCTGGCACAAGTGGAAGCTCGGCTGGCTGGACAACGACCAGGTCGACTGCGTGTCCGGCCGGGGCAGCAGCGAGCACGCCATAGGCCCGCTCGCCCGGTCCAGCGGCACCAAGATGGCCGTCGTCCCGTTGTCCGCCCAATCCGGGTACGTGGTCGAGGTGCGCACCCAGGCGGGCAACGACGACGCCATCTGCAAGCCGGGTGTCCTGATCTACCACGTCGATGCCGGCGTCGACACCGGCCACGGCCCGATCACCGTCTCGGACAGCGTCCGGGACAGCGGCGGCTGCACCCACCAGCCCAATGTGCACGCCGAACTCTCCGACGCCGCCTACGAGCCGGGGGACACCTTCCGGGACCGCACACACGGCGTGACCATCCGTGTGACCGGCACGGACGACGACGGCAACTACCGCGTACGGATCACCCGTTCGTAACGTCCACTGGCCATCGCGCGCTCGCAGTCACCCATTCGTGGTCGCCCACTCCCCACCGCCCGTTCGTGGTCGCCCTGCCGCGGTCAACGGCCCGCGACCGTCCCGGCGAACGCGGCGACGGCTCCGCGCAGTTCCCGTTTGAGGATCTTCCCCGTGGCGTTCCGGGGCAGGGCCTGCTCGCGGACGAGCACATGGGCCGGCACCTTGAACGCGGCCAGCGTCCCGGCGACATGCACCCGCAGCGCCTCCGGATCGGCCTGGGCGCCGGGGGCGATCTGCACCACCGCGGCGACCTCCTCGCCGAGTTCCGGGTGCGGCACCCCGAGCACCGCGGCGTCCAGTACCGCCGGATGCTCGTGCAGCGCGGCCTCGACCTCGACGCAGTACACGTTCTCACCGCCGCGGACGACCATGTCCTTGATGCGGTCCACGATCCGCACCCGGCCGTCCTCCACGACCGCGAGATCCCCCGTCCTGAACCAGCCGTCCGGGGTGAACGCCTTCGCGGTGGCCTCGGGATCGTTCCAGTAGCCGCGGACGAGCGCCTGGCCGCGCAGCCACAGTTCTCCGACCCGCCCGTCGGGCACCTCCTGACCGTTCGCGGCGCTGATCCGCAGGTCGGTGGCGGGGGTCGGGCGCCCGGCGCCGTCCGGGTGGGCTCGGTACTCGTCGCCGAAGTTCGCGAGGACGCCCCCGCTGGTCTCGGTGAGGCCGTAGCCGTTGCGCGGTTCGATCCGCTCGCCGTACCGGTCCGTCAGCCGGCCGACCAGCCCGGGCGGCACGGACGCCCCTCCGGTGCTGAGGAGGACCAGGGTCTCCAGCCCGTCCCCGGTCCGCTCGGCGGCGGCCAGCAACTGCAGGGCCGTGGTGGGCACGCCGGCGTAGTGCGTGACGCGGTGCCGGCGGATCAGCTCCAGGGCCCGGTCGGCGTCCCACTTGCGCATCAGGACGATCGTGCCGCCCACGGCCATCACCGAATACAGGTTCGTGAACGCCGCGACGTGGAAGAACGGGAACGTCATCAGCGAGACGGGGGCGGGCCCCTGCCCGGGGACCGCGCCGCGCCCCAGGGCGGAGGCGGCGGCGTGGAAGCGGGGGTTCATGACCGCGCCGGCCTGGGCGAGATGGGTGGCCACGGCACCCTTCGGCCGCCCGGTGGTGCCGGACGTGTAGACGATCGTCGCGTCGTCCTCCGGCCGTACCTCGACGTCCGGCGGAGCAGCGGCCGGGTCGGGGGCGGGAAGGTCCTCGTACCGTTCGATGTGCCCGCCGGGAGCGGCCTCAGCCGGGCCGATCGGCCCCTCGTGGTGGAACACCACGGTGCGGACCCGGTGGCGTCCGGCCCAGCGGGCCACCCTCGGAAGCCGTTCGCCGTCGACCAGGAGCACGCGCGGGGTGCAGTCGTCGAGGGCGTACGCGAACTCGTCCTCGGTCCACCAGGCGTTCAACGGCACGGCCACGAGCCCCGCCAGCTGGGCCGCCCAGAAGGCGATCTGCCACTCCGGGTGGTTGCGCATCGCGACGACGGCCCGGTCGCCGGGACGCAGCCCGTACGTGTCTACGAGCCGCCGGGCGAGCGCGGACGCCGCCGCGAGGAACTCGCCGTACGTGTACGTCCGGGCCTCCGCGACCAGGAACGTACGGTCACCGAAGGCCCAGGTCGTCTCGACGAACTCGCGCAGCGTGCGGGGTCCCCCGGCGTACACCGGGATGTCCCGGTCCGTCCGGACGACGGCGAACGGGGCGCCCGGCCCGGCCAGCAGCTCCTTGGCACGCAGCGGATCGAGACCGGCCACGGCTCCCCCCTTCTGAGCGGTCGCTCAGTCCTCGGTGACGCTATGCGCCGCCCCCACCCCCGTCAAGGTGGTTGCAGCGGCCATGGACCGCCGGACCGGGACACGATGACAGACATGATCTCCACCGACCGGCTGACCAATCCCGCGGTCCGCGCCCTGGTCACCGCGCTGAACGCCAACGACCGGGAAGCCTTCCGGGCGGCCCTCACCCCCGACGCGACGATGACGGACGACGGCACACTGCACGACCTCGACCAGTGGGCCGAACGCGAGATCTTCACCTCCCGCGGTCACATGGACGTCGAGTCCGAGACCGACGGCGGGCTGACCCTGACGGCCCGCTACCGCAACGACACCTGGGGCGAGATGCACACCCGGTGGCAGTTCACGGTGACGGAGGACAAGGTCAGCCGCTTCGACACGGGGCAGGCCTGAGGGGGTCCGGCGCCCGGCGGGGCCTGCCGGGCAGTCCGGGCCGGTCCGGCTCGCCCCGGCCCGTCGCCCCGGGTCCGGAGCCCGTCGCCCCGGGTCCGGAGCCCCCGGCCTCACCCGATCGCGCCCGCCATCCTCCGCACCGCCTCCCCGAGGAGTTCCGGCGACGTCGCCATGTTCAGCCGTACGCACCCGGCGCCACCCGTGCCGAACGGGATCCCGGAGGTCAGTGCGACCCGGCCCCGTTCCAGGAAGACCGCCGCCGGGTCGTCGCCCAGCCCGAGCCCCCGGCAGTCCAGCCACGCCAGGTAGGTTCCCTCGCCCGGTACGTACCTCACCCCCGGCAGCTCGCTCGCGACCAGGCCGGCGAGCAGCGCCCGGTTCTCGTCGAGGCCGGCCAGCAGCCCGTCCAGCCACGGGCCGCCGTCGCGCAGGGCGGCCGTGTGCGCGATCACCCCGAGGTGGCTCGGCCCGTGCCCCACCTCCGGCGGTATCCGCGCTAGGTCCGGCGCGGCCTCGGGCCCGGCAAGTGCCAGCGCGGCCTTCAGCCCCGCCAGGTTCCAGGCCTTCGACGCGGACACAAGGGTGAACGCATCCCCGGTCCCCGGCACACTCAGATACGGCACGAAGCGGGCACCGCCGGCCACCAGCGGCGCGTGGATCTCGTCCACGACGACCCGCACCCCGTACCGTCCGGCCAGCTCGGCCACCTGTGCCAGCTCCTCGCGGGTGTGCACGGTCCCCGTAGGGTTGTGCGGGCTGCACAGCAGGAACGCGGCCCGCCGCCCGCCCGCGACCGCCTCGCGGAACGCCGCCTCCAGCCGCTCGGGATCGATCCGCTGGTCCTCCCCCAGCGGGGCCTCCACGACGCGGCGCCCCATATGCCGCACGAACCCGTAGAACGGCGGATACACCGGACAGTTCACGACGACCGCGTCACTGTCGCCCGTGACCAGCCGCAGCATTTCGACGGCGCCCTGCATCACATCGGCGACGACCATGGTCCTGCGGGGATCGACGCCGTCCCACCCCCACCGCTCCCGCGCGAACGCGCCGAACGCCTCCGCGTACGCCCTGCCGCCGTCCCCGCCCGTGTAGCCCGTGTCCCCCAGCTCCACCGCCCCCGTCACGGCCCGCACCACCGCGTCGGCGAGCGGCACGTCCATCTCCGCCACCCACAGCGGCAGCACGTCCTCCGGATACGCCGTCCATTTCACGCTGCTCCGCCGCCGCAATTCGGCCTCCGTGAGCCGCAACGGATTGTCCCCACCCGGTCCCGCGTCACGTATCGCATCCATGTCCCGCACCCTAGAACGCCCCGCCGCGCGCCGCTCCGTCCCGCCGACACCGCGCCGTGGGCCGTACCACCGGCGCGTCGGATCCCCACCGGCGGCCACGGGCACCACCGGTACCTCCGCCACGGGCGCCTCTGAATTTCCGGCACCACCGGCGGCCACGGGCGCCTCCGGTACTTCCAGCGCCACCGGCACCTCCGCACCACCGGCCCACTCCGGCGGGCCGGAGACGGGCCGGGACGGCGATCAGGCCGCGGTCTCCGCGGGGAGCTCCATGCAGAGCGCGTAGCCGCCGTCGACCGTTGGGCCGCAGGTCAGGGTGCCGCCCAGGAGTTCGGCGCGCTGCCGGAGTCCCAGCAGCCCGTGGTGTGCACCGGGGAGGGGGAGAGCGGGCCGGGTGGGCGCGGTGTTGGTGACCTCGACCCGGACCGCGCCGTCGTCGCGACGCAGGCTGATCCGCGCGGTCGCACCGGGAGCGTGCTTACGGGCGTTCGTCAGGGCTTCCTGGACGGTCCGGTAGACCGCGCGCTGGACGGTGGGCGGAAGGTCCCCGGACAGGTCCATCTTCAGCTCGGTCTCGATGCCGCAGCCGTCGACGAGCTGCTTCAGGTCGGTGAGGGCCGGCTGCGGGGTGAGTTCCGTGGGGTGTCCCCCGGAGGCACGCAGGACGCCCACCATGTGACGCAGTTCGTCGAGCGTCCGCACGGCCAGCCGCCGTATCGTCGCCGCCGCCTCCTTGACCTCCGCGTCGTGGCTGCCCACTTGGAGCGCCCCGGCTCGTACCGCGATCAGGCCGACCTGGTGGGAGACCACGTCGTGCATCTCCCGCGCGAGCTGGGCCCGCTCCTTCGCCAGAACGGCCTGGGCCGTCAGCCGCTCCTGGTGGTCACGCGCCTCGGAGATCTCGGTCAGCCGCTGCGAGAGGTCACGGCGGGTCTGAACGAGCTGCCCGAGGAAGACGGGAGCGGCCGCCGTCGCCGCGGTGTAGCCGAGCGTGATCAGTGTCGAGGTGGCCGTCAGATCGAGGGCGGGAGAGGGCAAGGAGGTCATGTCGCTGAACGTGAAGACCAGGGCACAGGCGACCAGGAGCAGGCGGTGGCGGCTGAGGGAGGAGAGCGTGTACAGCGCCACCAGCCCGGCGAAGATCGCGTCCGAGAGCAGTACGGCGGGCAGGGTGAGCAGGAAGACCGGCAGCGGCCAGCGGCGGCGCAGCAGCAGGACGAAGGCGGCGGCGACGCCGCTGGCCATTCGCAGCGGCTCGTCGGAGTCCCAGTGGGCCCAGACGTCGAGGAGGGAGGCACCCACCACCAGGGCGTCCAGCAGGGCGTCCAGGAGCAGCGGGGGCACGCGTCGGGTCACCCTGTCTCCTCTCCGGCGTCTCCTCGTGTCTCCTCTTGCCTCCTCTTGCCTCCTCGTATCTCCTCTTGCCTCCTCGCGTCTTCTTCCGGTCCGCCTCCTCTCGTTTCCTCGGTCCGTCACCCCCTGCCCGGGGCCGGTACTCGGGCGGCCCCGCCGACACCGGTCCCGGGATCGGCCGCCTGCCGACGACCGGGCCGCCGCGCGGCCACGACGCCCGTATCCCGTGCCGGGTTCCCGCTCCACTGCTCCTGAGGGGGCACCTGCTCGCCTTTCATCAGGAACGAGTCGGCGGTGAGCTCCGCATGGTCACCGACCGTGGTGCCGTAGTGGACGAGGGCACCGACGCCGATGGTCACGCCCGCGCCCAGGGCGATCCGGTCGGATTTGAACGCGCCGTCCTCCTGCGAGTGGCACTGGATGGTGGTGCCGGCGTTGAGGGTGCAGCCGTCGCCGATGCTGACGAGGGTCCGCTCGGGCATCGCACAGCCGTCGTCGAAGACCCGGCGGCCGATCCTGACCCCCAGGAGGCGCCACACCAGGGCCTTGAACGGGGTCCCGTTGAAGAGCACCTCGAAGCGGTGGGAGGACAGCTTCCAGAAGCGTTCGTGCCGCCAGAAGGAGGGGTCGTAGATCGAGCAGTAAAGCGGTTTCAGCGGGTTGATCCGGGTCACGACCCGCTCGATCACCGTGAAGTAGACGACGGTGAACGCCAGACTGAGCAGGCCGGCCACGGCGAACACCGCCGCGCCCACGGCAGGGTAGAGGTCGACGGCCGCCATGGCGAGGAAGCCGAGTGCCAGGAGGTGGAACCAGCGGACGAGCAGGAAGAGGCCCGCGGTGAGCGCGTTGTGCTTGTTCTTGGCGGCCAGAAGGCGGCGCCGGTCGTCGCCGCCGGCCAGCTCGTCGAACTGCCGGTCGCGCATCACGGAGCGGGGGATCTCGAAGCTGGGCGAACCCAGCAGGCCCACGCCTTCGCGGACGGGTCCGTCGATGGGGACCATGGCCTTCGTCGCGAGGAGGCAGTTGTCGCCGGTGCGGCCGCGCGGCAGGTAGGCGATGTTGTTGCCGAGGAAGTTGCGCGGCCCGATCGCGGTACGGCGGACACGGAAGGACGTGGACGAGTAGTCGACGTTGATGACCGACAGCCCGTCGGCGACCATCGTTCCGCGGCCGACCCGGGTCAGGGACGGGATGTCGTGCTTGACCAGCGAGCCGAAGTTCGAGCCCGTCTGCTCGACACGGCACAGGTCGTAGCCGAGGGTCCGCAGATAGTGCACGATCGCCGAGCTGTCCCCGAACAGGGTGGTGAAGAAACGGATGTTGGTCATCCGGGTGATCACGCGCAGCACGCCGTAGTGGAAGCCGTACAGGGGATAGATCCTGTCCGGCTTGATGACCAGGCCGAGCAGACGCGGCACGGTATTGATCGTCAGCAGGCCGAGCAGCAGACCGCCGAAGAAGGCGACCAGCGAGGCGATCAGTCCCTCGATGTAGAAGGCGGGGCTCGTGAAGGCCGCCGGTCCCGAGGTGATCACGGCGTTCAGCTGCGGCACGGCGGTGAACACGATGCTCACGCCCGCCACGGTCAGCGGCAGGTACACCAGCAGCATGCCGACGACCTGCCACATGCCGTACAGCGCCCTGCGCAACGTGCCGCACGCCGCCGGCCCGACCGCCCGGAAGTCGGTTTCCGACGGCTGCGCAGGCGTGCCGTGCCACGCCTCGCCGGGCGGCACCGTCTGCCCGGGGTGGAGCGAGGAGGCGTGGCCCAGCTGGGTGTCGTCCGCCATCGACGCGTTGATGTCGACGACGGTCTGCTCACCGATCGTCGCGCCGGCACCGATGGTCACCGGACCCGTCTCGATCCAGCCGTCGTACGCCCGATAGCCGGACAGCAGCACGTCCTTGCGGACGACCGTGCCGTCACCGATGGAGATCAGATCGGCGCAGACCGGAACGGCACGAGCGAGGATCGTGACGCTCTTCCCGATGTGTGCGCCCAGCGCCCTCAGGTAGAGCACGTAGAGCGGTGACCCGATGAAGAGGCGCACCGGGCTGATGCGGATGAGCGTCTTGACGCACCAGAACCGCAGGTAGCCGAGACTCCACACCGGGATCCTGCGAGGGGCGAAGCGGCCTATGAGGATCCACTTCGCCGCCACCGGCAGCGCGCACATGGCCAGGAAGAGCGCCGCGCCGTACACGACCGCCCGCTGGTAGAGCTCCACCGTCCCGGAACCGGCGAGGATCCACTCGTAACCGCGGACGGCGGCGACGGACCCGAGGCAGGAGATGGCGGCGAAGGCCAGCAACTGGACCACACCGCACAGCACGTACTGCGGTGTGCCCGACGAGGAACCGGCCGTCGGCAGGTCGGGCGACTCGTCGGCCGGCACCGAGAGGGGCGAGGCGGACCCCGAAGGCGACGTCTGCTCGGCGGCCGGGGAACTGTCGGTCTGCGCGAGTGCGGCCGCCAGCTCCCGGACGGTCGAGTACCGGTAGATGTCCTTCATCGACGCGGTCGGAAGATCGTCGCGCTTGCGCAACCGCGCGCAGAAGTGCGCCATCACCAACGAGTCCGCACCCAGATCGGTGAAGAAGTGGCTGTCCACCGGCACCTGCTCGGTACGCAGCACCCCGGCCAGCACCTCCGCCAGCGCCTCCTCGGTACGGGCCGCAGTACGGGCCGCACCGGTGCCTTCATCAGGGCTGTTACAGGTCACGGCCATTCCTCCCGAGGGTTCCGGCCCGCAGGTGTCGAGGCGGCCCGCCACGTGTCATGGCCGGTGATCCGGTGACGAATCCAGTCGTGCATGAGTCGTTCACCCAGTACGGCCCGCGGACCGTCGTTCCGAGGGATCTCGGTGCCGGCGTCTCTCATTCCAGTACGCCCGATCTTGCAGCGTATGTCCTGTTTGAAGAGAAAACAGCAGGAGCGGGCCCCACGGCCCGCAACGCGGCCCCGCCCTTGGAATCCCGGGCCCGCAGGAAGCCCTGCATCGGCGTCGGCCGTGCTCACGCCTCCGGATTCCAGCCATATGACCGGGCCGGCCCCCCGCCGACCGGCAGGGGGTGGTCGGCCGCCCGGCCCCCAGGGATCACCACGCCTGGTCGACCGGCCTCGACGGACGGGGCCTGGTCGGGCAGCACGGCAAAGACCGGAGCGGCGGGTGCCTCAGCCATGCGGGCCACAGCACGCATCAGGTCGTCCCCGTGACGGCGGCCACCGCCGTGGGGACCAGGGACACCAGCCGCGCGTTCACTTCACCGGCGGCGCGGCAGGCGCCCACGACCTTCGCGGACACCGCGGGCGGACCGGCACCTCTTCCACACGGTGAGACGTGGCGTGCGCGGCGAGTGGCTTGGACGGGCCTCGCCGGCCCCGGAACGGCGCGCCAACCAGCAACATGCGCGCCGAATCCCGCCCTTACTTCTACACTCCTGTAGATGTAAGGATCCGTTCCGTCAGGCCGGGCCGCCACGCCCGGTTCCGACGCCACACGAGAGTGACGCACATGAGTGTGAGCCTGACCAAAGGCGGCAATGTCTCGCTGACCAAGGAAGCACCGGGCCTGACCGCTGTACTGGTCGGCCTCGGCTGGGACGTCCGCACGACCACCGGCGCCGATTACGACCTGGACGCCAGCGCCCTGCTGCTCGACGAGGCAGGCAGAGTGCCCTCGGACAAGCACTTCGTCTACTACAACAACACGGCCAGCCCGGACGGCTCGGTGCAGCACACCGGCGACAACCTCACCGGCGCCGGCGAGGGAGACGACGAGGTCATCATGGTCGACCTCGCGGCCGTGCCCGCCGACATCACCAAGATTGTTTTCCCTGTCTCCATCCACGATGCCGAGAGCCGCGGTCACAGCTTCGGCCAGGTCCGGAACGCCTTCATCCGCGTGGTCGACAAGGCGAGCAACGCCGAACTGGCTCGCTATGACCTATCCGAGGACGCGGCGACCGAGACCGCCATGGTCTTCGGCGAGCTCTACCGGCACGATGCCGAGTGGAAGTTCCGTGCAGTGGGGCAGGGATACGCCTCCGGCCTCGCCGGCATCGTCCAGGACTTCGGCGTGCACATCTGACACCACACGGGCGGGACGGAGGCTCGAGCGCAGGGCCGCAGCTCCCGCCACCTGGCCGCTGCGCACGGCAGAAAGCACAAAGGAGAAGCCTCATGGGCGTCATGCTGTCCAAAGGCCAGCAGGTCCGCCTCGAGAAGTCCGGCAACAACCCGCTCAGCGTCGTCCGCATGGGACTGGGCTGGCAGACCGCACCCCGCAAGGGATTCCTCGCCCGGCTGACCGCCCGCAAGATCGACCTCGATGCCTCGGCGGTGCTCTTCGCCGGCAGGGAACCCGTGGACGTCGTCTACTTCCAGCACCTGGTCAGCAAGGACGGCTCGGTACGCCACACCGGTGACAACACCTCGGGTGGCGCCGGACAGGGAGCCGACGACGAAGCCATCACCGTGGACCTCGCCCGTCTGCCCGCGGACGTCGACCAGATCGTCTTCACCGTCAACTCCTTCGCGGGCCACACCTTCGCCGAAGTCCAGAACGCGTTCTGCCGGCTCGTCGACGAACGCACCGGTCAGGAACTGGCCCGCTACACGTTGTCCGGCGGCGGCCCCCACACAGCCCTGATCATGACCAAGGTCCAGCGCACGCGTAGCAGCACCTGGCACATGTCGGCACTGGGAGAACCGGCCCACGGCCGCACCTTCCAGGACCTCATGCCCGCCATCGCCACCCACCTGTAGCAGCGCCGCCCCACCACCGGCACAAGCTGCTCCCCCTGCCGAACACCTGAACCGATCCAGGAGATCCCACCATGTCTGTGAATCTGTCCAAAGGCGGCAGCTTCTCCCTCACACGGTCCGAGCCCGGCATCGCCAGCGTCGTCGTCGGTCTGGGATGGACCGTCAACGGCGGCCCCGGCGACAACGACCTCGATGCGAGCGCACTCGTGCTCGGGGCCGACGGCCGCGTGCTCTCGGACCAGCACTTCGTCTTCTTCAACAACCGGGCCACTCCGGAAAAATCCGTCCGCCACACCGGCGACAACAAGACCGGCCAGGGCGACGGCGACGACGAGCAGATCGCCGTCGACTTCAACCTGCTTCCCGCCCATGCAGAGTCGGTCGTGTTCGTCGTGTCGATCCACAGCGAAGGACACCGCGCGGCCGGTGCCTTCGGCAGGGTGCGCGATGCCTACATTCGCGTGGTGCACCAGGCGACCAAGCTGGAGATGTGCCGGTTCGAACTGACCGAAGACGCGCACGACCAGTCCGCGATGGTCTTCGGCAGGCTGTACCGGCGCGAGGGTGAATGGAAGTTCCGTGCCATCGGGCAGGGATACGTCACCGGACTGGCCGGGATCGCGAAGGAGTACGGCGTCAACGTGTAGCACGCAGGGACGGAATTCCTCGGGGAACCGGTGACGCGGGGTGCTGCTGGCAACTGCTCTGGCGGCACCCCACGTCGTCATCTCCGGCCGCTGCGCCGGCCTCGCCGGCGCTACGGCGCGCGGAGAGGCAGCGGGCGCCGGCAGGGCCGGCGCCGGTCTGCGGCTGCGCGCATCACCTCGCCTACCGCGATCCGCGGGAAGGACGCTGTTACGCGGTGGTGAAAGGTGCAAGGTGGAGGGAAGAGAGGAGGGCGGCGCCGAGGAGACGATGCAGCAGTGCCCGTGCCGCCGGTACGCGGGGCCGGAGCCGTTGGCGACGCCCTGCGCGCCTGAACCGTCCACATCCACGGTCGAGCGGCCGCCCTCGAGTCCGGGGAACAGCCCGGGGCGCCGCGGCCTGGCGGGGCCGAGAGCCCTGTGGGGCTGCTGCTCCGCCGACCGGCTCGGTGGGCGGCATGCCGGCGGTTCGCTGCGCCCGTCTACCGGCCGCTCTCGGCCGGCCGGCTGCCGGCCAGCTCCGCGGTCGAGGGGACTTTCTCCGTGACCTTGGCACCTGCGCTTCCGCCTGCGCTCTTGAACCCTGTTACGGCCTTCTCGAACAAGCCGATGTCGGCCTCCTTCACCTGGCCGGTGCGGAGTTTGGGGCCCAGCTTCTTCAGCTCCTCCACACGCACCGTCAGCGGCGCCACGGCTCTGGAAAGCAGCGGGTCACCCTTGGAGTTCTCCGTGGCAGCCTTCAGGCGGTTGTAGGTGAACGTTCCTGCCAGCCCCGCTTTGAACAGGGCCGCCGTGCGGCCCTGAGCACCATCCCTGAACCTTCCCTCTCGATAGGGCTTCACGATCCACTGGTAAGTGGCCCCCGCGGCCAGACCGGCGTTCGCCACGAAGTGCGCCTTGGCGTGCTTCTGCTGCTGCCCCGCGGAACTGGTGCCGGCCTTCGGGGCGACCGGCCGGGCCCCATGACCACTGCCGCACCCGGCGACGGTGAGGAACACGGCGCTGCACAACGACAGTACGCCGGCCCCCCGGCGGACCGAGACGGGAACGTACACGGATTACCTCCTGATGCGAGACGCATGATCTTCACGCCAGGAATACCCGTCCGCGTCCCCCTCGTACGAGGTCCGGACCTTTACCCACCCGCACGGCTGTCAACAACCGGCGAACCGGCACAGAGTGTCAATTCCGGCGGGAGCAGAGGGTGGATGCCGGTGATGCCGTTCGGCACGCGAACGGAGAGGTGACATGTCCGCCCTGGCCCCCGCGCCTGTGGCCTGCTGCCGTCGGGGCGAGGCCTGCCCCGCCGGATCAGTCGTGGGCGTGGCGAGTCTGCTGAGCCTGCGGGGCCGGTTCGGCGGCGGCGCCCTTGATGATCAACGGCTCTACTCGAGAAGGGTCATCGGTCTTCATCGCCTTGGCCTCGTTCTTGAGGATGCGTGCGGCCTTTCCCGCGTTGCGGGCCAGTTCAGGCAGCTTCTTGGCGCCGAAGACGAGCATGACGACGATGAGGAGGATCGCGAGCTCGCTGAGACCGAACATCGTGGCGGTGTCCTTTGCGGAAGGCCGGATCATCTGGCCGTGGTGAACGGAGAACACGGCGAATCTACAGTACTGTAGAAATTTGGGTCCGTGGGAACGTCCCAGTCGGTGGCTACGATGAGCGGCCCCCCGCGGTCGGTGCGGGGCGGTGCGACTGGAAGGAGACGGGGTGAGGGAGCAGGCGGGCCGGGCCCGGCGGGGCCAGGGCGAGTTGGAGGCGCAGATCCTGGGGGTGCTGCGGGAGGCGCCGTGCCCGGTGGGCACGGCCTGGGTGCAGGAGCGGGTCGGCGGCGGCGCGCTGGCGTATACCACCGTGATCACGATCCTGACCCGGCTGCTGGCCAAAGGGGCGGTGACCAGGGAGAAGTCGGGCCGGTCGTTCGTGTGGACGCCGGTGGCGGACGAGGCCGCGCTGGCGGCGCTGCGGATGCGGCGGGTACTGGATCAGGAGCACGACCGGGAGGCGGTGCTGGCGAGCTTCGTGACCTCGCTGCCGCCGGGCGACGAGCGGATGCTGCGGGACCTGCTGGACCGGACCAGGGAGCCGGAGGACTGACGCGGCATGGGAGTCTTCGTCTTCCTGCCGCTGGTGCTGCCCTTAACGGCGTGGCCGCTCGCCCGGCTGGCCGAGCAGCACCTGCATCCCCGCACCGCCACGGTGCTTCTGTCGGCGGCCGCCGGTGTCCTCGCGCTCTGCAGTACGGTCTGCCTGGCCCTGCTGATGGTCGTGGGCACCGCTCAGCTTCCCGGCAATCCTCTCCCCGACGGCTGGTCGGACGAAGAGGTGCGAGACGCGGTTCCCTACGACGAGGTCGCCGGGAAGGCGGCCATCCCCTTGCTCCTGGCGGTGGTGGTGGCGTGCTCGCGCACCTTGTGGGTGCACCACCGGGTACGCGTCCGGGCCGAACAGGCACTGACCGGCCTGCAGACCCGGGTGGTGGTCCTGCCCGACGAGACGCCGTACGCCTATGCGCTGCCTGCAAGGCGGTGGCGGCCCGGGCGGGTGGTGGTGTCCACGGCCATGCTCGCGTGCCTGGAAGGTGCGGAGCGGCGAGCCCTGTTCGCACACGAGCGGGCGCACATTGCCGCACGCCATCACTGCTTCCTCCTGGCCGTTCAATTGGCGGCACGGGCCAATCCGTTCCTGCGCCCGTTGCGTACAGCTGTGGCCTATACGGCCGAGCGGTGGGCGGATGAGCAAGCGGCGGGCGTGGTGGGCAGCCGCAGGGTGATGGCCCGTGCCATCGGAAAGGCGGCGCTGGTCTCCGGCGGTGCCCCCGCGACGACGCTGGCACACTTCGCGGCGCCTGGACCGGTGCCCCGGCGCGTCGCCGCACTGCTGGCCCCGGCGCCGCCGATGCCGACCTGGCCGTCGGTGTTCACCGCGGCGGGGCTGGCGGCCTGGACCGCCGCGGCGGGCACCACCGCCTCGGCGCTGTCGTCGGCGAACTCCGCCATCACCCTGTTCTTCGTGCTGAAGGCGGCCACTCCGCTGTGAGGAGCTGGTGCATCCCGAGGCACGTCGCACCGCCGGCCCGCGCGATGCGTGTTCGCCCCTGTGCGTCCTCCGCTGTCGGTCCGTTTCCCCGGGTCCTGGCTGAGGTGCATGAAGCCAGGTCACCTGGTCCCGTCGATGATTTCTGCGCCTCGCCCGAGGGATGGGATCACCCAGGACCGGCCTCACCGCACTGCGGCAGGCGGACTCGACACGATGGTGTCCGTACCCCATGCGGCATCCCGGGACGGTCAGCGTCATACGGCACCCTGGCCTGGCGGCGGGTGGTGGCTTCCCTGCTTTCGTGTGAGTTCTTGAGCCTCGGTTCATTCGGAAGGACGGCTGAACGTAGACAGCCACAGCTGATTGGCGCATCGGCTGCGATCACGATCGGGGTTGGCCGGCAACGAAGTTCCTTCTGCCTTGGAGACGCCTGATGTCGTTTTCCCTGCCTCCGCGCGGTTCACGTAGCCGGTGGATCAGGTTCCTGCGCGGAGTCCTGCTCATGCGGACGCCCACCGTCGTGCAGCTACGGGGCCGGATCGATCTGCAAAGTGCTCAGCGGACGACGGACAAGCTACTGGGTGCTCTGCGGAGACTTCCGGAGATTCTGGAGGTCGACCTCTCCCACGTCGAGGATCTGGACCGTGACGGCACCATTGCGTTCCTCCTTGCCGCCCGTCAGGCGCAGGCCCAGGGAACGCGCCTCATCGTCGTCAACGGGTCGCCCCAGGTGATCGCCACGCTGCGCGAGGCCGGTTTGCAGCACGTCGTGGGCCCATGAGCGGCCGGGCGGAGGGAACCTCTTGACGTCTCCCGCGCGCATCCCTGGCTTTGCCTCAACAGGATCAGGCGACGAGGGCCTTCATCGCGTCGGCGAGCCGACGGCTGGACAGGGCGGTGCCGTGGAACTGCGTCTGTCCGTTCGTATCGAGGAGGACGTAGGTGTTGTCCTGGGCGACCTTGAACCGCTTGCGCAGGGACTGATCGACGTCCACGACGTGAGGGAAGTTCTGGGTGCCGGTAACGGACAGGAAGTCGATCAGTTCCTGGTGGGTGTCCGGCGTCGTTACCCCCACTACGCGGGCTGCACCGGTGTACTGGTCCGCTCTCAGGGCGATGTCGGCATGGTGAGTGCGGCACTGCTGGCATGACGGACTGTAGAACCACAGAACCACGGGCCTGCCGGCCAGCGTGGAGCCCTCGAAGGACGCGCCGTCCACGGTGGGGGCGGTGAAGCGGAGGCTGTCGGGCACGGTGGTCAGCAGAGCCGTCGGCCTTGCCGTGGTGGCACCTGCGCCGGGAGCCGGCTCTGAGCGGCTGTCGGCCCCGCAGCCGCTCAAAGCGGTGCTGCAGGCGATGACGAAGGCTGCGGCAAGGTGGCGGGTTCGCATGGCCGACTGATCCCTCTGCTCTCCACGACGGGGGTGCCTCGGACACGCAAAATCTACGAGCCTGTAGAAGTCGTCTTGGTGCGACATGCCGGACCGGCTCGGTGTGTCAGCCGAACGCTGACCGCACCCGGGGGCGGAAGCACGCGGCACACACCCCTCGCCTGTTGCCGGCGGAGGGTGAGGCAGAAGTCCGCTGTGGTCGCCTGAGCTGCCGCCCGGCGGGATGCCAGGCGGCACGAGGAGCAGTTTCAGGGGGCGTCGAGGGGCTCGGTGCCGACGACACCGGCGCTGCCGACGCAACGTGGACGGCCGGCTCCATCCAGTCGATGCCCTTGGTGGTGTCGGCGACGCCCAGGCCCGCCCGGTCCGATGGCGGTGCCCACGAGGGCGGCGAGGACGCCGGCCCCGAGGGTCGGCCGCACGCCGGTGTTCCGGCGTCCCGGCAGGACCGCCGACCCAGGGTGCCGATCCGGCGCTGATGAGGGACCCTGCCTCGTGCGGACCGCTGTCTCCTCAACGTCCTTCGCTTGCCTGATGCCCTGCGACACCCGGCCCAGGCCGGGCCTCACGGCGCCAACGGGGTAGCCGGCTACAGGTCGAACTCGTGCGGCGGCAGGTCGAGGGTGTAACAGGCTTCGCGGACGGCGGCCTGCTCGGTCTTGTCGAAGTGGCCGTCGGCGCCGCCGATGACGATCCCTATCTGGATGACGGCACGGGCCTCGGCGGGCTTCTTCTTCGCCTTGGCGATCTCCTGCAGCACGCTGACCTTGCCGAAGTCGAAGTCGGCGGTCAGCTTGGCGAGGTTGCCCTCGAAGCGCCGGCGCAGGTCGTCGGCCTCGAAGTTCTGCAGCACCTCGTTGGTGGCGATCAGCTGCGCCACCCGCTGGCGCTCGGCCGGGTCGATGGTGCCGTCGGCCGCGGCCACGAGCGCGCACATGGCCATGGAGGCGTCGCGGAACGCCCCGCTCTTCAATTCGTTCTTCTTCGCGGTCAGCTGGGTCTGCATCGTCGATGCGGACTCCCGGATGCGGTCCCACAGGGCCATGCCGAGCTCCTTCGTTCACGCGGCCGCCGGCCGGGCGGTGCCCGGCCGGCGCAGGGTTCGTTCAGCTATGCGTCCGACGCCCAGGTCAGCTCTCGTCGCCCTCGTCGTCGCCTTCGAAGAAGTCGCCGACCTCGTCGACGACTTCGGCGGCGACCAGGCCCCCGGCCACGCCGACGGCGAGTCCGGCCGCACCTGCGGCGACAGCGGTGCCCATGCCCGGCCCCGACCGATGGCCGCCGTGGTGATCACCATGGTGGCTGCCGTGATGACCGTGGCCGTGGTGCGCACCGTGCAGGTCGGTGTGTCCGTGCGGGGCGGGGACGCTGTGGTGGCCGTGGCCGGCGACCATCTGGCGGATCCAGGAGTCGATGACGGTGTTCCAGTCGCGGTGGGGGACGCCTTCGTGGCTGACGACGTGCCGGTTGACGACGTCGTGGCCGGAGGAGAAGAACCCGCCGGGCTTGTCGGCCTCGAGCACGACCTCCATGCCGCCGGGGTTGGCCAGGAAGGTGACCTCCAGTTCCCGCATGGCGTGCGCGTACCGGGGGCCCGGGGTGAGCTCGAGCTCCTGGTAGAAGGGCAGCTGCTGGCCGGTGCCATGGATGTGCCCGTATTCGAGGTCGGCGGACTTGAAGCCGAAGCCGAGCTGTCCCAGGGCCTCCAGGACCGCCTCCTGCACCGGCAGCGGGCGCACCGCCAGCGGGTCCAGGTCGCCCTTGTCCTTGGCGCCGGCCACGGCGAGCTCCGTGCGCACACCGAGGACGATGCCCAGCGGCTGCCCGTACAGCTCGGTGATCGGCGTCTCCCACGGCAGGGTGATCGTGAACGGCACGCTGCGGTGCTCGCCCTCGGCGAGCCGGAAGCCGCCGCCGACGGCGAACCGGCCGAAGGTGAGCGCGCCCTCGCTCTCCCCGTGCTCGTGCTCGGCCTCGACCCGGGCGACGAGTTCGAGGGTGATGTGGTCGACGTCGAAGCCGGCGTTGCCGCCCTTGAGGTGGACCTGTCCCGACAGCGTGCCGCCGGGCAGTACCGCGCCGGGGTCGAGGACCGTGTCCACCGTGGGGCCGCCCACACCGAGCGAGCCGAGCAGCTTCTTGAACACCATCGTGGCGTTCACTCCTTCATGTACGTGTCACGTGCGACGCCCGGCGGCGTGGGCTGGGTCTGTGGCCGTGCCGCCGGGCTGATGGGGTTACTTGACGGTGTCGAGAGCAGCCAGGGCCTGGGCCCATCGGACGTACTGCAGCTCGGCGAGCTCGGCGACCGTGGTGACGCCGAAGGCTTCCTTGAGCAGTTCGCCGTCCCGGTCGGAGACCCCCTTCAGGGCGGAGACCGGGGCAGCCAGAATCTCGCTCAGCCCCTTGTCCGCCCACGCCTTGTCCAGCACCTTGTCCAGATCGATCGAAGCCACCTTCGCCCTCCCAGGCCGACGAGTACGGGAAAGTCTCTGCGGGTTCAAGGCCGGACCCCCCGGGCGCACGCGCATCGCCCGTGCGCCGGGAACCGGGCGGGACCGTCATGCGTTCACCAGGCGGACGGGCCAGAAGGCGGCCACCCATCGTGCCGCCTCCCTCCCATGCCAGGTGTGCACCCACAGGAGTCTGGGAATGACCAGACCACTCTCGCGTTCTTTCTACACGACTGTAGAATCATAGAGGCGACCGACACGCACTGAAGGGCATACGGACCGACGGGGCGCAAAGAGTCCGGAAACGCCGCGTGAAGTCACCCTCGGCTTCCGATCACCTTTGCCGTCCCTTTACCATGGGGCCGGGGCTACCGCCTCATCCCGACTTTCACGCGAAGAAGGAGCAGCAGACCCGAAATGGGTGAACCTCCCAGTACCAGCCGTGCCATACCCCGCCCGACGTCGAGCAAGAGTCCGGGGGTGGCACGGTGACCGAGTTCCTGCTGCTTCTCCTCGCCCTGGTCCTGACGCTGGCCTGCGCGGTCTTCGTCGCAGCCGAGTTCTCGTTGACCACCGTCGAGCGCGGTGAACTGCAACGCGCCTCCGAAGCCGGCGAGCGCGGCGCCGCCAGCGCCCTCAAGGCGACCAGACGCCTCACCTTCCAGCTCTCCGGCGCCCAGCTCGGGATCACCGTGACCTCACTGGTCATCGGCATGCTCGCCGAGCCTTCCCTGGCCGCCTTGCTGCGCGGCCCCCTGGAAGCGATCGGCCTGGGACAGGCCGCCTCGTCGGTGGCGACCGTCCTCGGCGTGGCGGTCTCCACGGTGGTGCTGATGGTGGTCGGCGAGCTGGTGCCGAAGAACTGGGCGATCTCCCGCCCCCTTGCGGTGGCCAAGGCCGTCGCCACTCCACAGCGCGGCTTCACCGCGGTCTTCGCGCCGTTCATCCGGCACCTGAACAGCACGGCCAACCGTTTCGTGCGCCGCTTCGGCCTCGAACCCACCGAGGAGCTCGCCCATGCCCGCACCCCGGAGGAGCTGGTGGCGCTCGCCCGGCACTCCGCCGCACAGGGCGCGCTGGAGGAGGACCAGGCCGAGTTGTTCGTGCGCACCTTGCACCTGGGAGAGCTGACCGCCGAGAACGTCATGACCCCGCGCGTGGACATGCAGGCCCTCGAGGCCCACGCCACCGCAGCCGATGCCGCGAACCTCACCCTGGCCACGGGCCTGTCCCGGTTTCCCGTCTACCGCGACAGCCTGGACGAAGTCATCGGCACCGTCCACATCCGGGACGTTCTCGCCCTGGATGAGAACAGGCGGGCCCGCACGCCGGTGACCGACCTGATCACGCCGCCGCTGCTGGTGCCCGACAGTCTGCCCGTCGATACCCTCCTCGCCCGCCTGCGGACCGCCCGCACCATGGCCGTGGTCATCGACGAGTACGGCGGCACCGCGGGCGTCGCCACCGTGGAGGACATCGTCGAAGAGGTCGTCGGCGAGGTCCGCGACGAGCACGACCCCCTCGAAGTCCCCGACCTGCTGGTCGCCCCCGCCGCCGACGACGGCCGCCGCGTATGGGAGGCCGACGGCGGCATCCGCATCGACCAGCTGTCCGGCATCGGCCTCACCGCCCCCCACGGTCCTTACGAGACCCTGGCCGGCCTCATGGCCACCCGCCTGGAACGCATCCCCGAAACCGGAGACACCGTGCACCTCGACGGATGGGACATCACCGTCCTCGACGTCGACCACCACCGCGCCGACCGCCTCACCCTCATCGCTCCCCTCCCGACGCAGAACGAGCAGGTTCAGGAGGCCGTGCGATGACCACCGTGCAGCTCCTCATCGGCGCCCTCACCCTGATCACCAACGCCTTCTTCGTCGGCGCCGAGTTCGCACTGATCTCGGTGCGACGCAGCCAGATCGAACCCCAGGCCCACGCCGGCCACAAGCGCGCCAAGATCACGCTGTGGGGCCTGGAGCACCTGTCGGCGATGATGGCCACCGCCCAGCTCGGCATCACCGTCTCCTCCCTGGTGCTCGGTGCCGTCGCCGAACCGGCCATCGCCCACCTGCTGGAGCCCCCGTTCCAGGCACTGGGCGTGCCGACGGCGCTCATCCACACCATCGCCTTCGTCATCGCCCTGACCCTGGCCACCTACCTCCACATGCTCCTGGGCGAAATGGTGCCCAAGAACATCGCCCTGGCCGCACCGGTCCCGACCGCGCTGCTGCTCGGCCCGCCGCTGGTCGCACTCACCCGCGCCCTCAAGCCGGTGATCTTCGGGATCAACGCCTTCGCCAACGCCCTGCTGCGGCTGCTGAAGGTCGAGCCGAAGAACGAGGTCGCCTCCGTCTTCACCGACCACGAGCTGGCCCGCCTGGTGGCCGACTCCAGCCAGGCCGGCCTGCTCGACCCCGCCGACGGCGACCGTCTGCGCGACGCCCTCGAACTGGGCACCCGGCCCGTCGGCGAAATCCTCGTACCGCTGAACAAGATGGCCACCGTCGACCACACCGTCACCCCCGCGCAGCTGGAGAAGACCGCCACCACCGCGGGCTACTCCCGGATGCCGGTCCTCGGCCCCGAACGCCAGGTACTGGGCTACCTCCACATCAAGGACGCCCTCGGCGTACCCGAACGGCACAAGCCGTTTTCCCGCAGCGCCCTGCACACGGTCACCCGCGTCGAGATCGACACCCCCCTCGACGACACCCTGACCGCCATGCGTGCCGACGGCACCCACCTCGCCGCCGTCACCGGCGACAAGGGCACCGTCATCGGCTTCGTCACCATGGAGGACGTCCTGTCCGAACTCGTCGGCCCCACCTCCTGACGACACCTGTGGGACGACCGCCGGCCCAGCCGCCCACACGGCGGCGGGCCGCCGCCAGTGCCCGCAGCCGTGATCACCTCAGCGCAGTCGCTCTCCCGTCCGCTACTCTGTCCCCGGTACCTCTCCCTGCCAGCGGGAGGGGCCGGGGATGCTCAAGCAACCCCCGGCCCCCGCCTCAGGCCGGGCGCGGGCGCCAATGACGTGCAGCGATCACCGCCAGAAGATCCCGCCGGGATTTTCTGCAGGGATCTCCACACGTACTGCCTTCGTAGCTCAGGGGATAGAGCACCGCTCTCCTAAAGCGGGTGTCGCAGGTTCGAATCCTGCCGGGGGCACAGTGTCTGACCAGCGCGTTTACCTCTCCGGGGTAGGCGCGCTGTTCGTTGTAGCCGTGGCATTAGCCGTCAGTAGGTTCCAGGTCATGACGAACACCCAAGGTCAAGCCCACCCAGCGAGGCCGCATCCGGCGCAACGGATCCGGCTACCAGGCGAGCGTCTGCGTAGGTCTCGACCCCCTCACCCGTACTTCCGTTGCTACCGCAAGATCCGGCATCACCGGCTCTACCTGCGGGAGCGCCCAGCCCCCGCCGTCTTCCGGCACCTTGAAAAGCCGCGCCAGGGGCCGACTGGGGTTCGAAAGCGAGTCACGAAGCCGCACAGAGAAACACCAGGTCAGAGGCCACATGGGCCCTCCGTGGACACCACGGAGGGCCCTTTGTGTGCTCGATGGGAACATCCCGGGAACAGCACGATGGAGGATTTAGGCAGCTTTACGCGATCGGTAGTGCACCGGAACCGCTCAGCCTTCCCAGTCCTCGTCCTCGCCGCCGCGCATGTGACGCCAGCCCTTGAGGTTCACCAGTGCGCTGCGTGCCAGCTCGGCGTACTGTGCCGGGCAGTCCCACAGCTCGCGGGCCGAGAGTTCGGCGGGTACGGGGGTGTCCGGGTGTTCCTCGGGCGCGTACAGGTGGACCACCGCGCGGTACCGGGACTGCACGGTTGCCTCGGCGGCGGACCAGGGGTGACGGGAGTGCTCGCAGGAGACGTCCAGGTCAATGGTGTCGAGGGCCGCGGCCAGATCGCGGGCATACGAGGGCGGAAGCCCCCCGTACGTCTGGGCGATGCCCATCCACATGCACAGGAACAGGCCGAGCCGTTCCTCGTCCCGCACCTGCCCGGACAGCCAGCGGCGGGCGGACCACAAGGCGACTGGGCCGGTGTTGTCCTCCCAGGTACGCCGGATCGACTCCTGCATGGCGACGACGTCCATGCCGCCGCCGTCGCGGATGAACTGCGCGTCGAGGTGGGAGACGTCGATGCCGCCGAAGATCTCCTGGTGTGCCTCGCGTATGTGGGCGGCGGCCTGGTCGGCGAGGCCGGCAAGGAACCCCTCGCAGTCGAACGCGGCCAGTTCCTCGTCATTGAGACCGTAGTCCTCGGCGAATACGGCGCGGCCGGCCTCGGTCAGCATGCTCACCCCGGCTTCGGCACCGTACTCCGAGTCCAGATCCGCAGGGTGGGCTCCGGCCGGGCAGATACAGGACGCCGGGTCGAGCGTGGCGCGGAACCCGTCCAGGACCTCCGTGTACGTCGCGAACAGCGACTTGCTGAAGATGCGTGCCGAGACGTACCCGCAGGTGGCATACAGCAGGATCGTGTACCCGGTCAGCTCCCGGCGTCCTTCCGGAGTGCCGTTGCGGTCGAGCGTCTCCGCCGCGTCACCGGCAAGGACAGCGAGGGTCAGTTCCGGGTCCACATAGGGGTAGTCGCTGATGATCCCGGAAAGGTCGGAGATCAGTTCGCTGTGGTCGGCGGGCAGGGTGGGCGTCACTTCAGTCACATGCGTAACCGACGCCGCGGTGTGCGGGCCGGTTCCCCCGCGTAGCGGCCCCCTTCCCGGTGGAGATCGACCTCGGCCAGGTCCGACCCACGCGCTGCTCAGCAGCCGGCAGCGCGTGAGCGATGCGTGAGCGGACGGTCCGACACAGGGCGGCATGAGCCAGATCAAGCGGCTCGCAGCGCGGCTCTGACCAGTGGAAACAGCACCGCGCGGCAACGTCAGGCACCCCCCGGCAAGGATTCGCTCCCACTCCTAAAGCGGGTGTCGCAGGTTCGAATCCTGCCGGGGGCACAGGTCAGGGGCCATGAAGGCCCTCCGTGGAGATGGTGCTTTCTAGGGGTCGTCGCAACACGTGGTCGTGTTGATCAGGCCGCGAGCAGTTTATGCAGGCGCTCGGCTGGGGTTTCCCAGCCGAGCGTT
>NZ_JBVICA010000034.1:0-43866 GCF_055573115.1 Streptomyces sp. NPDC030222
ACTCCCACCCGAAAAATGGATCAGAGTCCTGGAATTCATCCCCTCCCTCCCACGCACCACCTCAGGCAAAATCCGCCGCACCGAACTCAGAAACCACAAAACACAAACCACCGAATACCACATCAACACACCCAAACCCAACTAACACACCCCCGTTATGTTCTTCGCGGTCCTGCAAGAGGGCCGCTGGCCTCCGGGCCCGGCATGACTGTTCCCCCCTGTCGAACGCATGACCTGGGGGGTGGTGTCACCGGGCCCGAGGGGTGCCGTTGGAGACGCTGATGAGAGGTCCGACTACCGCCTGGCCGAGCGCAATGCCCGGCCGTTCGCAGGCGGCAGGTCTGCATAACGTGGATGCGCGCGTACGGCGCCAACTCCCTGGCCAGCACCGCACCGAAGCAGTTGGGAGCACGATGTTCGACATCGGCGACGTGGGCGTCTTCCTCGGCCTGGACGTCGGCAAGACCGCTCACCATGGCCACGGACTGACCCCGGCCGGCAAGAAGGTCTTCGACAAGCAGCTGCCCAACAGCGAGCCGAAGCTGCGGGCCGTCTTCGACAAGCTGGCCGCGAAGTTCGGCACCGTGCTCGTCATCGTCGACCAGCCCGCCTCTATCGGCGCCCTCCCGCTCACCGTCGCACGGGACGCCGGCTGCCAGGTCGCCTACCTGCCCGGACTCGCCATGCGCCGGATCGCCGATCTCTACCCGGGCGAGGCGAAGACCGACGCCAAGGACGCCGCGGTCATCGCCGACGCCGCCCGCACCATGCCGCACACGCTGCGCTCGCTTGAGCTCACCGACGAGATCACCGCCGAACTGACCGTGCTCGTCGGCTTCGACCAGGACCTCGCGGCCGAGGCCACCCGCACCAGCAACCGGATACGTGGCCTGCTCACCCAGTTCCACCCCAGCCTGGAGCGCGTCCTTGGCCCTCGCCTGGACCACCCTGCAGTCACCTGGCTCCTGGAACGCTACGGCTCCCCGGCTGCCCTGCGGAAAGCCGACCGCCGCAGACTCGTCGAGGTCATCAGACCCAAGGCCCCACGCATGGCCCAGCGACTGATCGACGAGATCTTCGACGCCCTGGACGAACAGACCGTTGTCGTTCCCGGGACCGGCACCCTCGACGTCGTCGTCCCGTCTCTGGCCCGCTCCCTGGCCGCCGTCCACGAACAGCGCCGGGCCCGGGGAAAGACTCACACCCAGGCCCTCCTCCGCCTCGCCCGCCACCGCATCAGCGTGCTCTTCGCCATGCTCCGCGACGGCACCTTCTACGAACCACGCATCCCCGAAGCAGCTGTCGCCTGACCAGCTCGGGCTTGACGAAGGGCATAGAGGCCCCCCAAGACCCGAAAGGACCCAGGCCCCAGCCCACCCCGGGACCCGGGCCCTTCCCCGCTGAAAGGCGGGACGCCAGACGGTGCCGCCACCACAGACACGAGACACGGCCGGAACGACAGCACCAAGGCGCGACGGAGCTCAGGACACCGCAGCGCCAGGGGCGTTGAAGCACGGCCGTACCGGGAGGGTGCTGCGGTGTGGTGGCGGCGGAGCTTTCGGCACCACGGGCGCTGCGGAACTGCGGAACCAGCGGCACGCAGGAACACCCGCCTCACACCTCACAGCAGCCGGAACACCACCAGGCCACGGCACAGCAACCGCAACCGCAACCGCAACCAGCCACCGCACAACCCGCGCCAGAGCCAGCGCCAGGACAACCACAGCAGAGACTCGCGAAGTCTGAGGTCCAGAGGTGGCAGGGGTTCTCGGCGGCGCGGCAGCCGACGCACGGACCAACGAACGCCCGGCTCCATTCAATGCCTCAGAGAGTCCGGGGGCCCACGGGGCCTCCGCCGGCAGGCCGGTGAGCGGTGGTCCCCCGCGGTGCGCGAACGCGGCGGCGCGATAGCCGGTGACCGTGCAGCGCCAGGGCTGCCGGGGAACACGGCGCAGCAGTGCGGAGGCGATGCGCAGCCCGCCCCGGTCGGGGTCTGCGTGGGTAGAAGAGTGCGGTTCCGCGCTCGCGCAGATACTGCAGGAGGGTGACGGCAGCGACGGAAGGCCGGCCCTGGACGCAGACCAGCGGCCGGGAGTGCGGGCCGTGGGCGTCGGCTGCCGCCGCCGGTACGGCCGGGTTCTCACAGATCCGAGCGGCAGACGCTGCCGTGGGGAGCGGCCCGCGGACGAGCTGGCGCAGGGGCAGCACCGCGGGCGGTGTGGGGGGACGCATGTCCCGTGCCGTGCGGCGGGCGCAGTGCCGCCGGGGTGAGGCGCTGTCGGTCGGCTGCGGGCCGCGGGGGGCGCGGGGCGCCGGGGTGTGGTGGCCCCGGCGGCCGCTGCGGGGTGGGGTGGTGTGTGTCAGTTCTTGTGGCGGGCGTAGTGGCGTTGGGATTTGGCGCGGTTGCCGCAGCCGGCCATGGAGCACCAGCGTCGGGTGCCGTTTTTGGACACGTCGTAGAAGTGCAGGATGCAGTCGTCGTTGGCGCAGGGCCGGATGCGGTCGGGGCGGTCGGTGAGCAGGTTCAGGTAGTCGGCGGTGGCCGACCAGGCGGGCAGCCAGGAGGGGGTGTCGACTTCCACGGTGAGGGCGGGTCCGTCGGGGTGCAGGACGTGGCGGACACGGCCGTGTGCGAGGACGGCGTTGACGGCCTCGATGGCGCGGGGGGTGGGGTGTGCGGGGCTGGTGACGGCTTCGTCGAGGGCGGCACGGGCCTGGAGCAGCCGGTGGAGGGTTTCCCGGTCGGCGGGGAGGGGGGCGGTGTCGCCCAGGGCCTGGCGGACGTGGGGGCTGCCCAGCCAGAGGGCGAGTCCGTCGAGGGAGTCCAGCAGGTCGTGGCGGCCTTCTGTGTCGATCCAGCGGGTGTTGAGCAGGTCGATGGCCAGGGGCTCAGCGGTGAGCGGCCTGGGGTCGGCCTGGGTGGGTGACGGCACGGTTCACATCCTTTCCTTGGCGTGGCAGTCGGGTGACCACCCACGATAACCGGTCATTTCTTGATCAGCGGTTGACCGCGCCTCCTCTAACCACTAAATTTCATTTCAGCGGTTACGAGATCGGCTCGTGGCCCTCAAGACAAGGCGTGTGATCGACCATGAGCAAGGCGAAGAACCTGCAGACCGGCCACGTCGGCCTGAACGTCACCGACCTGGACCGGTCGCTCGCCTTCTACCGCGAGGTCTTCGACTTCGACGTGATGGCGGAAGGCAAGGACGAGGGCCGTCGCTGGGCCTTCCTCGGCCGCGGCAACCGGTTGCTGGTCACGCTCTGGCAGCAGAGCGAGGGCACCTTCGCCGCCGACCGGCCCGGCCTGCACCACCTCTCCTTCCAGGTGGACACCATCGAGGAGGTCAGGGCCACCGAAGAGGTGCTGCGCGGCCTGGGCGCCGAGTTCAACTACCAGGGCGTCGTCCCGCACGGCGAGAACGGCACCTCCGGCGGGATCTTCTTCACCGACCCCGACGGCACCCGGCTGGAGATCTACGCGCCCACCGGGGCCAACCCGGCCGACGCCCCGACCTCCGGCGCGCCCACCTGCGGCTTCTTCTAAAAAAACCCCGGCCCGCCCGGCCCGCCCGGCCGGGCGGGCCCGCACCACGTTCGGCACACGCACGCCGGAAAGGACACCCCGTGGCCACGTATCACAGCGGCGAAATCGCGGTCCAGCAGCGCGCCGGCCTCACCCAGCAGGCGGACTTCTCCCTCGGCGGCATCGGCGAGACGATCCCGCCCGTCGCCGCGGAATTCCTCACCCAGCAGCCGATGATCATCCTCGGCGGTGCCGACACCGCGGGCCGGATCTGGGCCACCCAGCTCACCGGCACACCCGGATTCCTCCAGGTGCCCGACCCCCGCACCCTCACCATCGACGCCCTCCCCCACCCCGAAGACCCCCTCGCCGCAACCCTCGGCACCACCACACCCGCCCCGGTCGGAATGATCGCCATCGAGCCCGCCACCCGGCGCCGGATGCGGATCAACGGCCGGGCCCGCCGGCACGGCCAGGGCCTGCGCATCGACCTCGACCAGGTCATCGCCAACTGCCCCAAATACCTCCAAAAACGCGACCACCGCACCATCGGACCCGCCGAACGGGCAGCCACCGCCCGCACACTCACCGACGGCACCGCACTCACCACCGCCCAGCAGCACCGCATCAGCCGCGCCGACACCTTCTTCCTCGCCACCGCATCCGACCACGGCGACGCCGACGCTTCCCACCGCGGCGGCAACCCCGGCTTCCTCCAGGCACTCTCCCCCACCCTGCTGCGCTGGCCCGACTACACCGGCAACGCCATGTTCCTCACCCTGGGAAACCTCCTCCTCAACCCCGCCGCAGGCATCCTCGTACCCGACTGGGAAACAGGCACCCTCCTCCACCTGACCGGCACCGCACACACCGTCTGGGACCACAACGAAACCGCCCAGGTCCCCGGCGCCCAACGCCTCGTCGAATTCTCCGTCCACGCCGTACGCGACATCACCGCCGCCTCCCCCCTGCGCTGGACCGACCCCGCCTACTCACGCTTCAACCCACCCGTCACCACCTAACCCCCCACCCGGCCGGCCCCCGGCCGGGAAGACCGGCCACGGCCAGCCGGCGCACCCAGGCCGCCGACGCACCCACCACCCCGGCTCAGGCCCACAACCCGGCCGGGAAAGTCGGCAGCGGCCCGCCAGGCCACCGGGACACCCACCACCCAGGCCCAGACCCCAGCCCCCACCCCGGCCACCCGAACCAAGCCACACCCCCGGGCACTGCCCGGACCAGGCCCTCCTCTTGAACTAAGCCACAACCCCCGGGCCCGGACCACCACCCGGACCAGGCCCAGGCCGGCCCTGTCCCGCCCCCAGGCCTGCCTCCTGCCCTCTGTCCCTGCCGCCCCCGCCCGCCTCACCGGACCGGCGCCACCGGGACCCGACCCCGACCGCAACGGAGCCATCCGCCATGCAGATCACCGTCGACATGAACCTGTGCGAAAGCCACGGCCAGTGCATCTTCGCCGCACCCGAAATCTTCTCCTTCGACGACGACGACTACCTCGTCCACGACCCCACCCCCTCCGACACCCTCCGCGCCAAAGCCGAAAAAGCCGCCGCCGTATGCCCCGTCCGCGCCATCACCGTCTCCCCGGCCACGCCATGACCCACAACGACCAGCACATCGTCATCGTCGGCGCCTCACTGGCCGGACTCCGCGCAGCCGACGTCCTGCGCACCCAGGGATTCACCGGAACCCTCACCATCATCGGCGACGAACCCCACCGCCCCTACGACCGCCCGCCCCTGTCCAAACAGGTACTGACCTCAAACGGCCGGCCCCCCACCACCGAACTGCCGCTGCCCGACGGGCTGCATGCCCGATGGCGACTCGGCACGGCAGCGACCGGCCTCGATCCGGACGCAAAAACGGTCACCCTCGCCGACGGCACCCGCCTCAACTACGACGGACTCCTCGTCGCCACCGGATCCACCGCCCGCACCTGGCCCACCGACCAGCCCCCGCCACCCCCCGGCGTCATCACCCTCCGCAGCTGGGACGACGCCCTCGCCCTCCGCACCCAGCTCACCCCCCACCGCCACCTCGCCGTCATCGGCGCAGGATTCCTCGGCGGCGAAATCGCCGCCGCCGCCCGCACCCGCGGCCTCCACGTCACCCTCATCGAAGCCGCCGCCCAGCCCCTGGAACGAGCCATCGGCAGCACGGCAGGAGCGTACGTCGCCGCACTCCACCACCAGGCAGGCATCGACCTGCGCACCCGCACCACCGTCACGGCCTTCCACACCGGCAACAACGGCCATCTCACCGGCATCACACTCTCCGACGGCTCCCACCTCCACACTGACACCGCACTCCTGGCACTGGGCGCCACCCCCGCAACCTCCTGGCTGGCCGACTCCGGCCTGGCACTCGACGGAGGCCTCCACTGCGACGCCTACCTACGCGTCCTGCGCACCGACGGCTCCCCCGCACCCGACATCGTCACCGCCGGTGACGTCGCCCGCGCCCCCCAGCACCTGGCCAACGGACAACCAATGACCCTCGGCCACTGGACCAACGCCATCGAACAAGCCACCACCGCCGCCCACACCCTCCTCAACCCCCACAACCCCCAACCCCATACCGCCATCCCCACCTTCTGGTCCGACCTCCACGGCACCAAAATCCGCTCCATCGGCCTCCCCCACACCGCCGACGAAGCACGAGTGATCGAACACGACCTCGCCGCACGCCACCTGGAAGTCACCTACCACCGAGCCGGAACACTCATCGGCGCCCTCACCATCGGCCGCACCGGCAGACTGGCCGCATACCGCACCCAACTCCAGCAACAACCCATCCACCCGAAAACAGAACCCACACCCACCCCCTAACACACCCGCACCACCACCCACCACCCACCACCGCCACACCGCCACCGCCACACCGCCACCGCCACCGCCACAACCCACACAAGCCGGGCCCGTACCCACATCCCCCGGGGTACGGGCCCACCAGCATGCAATCAAGACGAAAACTCCCGAAAAACAACCGGGCAACCGGCCGACACCGACAGCTGGGACCCGGCCGGGGACGACTCGCGGACGGTACGGGCCGACATTCATAGGGCACATCCCGCTGGCTGAATACGAAGCCAACCACTACCTGAGCGCCACGAAAGACCAGGTCACAACCAACATCTGAGATCTCTACCGAACCCGGAACGGTTCACCGGGCCGTGGCCACGCGCTACGACAAGCTCGCGGTTCGCTACGAGGCGACCGTCCCCGTCGCGGCCATCAACGAGTGGCTTTGAGCAGCGCGTTCTAACCGGCCCCGGGGGGCGGTAAGGCAAAATCGGCTCGCCGCGCCAGCGGACCAGATGGCAGGGTGCGGCGCATGACGCCCCAGTATCAGATTCGTGCCGACTACGACGCTCGCACGATCGTGGTCTATCAGGCGTACTCGCCTGCCATAGCTGACGCGGCACTGCGGGCGGGCCGCTTCGTTGCGCCGTTCTCGTTCCACCGAATGACGTGGATCAAGCCGTCGTTCATGTGGCTGATGCACCGCAGCAACTGGGCCCGCAAGCCCGGCCAGGAACGTGTTCTCGCGGTGCGGATTACTCGGGAGGGCTGGGAGGAGGCCCTGTCCCAGGCCGTGCTGACGACCGCCGACCCAGCGGCGGTGGCCCAGGCAGCCGTACATGTCCAGTGGGACCCGGAGCGCTCGCAGCGCGGAGCAGCACTGAACCACTACAGCATCCAGGTCGGCATCGGCCGCCACCTGATCCGCACGTTCACCGACGACTGGATCGTCAGTCTCACCGACCTCACCCCCCAGATCCGCAAGGCCTCGACGCTGATACAAACCGGCCACACCACCAAGGCACAGCGGCTGTTTCCTGCGGAGCGCACCTACCCAATGCCCCGGACACTGGGAGATGTCGTTTTCCCAGGTAGATGACGGCGGACTGGTGAGGGTCCGCCCGCGGCCACCGTACTACGAGCACTTTCGACACACGCCCTACTGCTGTGACCGCAGAAGCCACGGTGTCCGCCAACCGTGGGCCGACGGACACCGATACCGGTGCGTGCGAGTGACAGGCCGGGGGCAGTCGCCGCAGCGGTCGAGCCCCGCGGGGTCGGCCGACTACTGCGGCCTTGTCGCGATCTGGATCAGGTTGCCGCAGGTGTCGTCGAAGACGGCCGTGGTGACGGGGCCCATCTCCAGGGGCTCCTGGGTGAAGCGGACACCGAGGCCGCGCAGGCGCTCGTACTCCGCCTTCACATCGTCGACGGCGAACTGGGCGAGCGGGATGCCCTCCGTGACGAGCGTGTCGCGGTAGGTCCTGGCAGCCGGGTGGCCGGCCGGTTCGAGGAGGAGTTCGGTGCCGCCCGGCTCATCGGGCGAGACGACGGTCAGCCACCGGTCCTTCTCGCCCACCGGGACGTCGTACTTCTTCACGAAGCCGAGGACCTCGGTGTAGAAGCGCAGGGCCTTGGACTGGTCGTCGACGAAGACGCTGGTCAGATGTATCTTCATGGGCTGCTCTCCTCCGGTCCTGATCCGACGTCGTCCCGCTGCCCACCCGACGTCCGAGGGTTCTTCCCCCACTCTCTACTGTGGTGCGAGCCAAACCGGAAAGCGAACATTGAACAGGAGGTCCGGTGAGGAAGACTCAGTGGGCCCGGCTCGCCGCAGCAACGGTCGGTGCAATCACGCTGGTTGCCGCAGCGACTGGCACCGCCAACGCCGGCGACACGACTCTGCGACTGTCCCGCGGCGGTCACACCATCGGCACAATGACCCATCTCGACCCCGACCCGGACACGTTCCGCGTCTGCGATACGCGGGCAGACGGCCACGGGGTGACCGGCAAGCTGTATCTGTACCTGGCGGGGTGGCAGCTGAGGGAGACGAAGCAGGACGGCGGAGACGCCGGCTGCGACTACTTCGACTACAACGTTGTCCCCTACGGCGCCAAGTACCTGATGAAGCTCTGCTGGAACGGCCCCGGCGAGGTGTGTACCCAGAAGGAGTTCACCGAGGACTGACATCCTCGGCCGAACACGCCGACGTGCGCGTGCCGTGATGGTCCGTCCTGGTCTGGACGGACCATCACGGCACCGCCCTGGCGGCCACGACGACACTCCAAAACAGTGGAGGCCGTCGTGGATGTCCTCACCGGTAAGGCTGGCCATGCGCCGTACTTCGCCGCCGGCTGCCCCTCATTCCGGTGATCGTCCGTCATTACAGCGACGTCACGACGGCGAGCCGAAGACCTGCACCGCGTACGTGCCGCTGACGGCGACGCCGGTGTCAACGAAGCTGCAGTTCAGGATGTTGCCCTTGTGGTTGCTGCTGCCCATCCAGCCGGCGACGATCGACTTGGCGTCGGTGTTGTCCCAGGACATGTTCTCCGCCCAGCCGCCCACGGGGTAACCGGCGTCCTTCATCCGCTGCGGGATGGTGGAACCGTCCGAGCCAGTGTGGTCCTTCAGGTTGTTCTTGCTCGCGTCGTCCGCGAAAGTCTGGGCGGCCTTGGTGAGCTGTGCGTTCTCCTTGAGAGCGGGGCAGTTGGCCTTGGCTCGTTCGGCGTTGACCAGCTGCAGGAGCTCGGCAGGCGAGGCCTGGACCGCGCTCGGCACGGCGGCTGGAACGGTGACGGTCGCGGCGCCGACGCCGGCTGCTCCGGCAAGCACCAGGAGGGGAGCCGCACAGGCGGCGACGCAGAGACGACGTATTCGCGTGGTGGTGGTCCGCATGGAAGTGCCTTCGATCGCAAGGGTCTGAAACTCCCCCGAGAGTCCACAAGGTGCGTGAAAGGTCTGCACGCAACGGCCACTACTGGCCACACCGGCCGGGTCCGCCCAGCCGGGGCGTGCGAGTGGGCGCAGCCACAAGCAACCATCCGGACCACTGTCGTAGATGGCCGTTGAAGTTGCCAGACGCCTACGCCCCTGCACTTTCACCGTACGCCCGTTACGGTCGGCTCACGAGTCCATCCCGAGGGCACGGCCGTCGGCTCTACCAAATCGTTTGGTTGACGTGCCCATGGGCTTTACCGGTGGCCGTCGATGTTCGCACGGCCGGAGTCAAGGTCCGGCCGGACACGCACCGCTGGCAGGCTGCCGTCGAGGAGGGCGTCCGCATTCACGGCTTCGACGCAGTGGTGGAGTCGGCCCTGGCCGATCCCGCCGAGTTCCGTATGCCCGCTGCCGCGTACCAGCCGGCCCGCTCCCCGTTTCTCGACAGCGCACTGCCGTACGCGGCGGGATATCCGGTCGAGCTCGTCGTTCTGGCTGAGCCCTGCAGTTCGACTTGCACGGACCCGCGTCTGGCGCAAGGCCCAGGGCGTGCTCGACTCAGAGCACGCGCGACGGCCATCGGAGAGGTCGCCACGGCACACGGCATCTGCCTGGAGCCTCACAACGTCGCGGCCGGCGGACAGAGCTACCCGCTCCGCTTCCGCTGTGTCGGCTGTGACCACTTCCGGACAACGTCTCCTACCTTCCCGACCTGGAGCGATACCTCGACGACCTTCTCCGTAGCCGAGAAGGGCTAATGTCGGCCTTCGAGGCCGACGACCGGGCCCGCAGTGAAGCGGTGCCCTCCGAGGAGGAGATCCGCCGGGTCCGCCGCCGGGTCAACCGGGTCAAGGCCGACCTCGACAACCTCTCGGCCGAGGAACGCTCCCAGATCGAGGAAGCCGTCGCGGTGGTACGCCGCAGCGGCACCGTCATGCTCGGCATGCCGCGCATCGCCCAGCCCATGCCCGACGTCCGTCCCTGGATACTGTCATGAGCCCCACCCTGCGAGACGGCCCTCAGGCCAACTCCGAGCGTCGCCGCCAACGAGTCGCCACCGCGATCAAGAACGCCAGCAAGAACGGCACCCCGATCAGCGTCTCGGCCATCCCCCGGCAAGCCGGAGTCGACCGCACATTCCTCTATCGCCACCGCGACTTTCTCGCTCTGGTCCACGCCGGCGAACTCGAACCGGCAGCGCAGGTCCCGGCCGCAGCATCACCTGTGAGCCAGGCCTCCCTCCAGGCCGGCCTCGTCAACGCCCAGGCCCGTAACGCTCGCCTGGCAGCCCACGTCCAACTGCTGGAAAAGCGACTGTCGCAGGCGATGGGCGCTCAGGCCTGGCAGGAATCAGGACTGGGCACCCCGGCATCGACGCCGACGGGGTGCCGAGCTCGTCGAGCGCCCGGAGGCAGTAATACCGGAGCGCGTTGACGGGCGCGGTGCGGTCCTCGTACGACGGCTGTGTGGCCGTCCCGAGCAGCGTGTATACGGGCCTGCCGACTCCGCGGGCCGCGTACACCTCGTACCGGGCTGCGTCCGCCACTGGCTGCCATCGCAGCAGGGCGACGAACAGGTGAAGCCTCACCCGGGGAGGCGAGCACGTGCGCCTCCACGGCGGCCCGGTCCATCCGGGCCAGGATGAGCGGATAGTGCGGCTCGCAGATGGTGTGCCCGGCCTCGGTGTTGATGCGGCGCTGAATGACCGTGTCCTTCTCGGCGCGGCCGAGTTCGTCGGCGTGGTAGCCGATGAGGCGGCGGAAGGTACGCACGCCGAACTCGGCGGCGGCCCAGTTGTCGAGGACTCAGCCCTTGAAGCGGATGGAGCTTCTCTGTGCCAAGTGAAGCCGAAGCGCGGGGTGCGCGCCGTATCGGCCGTATCTCGTGACCATGCCCTGGGCCGGGCGCAGGCGGCCGATCTCGGTCAGGGGTGCGTTGCGGTGGACCACGCGGGTCTCTCGCTGCGAGCGTGACGAAGGCCGGGATCATGAGTATTGGCCGACGGATTGCCGGTTATCCGGTGAGTGACTGGGTGCCTATGACGGCGAGGAGCGCGAGGCGTTCGGCGTCCTGGCTGCCGGGTTCGGCTGTGTAGATCATGATGCGCAGGTCGTTGTCGGCGACGACGAGTACGTCGCAGTCCAGCGTGAGAGCGCCGACGTGGGGGTGGTCGATGGTCTTGCGGGCGGACTGGTGCTGGCCGACGGCACCGGATTCCCAGAGGTCATCGAACTCGGCGCTGTTGGCGCGCAGTCGGGAGATGAGGTGTTGCAGTCGCTGATCGGCCGGGTAGCGGCCTGCTGTTCTGCGCAGGTCGGCGACCTGCGCGGCACGTAGTGCGCCCAGGGATTCGGGGGTGTGACGTACACGGGTGCCGGTGCCGAGGAAGTTGCGCCACACGGCGTTGAGGTCGTTGCCGTGCCATTCCCCCATCAGCGCCGTGTACAGGGGGTTGGCGAGCAGCTGGGTCCATGCGGCGTCGAAGACCGCGACGGGTGTGCCGGCGAACCGGTCCAGCATCCGCTGGACGCTGGGTGTGATGTACGCCGGGACCTTCCCCGGGCCCGGGGGCACGAGACCGGCGAGTTGGAAGAGATGGGCGCGCCGGCCGCTGGTGAGCCGCAGGGCCCGGGCGAGGGCTTCGACGACCTGAGGGGAGGGGCTGGTGGCCCGGCCCTGTTCGAGACGGGTGACGTAGTCGACGGAGATACCGGCCAGCTGGGCCAGCTCTTCGCGCCGCAGCCCCGCGGCGCGCCGGTGGCTGCCTGCGGGAAGGCCCGCCGTCTCGGGTGAGACCTGGTCACGCCAGCGCCGCAGGGCTGCGCCGAGTTCTGTCGTTGCCATACCGGAGAGTCTGGCGTATGTGCCACAAGGCGCGCCTGGTACTGGCAGTCCTATGAAGACGGGTCTACTGCCTGTTCCTGTGTTCTGTGCTCATCGTGGAGGCATGACAGCGACAGGAACATCTACCGCCCCCGCAGTGGGCTGGATCGGACTGGGCGACCAGGGCCCGCCCATGGCGAGGGCCATCGCCGAAGCCGGGTTCCCCCTGCATGCCCGGGCCCGGCGGCCCGTTTCCCTGGACGGGCTGAGCGGTATGCCGCACATCCGCCACAACGACATCAAGGACCTGGCCGCCGTGAGCGGCATCGTCGCCCTGTGCGTCGGCATGGACGACGACGTTCTGCGGGTGGCCGAGCAGTTGCTGGACGGGCTGCGTCCGGGGGTGGTCGTCGTCAATCGCGGTACGGGCCTGCCCACCGCCGCCGTGCGGCTCACCGAGGTATGCGCCACGGCCGGCGTCGAGGTCCTGGACGCCCCGGTCAGCGGCGGCCGGCCGCTGAAGAGCACCGGCTGACCACCATGGTCGGCGGACGCAGCCGGTGACCGAGCGGTGCGAGAAGGTCTTCACCACCTCCTCCCGCCACGTCGTCCACCTCGGCGCCGCCGGGGCCGGACAGACGGCGAAGCTGTTCAACAACGCGCTGTTGATGCTGAACCGGGCCGCCATCGTGGACATCGTCGACCTGGCCACCCAGCTGAAGCTGAACGTGCCCCAGCTCGTCGAGGTGCTGAAACTGGGCTGCGCCTCCAGCGCCGCCCTGCCCCTGCTGAACACCATGGTCACCCCCGACACCGTCGAGCACCTCTCCGCGGTCGAGGCGCTGGACATAAAACTGTTCGACCAGGCCATGGGCGAGGCGGGCATCGACTCCGCCGCTGTCACCGCACGGGGACTCACCGGCGCCCGCGAACTGTCCGACCTCTTGGGCTGGCCCAACCCCTGAAATTCCCCTTCACCTCACCCGTCGGCAACTGACAAGGAGGCCCGTCATGAGCGCAGAAGACGTCGTGCAGCTGCTAATGCGCGAGCGGCAGAGCCAGGATCGCGGCTGGTACGAGGAGATGGCGGCCTGCTTCGCCGAGGACTCGGTCGTGGAGATGAGCTGGTTCTCCGGCAGCGGCGCCGGCTTCGTCCGGGCGACCCGAGACACGGCCGGCCGTGGCGACCTTGCGGTCCACCGCCTGGGCCTGCCGACCGTGCGCATCGATCAGGACCGCGCGCTGGTGGAGCTGCCACTGGTCATCGAGCGGCGTATCGATGTCGACGGGGTCGAGGCCGACATTGCTTCCGCCTGCCGCTCGCCGTACCGGGCCCAGTACGGCACTGACGGGGTGTGGCGAATCGTGCGGATCACATCGATCTACGAGAAGGACTCCCTCACCCCGGCCCTGTCCAACACCCGCCTGGACATCGACCCGCAGGTCCTGGCCGCTGACCGGCCCTCCTACCGGTGCCTGGCCTGGGACCTGAACCGCAAGGGCTACCAGGTCGGCGACGACCGGCCCGAGGCCGTCCGTGCCCGGTACCAGGACAAAATGACCTGGCTCCACGAGAGCCGCACCCCCGCCACCACGACCGGCGGCCGAAAGGACCGATCCGCATGAGCAGGGAACAACGCGTCCGGGTCGACGCGATGCTGAGGCAGCCCCGACCTCGGGGCCCGCAGTCGGTCGACGCGTTCCGGGACCGATTCAAGTCGACGATGGCCCAGATGATCGTGCCGGGCGGCATCCGCACCACGCGGACGACGCTCGGCGACCGACCTGCACTGCACGTCACGCCGGACAGCAGCCCGCGCCGCGGGACGATCCTGTACTTCCACGGCGGCGGCTGGGTGGCCGGCTCCCCGGAGACCGCGCTGTCGATGACGGGACACCTCGTGGCCAAAACCGGGTTCACGTCGTACTCGCCGGACTACCGGCTTGCCCCCGAGCACCCGTTCCCGGCCGCGATCGACGACGCGCTGAGCGCCTACCGCGCCCTCCTCGACAGCGGACAGGACCCTTCGGCCATCGCGTTCGCCGGGGACTCCGCCGGCGGCGCCCTCACCGTCACCACCTGCCTCGCCGCCCGCGACGCAGGACTCCCGCTGCCCGCCGCGATCGTGGCCTTCTCGCCCTCCTTGGACGCCACCGGGTCGGGCGAGAGCATGGACACCAAGACGGCTGTCGACCCGATCTTCACCCGCGAGTACCTCAAGGAAACCATCGCGCCCCTGTACCTCGGGGGTCAGGACCCACGCCAGCCTATGGTGAGCCCGGCCCTGTCCGCCGACCCGACCGGCTTCCCACCGATGCTCCTCCAAGCGGGCACGAACGAGGTCCTCCTGGACGACTCGACCCGCATGGCCGCCCGCGCCCGCGCCGCCGGCGTGAGTGTGATCCTCGACATCACTGCCGACGTGCCCCACGTGTTCCAGTCCTTCGCCGGCGTTCTCGACGAGGCCGACGAGGCACTGGAACGCGCAGCCCTCTTCCTTACCCAGCACGTCCGCAGCACCGAACCGGCGGCCGCGTCAGCCCGGTAGGGCACGGAGCCGCCCGGCCCTCCAGTGGGCGGGCTCCGCTCCGGCTGCTCGATGGCCCCAGCAGGTGTCAATGGCTCAGTGAGCTGGGCGAGCAAGAAAGGAAGACAGATGATCAACACACCGCCCCCAGGGGTGCAGAGATGACCGCGTCGCAGCCTCAAGTCCTCGTCACCGGCGGGTCCGGCTTCATCGCCGGACACTGCATTCTCCAACTGCTGGAGCAGAGATACCGGGTGCGCACGACCGTGCGCACCCTCGCGCGCGAGTCCGAGGTCCGGACGCAGCTCAGCGACGCCGGGATGGTGAACGGCGGCGCGTTGAGTTTCGTGGCAGCGGACCTCACGAGTGACGCAGGGTGGGCTGACGCCGTCGCCGGGTGCGACTTTGCCCTGCATGTGGCCTCTCCCGTGCACGTGGAGCAGGTCGAGAACGAGGACGATGTCATCGTTCCGGCGCGTGAAGGCACTCTGCGTGTGCTGCGTGCAGCACGCGATGCCGGTGTCAAACGGGTTGTCCTCACCTCTGCGTTCCATGCGGTCGCCTACGGGTACCCACACACCGACCATCAGTTCACCGAGGAGGACTGGAGCGTCCTCGACGGGCCAGGTGCCACCGTGTACGCCAAGAGCAAGACGCTCTCCGAGCGCGCCGCGTGGGACTTCATCGACGCCGAGGGCGGTTCGACGGAACTCACCACGATCCTTCCCGTCGCAGTCATGGGACCCGTGATGGGCAAGACGATCTCCGGATCGAATCACCTCATCCAGCGAATCCTCGACGGGGCGATGCCCGGCTATCCCGAACTGTGGATCCCGATCGTCGACGTACGCGATGTGGCAAGCGCGCACCTGCTGGCCATGACCACCCCTGAAGCTGGTGGTCAGCGCTTCCTCGCCGCCAGCGGACCAGCGATCTCGATGAAACAGATCGGCGCCATCCTCAGAGCCAACCTCGGAGACGCAGCCAAGCACGTCCCGGCCCGGTCCATCCCCAATGCCGTGGTACGCATTGTTTCGCTCTTCAACAAGGAGCTCCGTACGATCGTGCCCGACCTCGGCTTCGCCAGGAAGATGACCAGCGCAAAAGCCCACCGCGTGCTGGGATGGCAGCCCCGCAATAGTCCCGAGGCCGCCATCCTCGCAACCGCCGAGAGCCTGATCAGGAAAGAACTCGTGAAAGCGTGAAAAGGACTGGCACATCGACTGCCTGGGCCGCTGCCAGTTCGACATCACCACCAGCGGCCCTGGCCAGAACTGCGCTCGCTGCGCGACCCAAGCCGTCGATGACACCGACGACGAGGCGTAGGCGCCGACATAGGGAGACAGCGCTCCTGGGTCCTCAGACATGAGGGCTGACGCCGGATCTCCGGGTGGTCGGGAACTTCCTCAGTGACCTCGATACAGACGTGAAGCCTCCGGCCGCCTAGCCCCGCGACCATGGCCTCCCGCGGGCCCGGTCACGCCGGTCCTTGGGCAGGGACAGCCAGGTGAGCACCGCACCGCGCGCCGTGGCGTGGATGGTCTGGGCCGAGTGAACCGCCCACCACGAAGGCAGCACCATCCCAGTCAGTCCATTCGAGGCACGCGTCGGGCCCCTGGCCACGGCCAAGCGACAGGCTCGCGGGACAAGGGCAGGGCCCGAAGAAGCGGGCCCCGCCGCTCAGCGGCTGTCAGTGAGCGTGTTGCCCGTCGTTGTGGGCCGACGGTGTGGCAGCCGATGTGGGTCGGGTAAGAGCCGACGACCGGTCGGTCGACTGCTGCCGGGAGCAGCGGGTGCTGGGTCATCGAAGGGCTCCGTTTCGTCATGGGGCAGGCCGGGCCCGTACCGCATCCGGCGCAACGGCAGAGGCGGCGGGCGGGTGCATGGTGGTGCGGAAGAGCAGGGCTGCGGCGAGGGTGAGCCCGGCCAGCCAGGCCAGGGCGGTCAGCAAGGCGCCGGTTTCGTCGAAGGTGGGGGTGACGGCGGCGTCGATCAGGACGCGGCCGGCGCCGTAGCCGGGCAGGGCGTGGGCCCATCCGGGCGGGGTGGGGCGCAGCATGGGGCTCTGTTCGATGCCGAGGTCGATGAAGGGCAGCAGGAAGGCGACGAGGACTCCGCCGACCTTGCCGAACACCGGGCCGAGCAGGACGCCGATCAGCGCGTAGGTAAGTGCGATCAGGACGGCGGCGGCGATGTACGGCCCCCATTGGCGGGCGTCGAAAACAGTGGCTGTGACGGCGAGGGAGGCGGCGGTCGCCAGCAGCGCGCCGACGGCGATGACGGCCAGGCGGGAGGCGAGCAGGGCCAGGGGGCGGAATCCCGCGAGGACCAGGCGACGGTCGGTGGTGCGGGCGTCCAGGACGGTGAACAGCCCGGCCAGCGTGGCCAGGGAGGCGATGGCGATCGGGGCCATGGTGCCGCCGTGGATGTCGGGCAGCCACGCCTCCTGGGAGAAGGTACGGCCGCCTTCGCGGACGGTCAGGGTCGTGGACTCGTTCGGGGTGGTGGCGACCGCGAGCAGCACGAACACCACGGGCACGGCGACGAGCAGGACCCACAGCACCCGGTTGCGGGCCGCCTCCCGCACGCCCATGCGTACGCCCGCGCAGAGCTGGCCGGCCGCTGATCCGGGCCGGGTGCGGTGACGCGGCCGGGCGGTCCGGCTGGTCGCGGTGATCAGCGCGGCGCTGATCGCCAGGGCGGCGGCGGTCCAGACCAGGGCCCAGCCCAGGTCACCGACCCGACCACTGTGCTGTGAGGGCAGGTCCACCATCCACAGCGTCACGAAGTGTGTCGGCAGCACGCGGGTCGCCGCCCGGTCCGCCGCGCCGAGCACCGGGCCGAAGAACACGTCCAGGATCCACACGAACAGCACCAGTACGGTGCCGTTGACCGGCCCGGTGACCAATGTGCCGACCAGCGCCCCGATCGCCAGGTAGATCACCGCGTACATCAGCGTTCCTGCGACGACCCGCCCGGGGTCGTCGCCGATGCCGGTGCGCGCCACCAGGGCCAGCAGGGCGGCGGCCGCCGCGAGCAGTGCCAGCGTCAGGCCGGTGGTCATACGGGCCGCGGCCAGGCGGGCGGGGGCCAGTCCGGCCAGGACCAGGCGTCGGTCGGCCGCGCGGGCGGCGCGGATCTGGAAGTACATGGCGATCGCGGCGATGAATCCCGCGGCCCATCCGGCGGTGGCGGTCTGCACCGCGGGTCCGCCGGTGCCACCGAGCAGCTCGGCGGCGTCGGCCAGGGGGCGGGCTGCCACCACGACGAACACCACGGGTACCAGGACCAGCACCAGGAGGTTCACCGGAGTGCGGGCGGCCTGCGTGAGGAATCGTCGTGCGAACACCGCGGTCGTCATCGGGGCACCGCCCGGCCCTCCCGCAGTTCCACGATCCGGTCGAAGCGTTCCTCGTCGGTGACGAAGTGACTGATGATCAGTACCGACCGGCCGGACTTGCGGCGTTCGGTGACCAGTTCCCAGAACTTCAGGTAAGTGTCGAAGTCGAACCCCGCGTACGGCTCGTCCAGCAGCAGCACCTCGGGGTCGGCCAGCAGGGCCAAGCCGAGGTTCAACTTGGACAGGGTCCCTCCCGAGAGCCGGTCCGCCCGGGTGGTGGCGTAGCGGCCGAAGCCCAGGGAGGCATAGATCTTCCGGCGCGAGCGCCGTTCCGCCTCCTCGCCCATGCCGTAGGCGCGGCCGAACAGTTCGAAGTGCTCATCGCAGGTGAGGCGTTCATAGACAACGGGTTCCTGCGGGCAGTAGCCCAGCCGGCCATCGCGGGTCACCGTGCCGGCGTCGGCCGCCATGGCGCCGACCAGGATCTTCATCAGCGTGCTCTTGCCCGACCCATTCTCGCCCACCAGGCCGACCACCTCAGCGGGTGCCAGCGCCACGTCCACTCCGTTCAGCACCCGCACCCGGCGCCGGGCGGGCCACACACCGCGCCGGTATGTCTTCTCGATTCCCGCCGCCGCCAGCACCGTGCCCTCGGTGCGCGGCCCGGTCTCCCGATCGGCCCCGGGTCCGGTCATGCTTCACCTCCTGGGTCGGACAGTGCCCTTACAGGCCGGGGGCGCCCCAGAGCGGGAACCAGCGGCTCAGGTCGGGCTCGATGCGCAGGTCATCCTTGAGTACGGCCTTGGCCTGGAGCTCCAGCGGGTTGTCGCGTTTGTTGCCGGGCAGTGGGGCGAAGGGGTAGAAGGCGCCGCGCTTGTAGAGGTAGACCAGCGCGAGGGGACGCAGCCGGGCGTCGTGGAAGGCGACCACGGAGCAGAGGAGTTGCGGGCCGAATCCGCTGTCCTGCAGGGCGGTGTTGACCGCGTGGAGGTCGCCCACCAGGGCGGGCAGGTCGTTCGGGGGGCGGCAGGAGAACAGCCAGGAGTATCCGTAGGTGTCCCGGCTGAACTCCACCGGGGCGCTGCCGCGTTCGGAGTCGGCGGCCAGGAGGGCCCGTACTTCCTGCTGGATCCGGGTGAAGGCGCCGCCTTCGATCGCAGCGAAGCAGACTGAGCCCGCTCCGGTCGGGGTGAAGTTGATGGCGGCCTGGAGGGTGATCGCCGCCGAGGGCAGGGCGAAGAGCTGGTCCAGGTCGGGCCGGACCGGCCTGCTCCGGCCGAACAGCACATCCCAGAAACCCATGGGCCTCGCCTCCTTCCCTCACGCCCTGCCTGGTTCGCCGCCCGCCTCACCGAGTTGTGCAGAGATCTCCGCGAGTGCCTCGAGCCGGCGTTCCAGGGTGGGATGGGTGGAGAACAGGTTCGCCACCGCAGTGCCGGGGCCGACAGCGGGGGTGAAGAAGAACGCGTTGAACGCTTGGGCGGTACGCAGGTCCTCAGTGGGGATGCGGGCGATGTCGCCGCTGACCTTTGTCAGTGCGGAGGCCAGGACGGACGGTTTGGCGGTCAGCATGGCCGCGGCCCGGTCGGCGGCCAGCTCGCGGTAGCGGGACAGGGCCCGGATGAGTAGGAAGCTGATGGCGTAGACGAGGGCGGAGACGCCCATCACCGTCAGGAAGACGACTGCCGTGTTCTGGTCCCGGTTGCGTCCGCCGAACAGCTGGGAGTAGAAGGCGAAGCGGACGATGAGGCCGGCGATGACACCCAGGAAGGAGGCGATGGTGATCACCGCCACGTCGCGGTGGGCGACGTGGGAGAGTTCGTGGGCGAGGACGCCTTCGAGTTCCTCGGTCTCCAGGCGGCGTATGAGGCCGGTGGTCACGCAGACCACGGCGTGGTCGGCGTTGCGGCCGGTGGCGAACGCGTTGGGCAAGTCCATGTCGGAGACCGCGATCCGGGGTTTGGGCATGTCCGCGGTCGCGCACAGCCGGTCCACGACCCCGTGCAGCTGCGGCTGCTCCTCGGCCGTGACGAGGCGGCCGCGCATGGCGTACAGGGCGATCCGGTCGGAGTACCAGTACTGGGCACCCAGCAGGGCGGCGGCGATGACGACCACCAGGACGACGGACTTGAGCAGCGCGATGAGCGCGGCTATGAACGCCACGTACAGCAGGCCGAGCAGGAACATCGTGACCGCCATGCGGGCGGTCAGCTGCCGGTCGGGCTCGAAACGACTGCGCATCGCCATCACACCTTCAGTCCGTCACCCTGGGATCAGACCCTCGGCGGACAGCAGCTCGCGCACCTGCGGCAAGCTCGTCGTCTCGTCGGGCAGCACCAGGTCCGATGGAGTGATCTGCTCGTCCGGCAGCGCTCTGCCGAGACTGCGTACGGCGTCGAGCAGAGCCGACAGGGCGGAGGCGAACGCCGTCTCATCACCCGCATCGGCGGCTGCCTGCAGGGCGGAGTCCAGGTGGTTGAGCCGGTCAAGGTGCTCGTCGGCGATGTCGTACTGACCCTCGCCGAGAATCCGCATGATCATGACTTCTCCTTGCGCTCCGGCCGGGCCTCGCCGGCTTCCACCGCCTCCGGAGCGGACGCTGCGGGCAGCTGCGCCCTCATCCTGGCCAGTTCGAGCTCCACGTCCTGGCCTGCGGTGACGCGCTCGAGCTCGGCCTGGATGTCGTCCCGGCCGGCCGGCAGGGTGGCGTCGTCCAGCGCACCGGAGGCGATGAGTTCGTCCAGCGCACCGGCGCGTGCCTGCAGCTGCTCGGTCTTGTCCTGGGCTCGCTGCATGGCCAGACCCACGTCGCCCATTTCCTCGCCGATCCCGGTCACGGCTTCGGTGATGCGGGTCTGGGCCTCGGCCGCGGTGTAGCCGGCCTTGATGGTCTCCTTGCGGGTCCGGAAGGCGTCCACCTTCCCTTCCAGGCGCTGTGTGGCGAGCGTGAGCTTGTCCTCCTGGTCCTTCAGCGAGGTGTGCTGGGCTTGAAGGTCGGTGATCTGCGCGGCCACGGCCGTACGGCGGGTGAGGGCCTCGCGGGCCAGGTCCTCCCGCCCGGCGGCCAGCGCCTGTTCCGCCTGGGCCTGCAGTTTGTCGGTGGACTGCCGGAGTCGGCTGAGCTGGAGTTCGACCCGCTTGCGGCTGGTAGCCACATCGGCCACCCCGCGCCGCACGCGTTGCAGCATCTGGAGTTGCTGCTCGTAGGAGTAGTCCAGGACCTCGCGCGGGTCCTCGGCCTTGTCCAGAGCCTTGTTCGCCTTGATCCGGAACAGGGTGGTGATGCGTTGGGTGATGCTGGTCATGGTGACCTCCTTGCTGTCGAGGCCGACAATCGGGTTCGAGGATGCGGGCCAGGCGTACTGCGCGCGACTACGACACCTCCTCGCCCGCTGGTCACCGACATCCGAGCGCCACTTTCATTGTCCGGGCGCGGGCTCTGAGCGGCAGTTTGATCGTGCTTGGTACGGGTTCTGGCTGGTCAGGGCCTGCTTTCGGTATGAGGCGCCGCCCGGTTGCCGGGCATGTCCCGCAGGGTGTCGCCGGTGGCATCGACCAGGGCGGCACTGATGGTGAGGGCGCCCCACAGCCCCACGCAGCCGCGGGCGCGTCGGTCACGAGCAGGGCGGGAACCGGAAGCACGCCCGTGGCGAGGAGGGCGGGAGCAGCCGGTCAGGTCGTACCACAGGTGCCCGCCGGCGTGGGTGTCCTTCAGCAGCGGGAAGGTGCTGCCGAGCCAGCCGCCCAGCAGGTAGATCGTCAGCGGGAAGCCGTACGTCTCGGTGAACAGCGCCACCAGGAACGCGCTGTAGGCGCCCATCGCCCGCCAGTCCCGTTTCGTCTTCGGGTGGAAGAAGCTCACGGCGAACAGGATGAACAACGCGGTGTTGAACGCGACCAGCGGCCACAGGCGGCCGTATGCGGCGTCAGCCATCACATCCTCCTCGCGGCTTCTCGGACAGTGGCGGGCCGGCGCCGGCCATGGGCGAGCGTGCTCATCCGGTGCAGGTAGCCGGCCTGGTCGATCCGGCCGTGCTTGCGCAAGCCGACGCACCACCGTTCAACGTCCTCCAGGGCCGCCCGCTTTCCCCGGAGGCGGGCCAGGGGCGGGAAGCGGCTCTCGTCGGGCTTGATCAGGCCCGCGAGTTCGCAGTCGATCGCGGCCAGGATCACTCCGCTGGTCAGGATGGCTGCCAGCGCGCTCATGGCGTTCACCTCGCCATGCCGTTGTGCACGGGGCCGGCCCGGTCAGGGCCGACCGGATCCGGGGTGCTGGTGGTGGTCGTGCCTGCGCAGCGGATCACGCTCGTCCATGGGCTGGTCATCGCCGTGGCCGCCGCCGTGCATGCCGCGCATCATGAAGAACATCATCAGCGGGCAGGCGGCGACGACGGCCAGGAGGGCGAGCGTGGCCACGGGCACGCCGAGCGCCAGCGCGCCGACGAAGGCGATGGCGAGCGCGACCGCGTACAGACGGTGGTTCTTGTTGTTGTTCATCGCGGCACCTTCTTCCCGAGCCAGCCGGTCCCCGCTGCCCGCCCAGCCGTTCACCACCATGCTCACTCGGTTCCGGCCGTGCGGTGCAGCGCCATGTGGTCCCTGGCCTGTGGGCCGGTCAGCCCCTACCCGGTACGGGTAGGGCGAGGGACGCTGGAAGGGAGTGCACACGCAAGGAGGGCGGTCTGCCATGGGAGTCGCCGATGTCGTGGTCGTGATCCTGGCCGCTGTCCTGATCGGTGGGCTGGGCTGGTTCTTCTTCGGCCCTCGCAGGGCCCGCACCGCGCAACTGGAGGGCGGGGTGCAGCGGGTCGAGGTGACGGTACGAGGTGGCTACAGCCCCAACGTCATCAAGGTCCGCCAGGGGGTGCCGGTGGAGTTCGTCTTCGACCGGCAGGAGAGCGGGGAGTGCACCAACCGGGTCGTCTTCCCCGACCTGCGGGTCAGTGCCGGGCTGCCGGCCTATGCCCGCACCACCGTACGGGTCAGCCCGGACCGGGCGGGCTCGTTCGGCTTCGCCTGCGGGATGAACATGATCCACGGCACGCTGCTGGTCGGCCCCGCGGACGGCTCCAGCGCCACGGAGGTCACCCCGGGCGTCGCGGGCCACGGTGGGGCTGCCTCCACCGCTGCGGGGCCCGGGCTCGGCGAAGGCAGTGGAGCCGAGGCGGAGGCTGCCGAGGCCGCCGAGCGACATGCGGAGATCGCCGACCTGACCCGGCGCGTCGCGGTCGGCGCTCTGCTCACGCTGCCGGTGCTCTTCGCCGTCATGGCCCATGAGCTGTTCGGTGCCGACTGGGTGCCGGGCTGGCTACTCAATCACTGGTTGCAGCTCGTGCTGATCACACCGGTGATGATCTACACCGGCTGGCCGATCCACTTCACCGGCTGGCTGACCTTGAAGCACCGCGGCGCCGACATGAACTCCCTGATCACGCTGGGGACGACGGCCGCCTACGGCTACAGCCTGCTGGTCACCCTCGCCCCCCGCCTCCTGCCGGAGGATGTGCGGGAGGTGTACTTCGAGGCGGTCGGGGTGATCCTCACCCTCATCCTGCTCGGCCGCCTGTTGGAGGCCCGTGCCAGGGCCGGTACCGGCGAGGCCATTCGGGCCCTGCTGGGCCTCCAGGCCCGCACCGCCCGCGTGGTCCGCGACGGCACCGAGGCGGAGATGCCGGTGGAGGACGTCGCGGTCGGCGACGAGGTGGTGATCCGGCCCGGGGAGAAGGTCCCGGTCGACTCGGTCGTCCTGTCCGGGTCCTCGGCGGTGGACGAGTCGATGGTCACGGGCGAGCCGATGCCGGTGACGAAGCACGCCGGGGACACGGTCATCGGTGCGACCGTCAACACCACCGGTTCCCTGCGGGTACGGGCAAGCAAGGTCGGGGCCGACACGATGCTCGCGCAGATCATCCGCCTCGTGCAGCAGGCCCAGGCGTCGAAGGCACCGATCCAGCGGCTCGCCGACACCGTCTCCGCCTACTTCGTGCCCGCCGTCATCGCCGTCGCCGTCGCCACCTTCGCCCTCTGGTACACGATCGGGCCGGCCCCGGCGCTCACCCTGGCTCTGGTGTCCGCTGTAGCGGTACTGATCATCGCCTGCCCCTGCGCACTCGGTCTTGCCACCCCGCTGTCGGTCATGGTCGGGACCGGCAAAGGCGCCCAGGCCGGCATCCTGATCCGCTCCGCCGAGGCCCTGGAGACCGCCCACAAGCTGGACACGATCGTGCTGGACAAGACCGGCACCGTGACCGCGGGCAAACCCGTCCTCACGGATGTGCACACCGCCGACGGTTTCCAGGAGAGCGAGCTGCTGGGCCTGGTGGCGGCGGCCGAGGCGGACAGCGAACACCCGCTCGCGGGCGCGATCGTCACCGGGGCCCGTCACCGCGGCCTCACCTCGCCTGCCGCGAGCGGCTTCGACTCGGTCACCGGCAAGGGCGTCCAGGCCACCGTCGACGGCCACACGGTCCTCGTCGGCACCGCACGGCTGCTCGCCGACGCCGGCATCGACACCGGTGCCGTCACCCCGATCGCAGCCGGCTTCTCCGCCGAGGGCAAGACCCCGGTCCTCACCGCGATCGACGGTCGGCCCGCAGGTGTTCTCGCGGTCGCCGACACCATCAAGGACGACTCCGTCCAGGCCATCGCCACCCTGCACCGGCTCGGCCTTCAGACGGTCATCATCACCGGCGACAACGCCCGCACCGCCGCGCACATCGCCGCCCAGGTCGGCGTACGCCGGGTCCTGGCCGAGGTGCTGCCCGAGCACAAGGCCGACGAGATCCGCCGGCTGCAGGCCGAGGGGCGCACCGTAGGCATGGTCGGTGACGGCATCAACGACGCCCCCGCGCTGGCCGCCGCCGACTTGGGCCTGGCCATCGGCACCGGCACCGACGTCGCCATCGAGGCCGCCGACATCACCCTCATCTCCGGCTCCCTGACCGGCGTCGTCACCGCGATCCGGCTCTCCCGCGCCACCATGCGCAACATCCGGCAGAACCTGTTCTTCGCCCTGATCTACAACGCCGTCGGCGTGCCTCTCGCCGCCGGTGCCCTCTACCCCCTGTGGGGCATCCGCCTCAGCCCGATCATCGCCGCCGCCGCGATGGCCCTGTCCTCCCTGTCGGTGGTCACGAACGCCTCCCGCCTGCGTCGCTGGCACACCAGCCCGCTCCTGGCCGCCACGGCAGAGCCCGTCGAACCCCAGGTGGAATCCGCAGCCGACCGAACCCCCGCCCACACCGCGACCGCAGAACACGGACATCACCACCAACCCGAGCCCACCGCCGGCAAAGAGCCCCGGCCCGGCCCCGAGGACAGTACGGTCGACCCGGTCTGCGGCATGCGCCTGGACCCGGCAACCGCCCCCGAACGACGCGACACCGACACCGGCAGTTACTTCTTCTGCTCCCCGCAGTGCGCAGCCGCCTTCGACGCCCACCCGGACCACTACCTCGCACCGGCGGGAAACAGGACACCGGAAGAAGGCGAGAGCCGATGACCACGGCAACCGCTCCCCATCCACCCGCCATCCCATGCCGTGCTTCAGGTCAGGACAACGACCGGCCCACAACACGCTGGTGGACACCGTTACTTCATATGTGGTGACCCGGCCGGACGGGAAACTCTTCGCCTCGGCAGGCCCCATTCACCAGCGGTCGGCTGCGTACGGCTGGAGCCAGAGGGTGGTTTGCAGGATCACCGACTTGAACCACGCCTGGTGCATGCGCTCTACGGTCGCCTCGTCATGGCGCCTGTTCGCCAGGAACGGCCGCATCGTGGCGGTAATCGGATAGATGAAGGCGACCAAGTAGCGCAGGGGAATGCAGGGCACCGAGTTCGCCCCGTCGGTCTGGTTCTTCTTGGCTTCCGTGTGGCGGAGGCCGATCTCATGCGCGTACGAGAGCCAGTCCTGATCACGGGGGCGCCGACAGCTATCTATGATCCACTGGCCGAATCGGCCGCGGACACGCGAAGGTAGTCCTCCAGAACCGAGCCGTCCGGTGTTGAGATGCGACAGAAACGATTCTCTCCGAATGACGGTCACGCTGTCGCGGTGGACAACGCCGACCCGGTTCATGGGCCCCCGAAGCCGTTGGCGGCCCGCCCGCATTCACCCTGGGCGGGCCGCCGACGGCGGACAGAGCCGAGTTACAGTGCGCGTTCCAGACGGTCCGCCATCAGCTTGACGAAACGTGCCGGTTCCTTCGGCTGACCGCCCTCGGCGAGCACCGCCAGGCCGTGCAGGAGCTCGGCGGTCCCGGCGAGCTCCGTGCGCTCCTCGCGCTCCTTGTAAGCCTGGTTGAGGCTCTTCACCAGCTGGTGGTCAGGGTTGAGCTCCAGGATCCGCTTGGCGCGTGGCACCTCTTGGCCCATCGCGCGGTACATGTTCTCCATCGCCGGGGTCAGGTCGTGTGCGTCGGACACGACGCACACCGGGGAAACGGTGAGGCGGGAGGACAGGCGCACCTCCTTGATGTCGTCGTCCAGCTGCTCCGTCATCCAGCCGAGCAGCCCGGCGTACTCCTCGGCCCGCTTCTCCCGTTCGCTGTCGGGGGCGTCCTCGTCCTTGGCGTCGAGGTCGATCCGGCCCTTGGCGACGGACCGCAGCTTCTTGCCCTCGTACTCGCCGACGGCGTCGACCCACACCTCGTCGACGGCGTCGGTGAGCAGCAGCACCTCGATGCCCCGGTCCCGGAACACCTCCATGTGCGGGGAGTTCTCGATGCTCTGCCGGGACTCGCCGGTCAGGTAGTAGATGTCCTGCTGCCCGTCCCTCATCCGCTCCACGTACTGTTTGAGCGTGGTCGGCTCGGTGTCGTGGTGCGTGCTCGCGAAGGACGCGACGGCGAGGATGGCGTCGTGGTTCTCCGAGTCGGTGACCAGTCCTTCCTTCAGGACTGCGCCGAATTCCCGCCAGAGCGTGGCGTAGCGGTCGTGGTCCTTGGTCATCATTTCCTTGACCGTGGACAGGACCTTCTTCGTGAGGCGTCGCCGCATCATCTCGATGTGGCGGTCCTGCTGGAGGATTTCTCGGGACACGTTGAGCGAGAGGTCCGCCGCATCGACGACGCCCTTGACGAAGCGGAGATACGGCGGGAGGAGCGCCTCGCAGTCGTCCATGATGAACACGCGCTTGACGTACAGCTGCACGCCGCGTTTGAAGTCCCGCGTGAACAGGTCTTGGGGGGCGTGGGCGGGGAGGAAGAGCAGGGCCTGGTACTCGAAGGTGCCCTCCGCCTGGAGCCGGATCGTCTCCAGTGGGTCGCGCCAGTCGTGGCCGATGTGCTTGTACAGCTCGTGGTACTCGTCGTCGGACACCTGGTCGCGCGGCCGCGCCCACAGCGCCTTCATGGAGTTGAGCGTGTCGAATTCGGGCGCCTCGTCGCCCTTGTCGGCCGCGGCGGAACCCTCGGGCACCATCCGGATGGGCCAGGTGATGAAGTCCGAGTACCGCTTGATGATCTCCCTGATCTTCCACGGGGATGTGTAGTCGTGGAGCTGGTTCTCCGGGTCGGCCGGCTTGAGGTGGAGCGTGACCGAGGTGCCCTGCGGTGCGTCGCCGACGGCCTCCAACGTGTACGTGCCCTCGCCGCGCGATGTCCAGCGGGTGCCCTGGCTCTCGCCGGCGCGCCGGGTCAGCACGGTGACCTCGTCCGCCACCATGAAGCCGGAGTAGAACCCGACGCCGAACTGGCCGATGAGCCCGTCCGCCCCGGCCGCGTCCTTGGCCTCCCGCAGCTCCTGGAGGAACTTGGCGGTCCCCGAGTTGGCGATCGTGCCGATGAGCCGCCCGACCTCGTCGTACGACATCCCGACACCGTTGTCCCGCACGGTGAGGGTGCGGGCGTCCTTGTCGACGTCGATCTCGATGTGCAGATCGGACACGTCGGCGTCGAGCGAGTCGTCCCACAGCTTCTCGAGGCGCAATTTGTCCAGCGCGTCAGAGGCGTTGGAGACAAGCTCCCGCAAGAAGACGTCCTTGTTCGAGTAGACCGAGTGGATCATCAGCTGCAGCAGCTGACGGGCCTCCACCTGAAACTCAAACGTTTCCGTCGGCATGTTCGCAAATACCTCTCAGGTCCTATCGCCAGAACTGATGGAAGTCACTCTAAAACACCACGTCAGGGCGTGGCTGGAATACGGCCGCGGTGGCTGGATCCGTGCGGCGCGTCCGTACTCGGGTCCATCCGGTATCGGGCCGGCGCGCAGCCCGGCAGCGGAGGGCAGCCACCGTCCTCATCCCATCACGCGGGCGGGACTTCTCGGGGACGCCGTGCAGCGGCCTTTCCCGGCGACCAGGAACAGCAAGCAGCGCTCGACGACGTGCCCACGGGGCGGGTCTCGCGGGACCGGGTGCCGGGACACGGCGGCGAAGCGCCCGGCGTCGCGGCGTTCGCACGCACGCCGTCTTCGTGCTCCGGGCAACACGTGCGCGACACCCATTGTCAGTGGCGCCACGTAAGTTCGTCGTTGTCCCGCCGATCTGGCGTGCGACGTCCCTTGGTGTATTGGAGATAGTGCGTTGACGCATTGGGAGAGGTCGAGCACGGCACGGGTGATCCCACCCGCTCGGCCGCGCAAGCTCGCCAAGGTTCCGTTCGTCGAACTGGCCGACGGGCGGCTGCAGGGTGTGGTGTCCAGCGGCTCTGACATCGAGCGCGTCTACGTGTCGTCGGTCGCGGCCGGCGACTACGCGTTCGCGTGCAGCACCAACAACAACCGGCCCTGCGGCGGCGCGCGGGGCTCGTTCTGCAATCACATCCGTGCCCTGGTCAACGAGGCCGTACTGCAGTACGGCGCCCCGCGCGTCGCCCGCTATCTGCGGATCGAGGTCACGGACGCTCAGCCGAGTTCGCAGGATCTCACTGCCACGATGGTCGGCACACGCCCGCAGCAGGGCGACGCCAAGGCCGCCGCGATGGTGTTCAGCCGGTTCCTGCGACACCTCTCCTATCTGGAACTCGCCCCCACCACCGCGCCGTTGCCGGACATGCAGTGGTTCCCGCCCACCAGGGCGGTGGCGTGATGCGTGCCGATCTGCTCACCGAAACCGTTCCCGGGCTCGACGAAGCCCTTGCGGCCGTCGATGCCTTCGACGAGGCTCTCGTCGGGGGCCTGCTCCGTCCTCAGCCCGCCCAGGCCGCCGGTCTGGCGGAGCTCGCCCACGCCGTGGCGGGTACGCCGCTGGCCGGCAGAGTCGCCGAGGCGGCCGAGAAGGCGGCGGCCGGATCCGCGGGCGAGGACCACTTCGTCGCGCTCGCCGCCGCGCGCACCGCGCTGCTCGGTTCCGTCCACGACGCGCTGATGGCCCGCGTCGCGGAGGCGACAGGCCGGCCCCGCAACGAGGAGACCGTACCGGCTCCCGGCGGGCCGACCGCCGTCAATCTGCTGGCCGCCGCCCGCTCCTGGCTGTCCGATCTGGCGCGTCGCGGCTGGCACGGCATCGACCATGAGGTGGTGTCCGGTTCCGCGCAGGTCGTCTCCGCAATGCTCCCGGACCCGGCCCTGCGCCGCCTGGCGACGTTGCTCGACGGGTTCGCCGCCGAACTCGCCGCGTCATGCCCGGGCGCGACCCTGGAACGCGTCCCGGCCCGCCGCTGGGCCGATCTGTGGTCTCGCGCCATGCTGCTCACGCTGCCCGGTGCGGCGGACGTGGCCGTGGCCGACACGGTCACCGGGCGTCTGCTGCCCCTCGGTGTCGACGTGCACGAGCACGCCACGGCCGTACAGGCCCAGGTCCACGCGGTGTTCGAGCCCGCGGACGGCACTTCGCCCAGGCTGGTGCGGGCCGGCGTGTCCGTGCCGAAGCCCGACACGGTCGTCGGAGCCGGACTCTGGCAGCTGCTCCGCCCGCACATGTCGCTCCTGGCAGCCGTGGGCGACGGCCGCGCGATGGAGCTGGCCGGTATGCCGGTCACGGCCGAGGGCGATCTGGTGTGGAGCGACGAATACGCCCGCCTGGGCGAGCCCGCCGATGCCTTCGCCACGGCCCGCGTCGCCCTCCCCGCCGCCGCCGACGCGACCACCGCGCCGCTGGACCGGCACCCGGCACGCATTGCCGTCCCCGTGTTCCTGGAGGGCTATACGGTGCAGAAGGACGACTACGCTCCGACGTTCACCGTTGCCGGTGTGCCCCTTGCCGTCGACACCGACCGCATCCCGAGCGCCAGTCCCCTCACGCCCGAGGCCGTCACGGTGTCCGGCGCCTGCATTGGACTACTCCGCTGGGACGCCGGCACGTTCGTCGTGCAGCCCCTGGCCGTCGAGACGACCGTACGGAAGAAGGCCGTCGCCGTTCACGCCGGAGGGTGGGCCGGAGGCACCACCGACAAGGCCGCAGTGAAGGCCGAGAAAGCCGCCACCGACGCGGTAGCGGTGCTGCGGGAGCGTGCCGGAAGGCTGCTGCGGAAATGACCGAGCACATCACCGGGAAGCCCCTCACAGCCGGTCAGCCGACCGATCCCACAGCAGGACAGCCGTTCACTGGCGGGCAGTCGTTCACCACCGGTCAGCCGACGGATCCCGCAGCAGGGCAGTCAGCGGCTCGGACCGCCGTACTGCCCCCAGAGCCGGAACCCCACGAGAATCGCCGTCAGGTCCTCTACTGGCGGCTCCTCGCCCGCCTCTTCGACCCCGAGGAGCAGGCCTCGCTGGAATCGGCGAGCCTCGCCGTGGTCGAGGACATCGGCCTTCCGTCCGCGCTGCTGGACCCGCAGGCCTCCGTCGACGCGATCGTGCAGCGCCACCCGGAGCTGGCGACGGAGTTCGACGGCCTGATGGCTCCCGAACCCGACGACGACGGCGCACGGGACCGGTCGGCCGAAGTGCGGCGCGCGGCGCTGGTGTCGAAGGTGCTGCTCAATGTCTTCGCCACCGGTTCCGGCACGGTCACGGCCGGACAGTTGGCCCGCTGGCAGTCCGACGCGGGCTGGCTGGAGCGGGCGCTCGGCTGCCGGCCGGGCGAGCTGCGCGGCGGCCGTCCCGGCGGCGGCGCGGGTACGGGCGTCAGCCCGACCGGCACGGGCGGCCACGGCGCCGCGCCCGACCTCAGCCGCCTGATCCCGGAGATCGGTCCGGAACTCGGCTCCATCGAGGCCGGTCTCGTCAAGCGGATGCACCTGCGCGAAGTGCTGGCCGACCCCCGGCTCGCCGCGCAGCTCACGCCGAGCATGTCGCTCATCGAACAGCTGCTGCGGGACAAGAACAATCTGTCCGGCGTCGCCCTGGCCAACGCCAAAGCCCTCATCCGCCGCTTCGTCGACGAGGTCGCAGAGGTACTGCGCACCCAGGTGGAGAAGGCGACGGTCGGCGACCTGGACCGGTCCGTCCCGCCCAGGCGGGTGTTCCGCAACCTCGACCTCGACCGCACGATCTGGAAGAACCTCACCAACTGGAGCCCGGAGGAGGAGCGGCTCTACGTCGACCGCCTCTACTACCGGCACACCGCCCGCAAGACCACGCCGCAGCGGCTGATCGTCGTCGTGGACCAGTCCGGGTCGATGGTCGACTCGATGGTGAACTGCACCATCCTGGCGTCGATCTTCGCAGGGCTGCCGAAGGTGGACGTCCACCTGATCGCCTACGACACTCAGGCACTCGACCTGACCCCGTGGGTGCACGACCCGTTCGAGACCCTGCTGCGCACCAACCTCGGCGGCGGCACCGACGGCACGGTCGCCATGGCCCTGACCCAGCCGAAGATCGCCGAGCCCCGCAACACCGTGGTGGTGTGGATCTCCGACTTCTACGAATGGCGGGGTGAGCAGCTCTTCGAGTCCATGGCCGCGGTCCACCGCTCCGGAGCGAAGTTCATCCCGGTCGGGTCGGTGACCAGCGCCGGCCGAGGCAGCGTCAACCCGTGGTTCAGGGAGCGCTTCAAGGACCTCGGCACGCCAGTGCTCTCCGGACACATACGCAAGCTCGTCCACGAACTGAAGACGTTCCTCGCCTAGCCACTCACCGGTCCGTACGCCCGGTCACCCGCTCAGTCACACGCTTCGAAAGGCCTTGACATGTCCGACCTGTTGCGCGCCCCCGCCGAGATCAAGTACGCCGAGGAACTGGACTGGCTGGAGTCCATCGACGACAGCCCCAAGCCGTTCTCCTGGCGCCTGTCCCCCAAGATGGTCCGTCTGTTCATCCTGGGTTCCGAGCGCTCCGACGGCCTTGACCGGGAGATCTCACAGAAGTGGTTCGGCGACCGCAGTTTCGTGGAGCGCTCCATCGTCACGCTGGCCTCCGACCGCGGTCTGCTGCTCATCGGTGACCCCGGCACCGGCAAGAGCTGGCTGGCCGAGCTGCTGTCCGCCGCGATCTGCCGCAACTCCACGCTGGTCGTCCAGGGCACGGCCGGCACCACCGAGGACCACATCAAGTACTCCTGGAATGTGTCCATGGTCATCGCCAAGGGCCAGTCGCGGGAGTCGATGATCCCCTCGCCGATCATGACGGCGATGGAGAACGGATCGATCGGCCGGTTCGAGGAGCTCACCCGTTCCACCAGCGACGTCCAGGACGCACTCATCTCGATCCTGTCCGAGAAGTACGTCTCGGTCCCCGAACTCGACAGCGACAACATCGTCTTCGCCAAGCCGGGCTTCTCCGTCATCGCCACCGCCAACAGTCGCGACCGGGGCGTCAACGACCTGTCCTCCGCTCTCAAGCGCCGCTTCAACTTCGTCCGTATCCCGGTGGTGACGAACAAGAAGAGCGAGGCCGAGATCGTCCGCTTCCGCACCGAGGAGCTGCTGCGCCGCCACCGGATCGAACTGGACGTTCCGCCGACACTGCTCGACGTGCTGCTGCAGAGCTTCGCCGACCTGCGCGCCTCGGCTTCCGCAGCCGGCAGCGACGACGAGAAGTTGGAGTCCGCCCTGTCCACTGCCGAACAGATCGGCGTGCTCGAGGACGCCATCCTGCACAGCAACTTCTTCGGCGAGCGCGCCCTGACCGCCCACACACTGGCCTCCTCGCTCGTCGGCTCGCTGACCCGGCGCGAGCCCGAGGACCTCGCCATCCTCAACAAATACCTGCACGGCGTCGTCGAGCCGCGCAGCAAGGAGGAGGGCGGCTCCTGGGCGGAATTCCTGGAGGGCGGCCGCGACGCGATCGCCACCCTGTCATGAGCGGCACGCACGAGGGCACCTTCGAGGCGCTGCGCGCGCAACTGCAGGAGGCTGCAGCGACGTTCGCCGACGGGCCGGACGCGCTCGAGGGGATCCTCCTCGGCATCGTCGACGATGTCGACCGCGCGGTGCGCGAGCCGCTGGAGATCTTTCCCGTCTGCCACCACTCACCCGCCTCGGCGATCGCGATGGCCCGCCGCCTGCGGGAGAAGCAGCCGAAGGTCGTGTACCTGGAGCTGTGCGAGGACATGGCGCCGCTGCTCACCGAACTCCGGAACTGCAGGCTCCCTGTGGCCGTCCAGGCGTTCGCGTCCGAGACCGAGGGATTCCCCGTCGAGTGGTCCCCGCTGTCGGTCGTCGCACCGATCACCGAGGCCTCGGCCGAGTACCAGGCGATCGCCTACGCGCTGGACACGCCGGGCGTCGAACTGGTCCTCGTCGACCGTTCCTCCGACCACGTCTTCCAGTGGGACGCCCGCGCCACGCACTCCGGCGAACCGGCCGCCCCGGACGCACCGCCGGCCGAGGAGGAGGCCGCCCTCCACGGCGACGCGGTCGGGGTGGAGATCGGCGACCTGCGGCCGCGCTTCGCCGAGCTGGAGGAGTACCTCCTGCGTCACGGCAGGGTGCGGCACTGGTCGGAGTGGTGGCACCAGTACGTCGAACTTCCGCTCGGCGACAGCGACCACGACACCTACCGCCAGGTCATGTTGCTGATCGGCAGTCTGTTCCGGCGTCTCGCACCAGGCGACCCCCATCGGGTGCGCGTGGACGAGCACCGCGAGCGCTACATGTGGACCAGGATGCGCGAGCACCTGGCCGCAACGGGCACGGACCCCTCGGACTGCCTCTATGTCTGCGGCGCCTTCCACGCGGCCAGCCGTGTCGAGGAGTTCGGCGTCCACGGCAGCAACTCCTTCGCGATCGGCCCGCGCACCGACACCAAGTGGCAGCACGGCCTGATCCCGTCCAGTCACGCGGCGATCGAGGCGCAGTTCGGCCTCGCGGCAGGATCGGTGTCCATAGCCGCAACCGTCTGGTCGAAGAATCTCAAGCGGACCCGCGTCGAGCCGTACCGCCTGGCGGGCCAGGCCGGCGCGAAGAAGACGAGGACCAGTAAGGCCGTTTCGCCCGCTTCCGTACCGGCGGCCGTGCCATCGGACAGGCTGACCGGCTTCCTCCAGCAGCCGCCCGTCCTGGACCGGCTCGACGAAGCCGAACTGCTCGGCTGGTCGGTGGAGATCGTGCGCGCGGCCCGCCGCAACGGCTACCTCGCCTCGACCGCCGACGCCATCGCGGTGTTCGAGACCTCGATCCTGCTCGCCGGAATGCGCGACCGGGCCAAGCCCACACCGTACGACTTCCAGGACGCGGCCGTCACCTGCATCGAGAAGGACACCGTGCCCGGCCGACGCGACGTGCGCCGACTCGTGGAGATCATGATGGGCGGCGACCGGATCGGCCAGGTCGGCTATGACGCGCTGCCACCCCTGGCCCGGGACGTCCACGACCGGCTCGCGCCGCTGGGGCTGAAGCTCCAGCAGCGCGGTGTGCAGCGGGCGCTGCTGGACATAGCGTCCCAGCCGTATCTGGAGCAGTGCTCCGACCTACTGTGGATGCTGCGCTACCTGATGCCGCAGGGCGCGGCCCGGCCGATCATGGGCGAGCGGACGCTGGGCGAGCGGCCCATCCAGGAATCCTGGGACCTGGCGCTCGGAACCCACCAGCGCGCGCTCATCGAGCTCGGCTATGAAGGTGTCAGCATCGAGCAGGTCCTGGAACAGCGCCTGCGCCGCACCGCGTACGGCCCGCAGGCCACCACGGCGACCGTCCTCGAAGCCGTGGAGGACGCCACGCTGTACTTGCGCAGCCGCCGTCTCGCCGATGAGCTGGGCAACCGCGCCCTCGAGGTGCTGGCGGGCGAACGCAGTGTCGACGGCGCTCCCGAAGTGCTGCGCCGGGCGCGTCGGCTGCTGGCGTACTACCGCACCACCGAACCGGTGCTGCCGCCGTGGATCGAGTCGTTCGTCAAGACCGGGTACGCGCACTACTGCACCCTGCTGCCGACGGCGTTCGCCGACGACGACGCGACCGTCCGCCACGTGGCGGCAATGCTGGGCTTCCTCTTCAGTATGGAGAACCTGGCCTTGTCGCTGGGCTGCGACCGCACCCAGCTGGAGCTGGCCGTCGCCCAGTCGCATCCGCAGGACCCTTCGAAGACCGCGTTGTTGTGGGCTGCCCAGACTCAGCTCGGCTGCCTCTCTCGCGCGGAGCTGCGCGCGAGGTGCGACGCACTGCTCGGCAATCCCCTGGTGGTGCCCTCCTATCCGCGCTACCTGAGCGGGTTCGTCCACGCCCTGGAGCCTGTCCCGGGCCTCACGGACTTCGTCGTGGAGGCGGTGTCCCACGCCTTCGGGCGGCTGCCGGACCCGGTACTCCTGCCGTGGCTCCCGACCCTGATCACCACCCTGCGGGCGGGCGGCGCGGAGCTGGCGCCGCTGCTGATACGGGAAGCGGGCCGGATCTTCCCGAGCCGGCTCGCCGCCCTGGATGAGTGGGTTCCGCCGTGGCGGGCGCAGCCGGATCCGCTCGCCGTGCGGCCGACGCGCCCTGCGGGCGCCGCCCGGGGCGTCGCGCTCCTCGCGGCGCATCCCGCGACCTGCGACGCGGTGGCCGGCCTGCTGGGCTGCGACGAGGGATGGGAAGCGGCGGACCCGGAACCGGAAGGCGTGGCCCTGCTCAGCCGTCATCCAGACACCGCGGCGGCGTTGGAGGTGCTGCTCGCAGCCACTCACTGATCTTTCCGGAATGAGGTTCGTTGTGGGGCTTGGCAGTTGAGTGTTGCGACGGCGGAGTTGCACGGGTGCCGGGGGGTCTTGTGCCTGATGACCTGTGGGAGGACATGGCCCCTCTTCTCCCGGCGTGCCCGCCGCGACGTCGGCGATACCCAGGGCGGCTGCCCGAGGATGACCGTGCAGCCCTGCGGGGCATCGTTTATGTCCTGTGCAAGGTGTGAGCTGGGCGGACGTCCCGGCGGAAGCGATCGGGTGCAGCGGTCTGACGTGTCGGCGGCGTCTGCGGGACTGGACGGAAGCCGGTGTCCGGCCCGCCTCCAGTTCCTCCATCTGGATGGGGGGTGTGACGCCGACCCGGAGCGCGGACGTCGGTCCCGGCACCCGTAACGCCGGGGTGCCGGGCACCGGTGTCCGCGCTCGTCGGCGTTCGCCGGAGTCAGCGTTTCGCCTGGGCCGGTTCGCAGTCCCGGCCGTGCGGGGCCTTCTTCGGCCAGATCGCGTAGGCGGGCGCGATCAGGCCGTGGATGCCGGTCGCCTTCCAGGCGGTGGCCATCCGGTCGGTGAGCGGGGCCGTCCTGGCGGGGTCGCCCCCGCACCAGACGACGAGCTGCAGCAGTGCGGTGGCGAATACGGCAGCCGGCAGCGTGCCGAGCCACACCTTGCCCTGCAGCGCAGGTCTCCTGGATCCGCTGGTCGAGGCCGTGCTGGCGCCACAGGGTGAAGTAGTAGAACACCGCCGACCGGGCCGGGAGGTCGTGTGACTGGAGCCGCCACTGACAGCCCGTCCGGTTCTGGTGGAGCAGCGCGTTCACGACCTCGCGCAGGTCGCAGGAGCCCGGGCCCCCGATCGCCGACCGCGCCGCCCGCTCCTGCTTCCACGCTGTGATCAGCGGCTCGATCAACGCCCACTGCTCGTTGGACAAGTCGGTTGCATACGGTATCCGTTCCGTGCCGCGACCTCATCATGCACGCGACATGACGCGAGGGCGGAACCGTCCCACCACCCACGGACGGGCGACACCACATCATCGGGACCGGGACTTGACGCCCTCTCAAAGGCCGTGGCGGGCGGGCCGTCGGGCAGTGCCTGGTCAGAACAGGCGGTGCCCCTGGACCCATGGGGTGGCCCTGCCGTTTTCGCGGAGGAGGCGGAGGCTCCTGACGCCCGAGTGATGGCTGGCGGCGAACAGGAACGAGGGGCCGGTGATCAGTGCGAGAGCGCTGAAGGCGAAGAGAACCCCGAAGACGTTGACCGACCGGGTGTCCGACTCTTCGACGGTCTGCCCGCCGAGATGGATGAGCATGGGCACGGTAACGAGCAGCGACAGCACCAGCATCCATCCCAGGATGGCGTAGATCCGCTGTTTCAGACGTGCCATGGCCAGACTCTCGACCAAGACGGAGAACGTTTTCCCGCAGCGCGGGCATTCGAACGCGACGGTCTCGCTGCCCTTCCGCGGACGCCGGGCGTCCTGCGCCGACAAATGGGCGATACTCCAGTTAACGGTTGTGGAGGCGGGCCCAGCCTCTACGCTCACTCGACATCCGATGCTCAGACCGTATCTCTCGTCGAGAAGTAATCTGCCCAACCCGGCTGCCCCCCTTGTCCCCTGTCCCGTGCCCGCCACGGAAGCAGCCGGATTTTGCCCTGCAGCCGACCGGTCAAACGTGCGACGCCGAGGCAGCGTGCCGGAGCGTGGACGCGGCCGTGCGGGCCGGCTGGTGCATGTCCTCAGGCTCGGCCCAGGGGTGTCGCGCGATGACCGGGCTCACCGAGCCGTGCACGCGATCCTGGGCCTGACCGTCAGACTGCTTTGCTCTCGTGCTTGCTTTTTGCGGGGCCGGTGTGCTTCTGCTGGCCGCGGTCGCTACGAGGGTTGGAGCTTCACGGCCGCGATGCCCCTCCCTCAGACGCTCAATCTAAGCGGGAGCCAGCGTCACAGGACCCAGTAGGAGGCGACGGCCTCCTTGGCCCAGATGCCGCGGTAGCGTCAAGGTCGCCGAGTCACACTGCGGTCCTTCTGTCGGGAGATCGGCACCTCAAGGGCTCTGCGCGCACGAAGAGTCCTTGGCCCGGGGCGAGTCACTGCCGGTATTCGAATGCCCCGATGTCACACGCTGGGCCTTGAGGCCGCAGGACGCCGCGCTGGTCGGCGGAGGGGCAGTCACGGGCGGCGTCGAGGGCGGGACTGCCGGGCAGCAATGCCACGGTGTCTGTCTGCCCGCCGTTGTCGCCGAGGGGTGCGAGACGGGGATCACGGCGAGGGAGATCACCCTCGGCCGTCAGGTGGCAGCTGTTTCCGCTGTCGAGGTTGTTGCCCAGTGATTCGATGGTGGCGAAGACGCTCTTGCAGTCGCTGGTGGTCTGGCTGACGGTGTTCTCGGCGACGATGGTATTGCGCAGGGAGAGGTGCCCCAGCGGCAGGTTGACGGTGTCGGTGATTGGAGAGGGCAGGCTGTCCAGGTAAGCAGGGGCAATGTTGATCCCGCCGCCGCCGTCGGTGGCGGTGTTGCCGGTGATCGTGGAGTTGCGGATGTCCACCAGGCCGGTGCCGCGTATGTCGATGCCGCCGCCGTATCCGGACAGGCTGCCCGGCCGTTCCCAGTCGTCGGTCACGCGGTTGTCGGCAATCGTTGAATTGACCACGGTGCCGGTGTCGTCGAACCGGATGCCTCCAGCCTCACCCGCTGTGTTGCGGCTGACTGTGCTGTCGATCAGCGTCAGGTGGGAGTCGGGGATGTTGAAGATGCCTCCTCCGTAGCCGGCGGAGTTGCCCGTTACCATCACCCGGCGAAGCGTCATGTTCTTGCTGTTGGCAATCCCGCCTCCGCCGGGGTCGGTGACGGGCACTTCCCGCTGCTTGGCGTCCCCTCCTGTGATGGTGAGGTCGGAGAGCCACGTCTCGGCACTCATGCGGAAGACCCGGTCGACGTGGTTGGCGTCGATGACGGTCTCCCGGGCACCGGCCCCCCGGACGGTGGTCGGCGCGGTGATGTTCAGATCGCCCGTGGTCGGATCGGCGGTTCGCCCGTTCAGGTAGTCGGGGTTGGGGGGAATCGTCAGCCGGTAGCGGCCGGCGGGCAGCTCGATGGTGCTGCCGGGCTGGGCGTTCGCGGCCATGATCGCCGCGCGGAGGGTGCAGGTTCCTGCGGCGGTACGGCAGACGCCGTCGGAGGTTTCTGCGTCCACGGCGTCCTCGGTTGAGTCGACCCTGATAGTCCGGGGCGCGGGGGCTGCCAGCGCAGAGGCCGGGGCGGCGGCCCCTGCGAGGGCCACCAGTAATGCGGTCGGTACCAAATGGACAATCATTCTGGTCATGGAGGTGCGCTCCTACTTCCTCATGTGACGGCAGGTGAGAAACGCTTGCGTACACAACGTGTATCAGACTGTTTCTCACCTATGACAGAGTCAATCCGGCCGCTACTACAGCCGAGCCTCTCGGGCCTTCCCCGCGGTCCGCACGGGCTCGCGCGCGAGCTCGTGACGGGCTCGCAACGTCAGCGGCTGCTCTACGCGATGACGGTGGTGGTGGCCGACAAGGGCTACGCCGCCGCGACAGTGGCCGACGTGACGGCGCGGGCGGGCGTATCTCGCAAGACGTTCTACGAGCTGTTCGCGGATAAGGAGGAGTGCTTCATCGCCGCCGCGGACACGGGCCGCGAGCTGATGGTCAAGCGGCTCGAGGCATCGTTCGCGCGCTCGTCGGCGCATTCGCTCTCCCCGGTGGCGACGCTTCGCGCCTCGATCCGTGCCTTTCTCTGGCTGATCGCCGAAGAGCCCGAATTCGCCCGGGCCTTCTTCCTGGAGACGGCCGCGGCCGGCGGCCGAGCGCAGGAGCACCAGGATTCCTGCCGCTCGTGGTTCGCCCATACGATGCGCGCCTGGCACGCCAGGATCCCTGGGCACCGCCGAGTTCCCGAGGAGATCTACACGGCTGCGGCGGACGCGACACACGAAGCCGTCTGCCGCCGACTGCGCCAAGGGCGCATCGGCGAGGTCCCTGAGCTGGAGGACGCCGTGCTGTACATCTGCCTCGCCCTGATGGGAGCGACCCACCCGGGCGAGGACGTGGAGCAGGGTGAGCAGGGAGAGGCGTGAGCGCCGGGACGGCGCCGTCGGCGCCTACGACTGCAGGATGCTCGCCGCTGTGACGTCGGCCGACAACGGGGTCATGCCAGGGGGGCCATGCGCCCCGGCACAGGGCACGGCCCCGTTGGCGGTCCGGGTCACGTCCCGTCAGCCTTTCGACGAGGCTGCCGACCTCCACGGCAACAGCTCCTTCGCCAGGGCGATGCAGAATGGCCCTACCAGCGAGCGGAGTTCCGCACACATCGCGGCCCCAGGGCGGCATAGGGCTGGACGGCGAGTTCGTCGGTGGTGCGCTCGATCGCTTCCCTCCGCCGGGTTCCCTCGTCGGTGAGGACGAGGTCGGGGCCCTCCGCCAGCCAGCCCCGTGCCCGCAGCGCTTCGATGCCTGCGCCCATTCCTCCCGCGACCAGGCTCGTGACCTGCGCAGGACGTCGGCACCGTAGTCGCCGACGGCGGCATGGGTGACCAGCGCCTCTATTCCGCCGAGCTTTGAGGTCAGCAGCGCCGCGAGGTGGCCGTCGCCACGGAACTCCCGCAGCAGCGTCTGAGCGTGCCATCGGATCAGGTGGGGCTCGCTCGGCCACGGTAGCGCGGCGTGCGCCGCGAACAGAGGCCGGCCATAGGCGTGGGAGAGGGCCGCCTGGGCCGCGGTCCGCGCGAGCTCCGCCGCGCGGATCACCGCGGGAGAGGACACGTCCTCGCCCAGGATGCGACGCAGTGTCGCGTCCATGCCCTTGATCCGTGCCTCGGGAAAGCGCTCCGGCGCGGCCGTTTCCCACACCGCAGGTACGACCTGGTGCACGAGTCGGGGGCTGAAGTTGTAGAACGTGGCGACCACGACTTCGGCCGAGGCCGCGCCGAGCGCGGCGGCGCGCGAGCCGAAGTATCCCGCCCTCGCCTCGGCGCCGAGCTCGGCGTAACGGGCCGATGCCTCTGGCGAGAAGTAGACGGCGCCGTGGTAAGGCCCCATCGTCTTCCAGGTGGCCCATGCGAATTCCATCTGTCCTGGTCTGGGTCCTGCATCATGAGCGGCTCTCCGTTGCCAGGCGGGGGGATGCGGTGCGCCGGTGGCGTGACGGCGGATGCACCTGCGTACCGGCTGGTCGGGACGCGAACGGAGTACGGGCCGCGTGACGACGCGAGTGCGCGGAATTCGGCCACGGCCCGGGCCCGATCTGCACCACGGCCCGGCCTGCAGGGCGGCGGCCATGGCCAGGCCTCGGCTCTGCCAGTCGTTGCGGACCACGTACGGGATCTTGAGACCACGAGCAGCCCATGGCAGCCTCATGCCGCATGATCGATGAATTCGCGAAAGACAACCTGCACGAGAGACTGCGGCGGGACCGCAAGGCGCTACTCTGGAAACTCGACGGCTTGTCCGAATACGACGCCCGCCGACCTTTGACAGCGACCGGGACCAACCTCCTCGGCCTGGTCAAACACGTGGCCACCGTCGAGGCCAGGTACTTCGGCGAGGTCTTCGACCGCCCTTCCCCGGAACCGCTGCCCCGGTGGCAGGACTCCGACGGCAGCGATCTGTGGGCGAGCGAGGACGAGACCCGCGATCAGATCATCGGGTTCTACCGGCGCACGTGGGAACACTCGGACGCGACGATCAACGAGCTTCCCCTCGACGCCCCCGGCCACGTGCCGGTGGTGGCCGGAGCCTTATGCCGACACGAACCTGTTCGCCATCATGGTCCATGTCCTCGGCGAGTCCATCCGGCATGCCGGGCACGCCGATATCCTGCGCGAGGGCCTCGACGGCCGGACCGGGTTGCGCGCCGAACTCGAGAAGCAGATCGACGAGGAAGCCCGTGCAGCCTACTGCGCGAAGATCGAGCAGGCCGCCAGGTCGGCCGCACCAATCAAGGCTTACGACTTGGTCCGCGATTGAGGTTTGGGCGTGCTGACCTGGCGGGTCGGCTGGTGGTAGATCAGCCGGCGGCCTGCCGGGCGAGCACGAGCTCGGTGCTCGGCTTGCGGCGGGTCGGTCGGCGAGTCGAACGGTCCGAAACCAATGAAGCGATCGCCTGGTGGGTCGCGGCGTAGTCCTCGCGTGGGCCGGTGTAGCGCCGGAGCGGGCGCCACTGCCGCAATTCGGCGTTGGCGTGCTCGACACAGATCCGCTCCGAGGACTGCCGTCGGCGCATCTCCCGCCGGGCGTACTGCTCGCCGAGCGGCGCGTCGCCCTTCGGCTTCTTCGGAGGGGCGCTGATCTGGCCAGGGAACTCGTTGGCCAGCCCCCGGTAGCCCTCGTCGACCTCGGCCGTCACCTTCGGGCGGAGCCGGAACTGCTCGCTAATACCCTCGGTGCGCATCGCGGTCTGGTCGTGCATACGGCCCGGGCGGTCTGCACCCGACCACAGCAGCCGGCCCTGGCCGTCGCTGATGGTGGTGGTCTCGATGGTGTTCTGCTTCTTCTTGCCGGAGACGAAGGCCCGCCGTCCGGGCCTGCCTGCCTTCGGGCGGCGAACCTGGGTCTCGGCGCCATCGATCCGCAACCGGATCCCTGCGGCCTCGGCGTAGGCGAACACGTCCGCCAGGGTCCGAAGTCGCACGCCGGAGTGGCCGGGGATCGCGAAGCCGCACACGGCCAGCAACGGGCGGATCTCCCCGATCGCGCGGGAGACCGTGGAGCGGGCCGTGCCGTACAGCTCGGCAAGCGCGGCCTGCGGAAGCCCGGTGCGCAGGTGGACCAGGGTGACCAGCACCCGGTCGGTGAAGACCAGGTCGTGCTTCGGGCCGGCACCAGCCTCTCGCTGCCGCTCGGCACCACGCCGCTCACGAAGCTCCGACTCGCACCGGGCGAGCCACGGATCGGCCAACTCTTCGATCAAATCGCCGAGATGTGCACGCGAGACGCCGCAGAAGACAGGATGGGTCAAGGCCGCACGGGCCCACTTCTTGGGCACACTCGAAGAACCCGTGCGGCCACTGCCAGGTCACAGCTGCCCACCGATGATCAATGGGTATGGCTCTTCTGCGAGAACTGTCAGAGCTGGGAACTTCCCTGCAGAAGAGCAAACGCAGCCGGCCAAGCATCGGCCCGGGCATCAGGGCCTCAGCAGTCCGCCCACCCACCAGTCATGTGGCTTGCCATCGTTGGCGATGCCGCGATTGCGCAGTGTCCCTTCGACGGTGAAGCCGAGTTTCTCGGCGACGGCACGCGAGCCGGTGTTCCCGGCCATGGCCCACCACTCGATGCGGTGGACGCCGAGGGTGGCCCAGCCCCAGTCGCACAGGGCCCGAGCGGCCTCCACCGAGTACCCGCGTCCGCGCTGTTCCTTGACCGCCCAGTAACCGAGCTCCCAGACGCCGCGGCTGATGAGGGTCAGGCAGTACGAGCCGACCAGGGCATCAGTGTCCTTGCGGAACGCGCCGAGGGTGTAGTCCTTGTCATCGGCCCACTGGGTGGGCAGCGTCTCGCCGACGAGCTTCTCCGCGTCCGCACGCCGGTACGGCACCGGCACCGGGGTGTAGAACTGGATGTCCTCGTCCTGGCAGGCTTCGTACACCGCATCCACGTCGGCAGGTGTGAAGGCCCGCAGCACCAGACGGTCGGTCCCAAGAGTCACCGGATCCATTGCGGCAGTATGAACACCACCAGCAAGCAGCAACCAGCGAATATCCCCGAGCACCCCACATCACAACCCCCGGGCCGGTCAACGGTCGCCGCAACACCCCAGATCAGCTGCCCCCGAGACGGAGCTACAGCCACCATCAATCGCGGACCGAGCCGTAAGAGGAAGGGCGAGGATGGAGGTAACGGAACGCTGCTAGAAGACTGATGAAGATGTTGGGTTCTGGCCCCGCCGGGTCAGTGGCGGGGCCAGACTTGTTGTCGTGGTGCAAGGGGAGTGGGTCGGGGAGA
>NZ_JBVICA010000035.1:0-42197 GCF_055573115.1 Streptomyces sp. NPDC030222
AGCCGCCTGGGCCCCTGAGCCGTCCGAACCTTCCGAATCTCGAAGTCCATCGCACCCCTTGAGCTGGGGTGTTGCGACGACCACTAGAACGGAAGTGGTGCCGCCCCGGGCCTTCCCCGGTGTGCTCAGGACTCGTTGGCGCCCGCGTACATCTCGTCGATCAGGTCCTTGTACTGGCGCTCGACGACCGGGCGCTTCAGCTTCAGACTGGGCGTCAGTTCGCCGTGCTCGACATCGAGGTCGCGGGGCAGCAGGCGGAACTTCTTGATGGTCTGCCAGCGCTGGAGGCCCTCGTTGAGGCGCTTGACGTAGCCCTCGACGAGTTCCTGGACCTGCGGGCTGGCGACGACCTCCGCGTAGTTCTTGCCGCCCAGGCCGTGGTCGGCGGCCCAGCCGAGGATGGCCGGTTCGTCGAGGGCGATGAGGGCCGTGCAGAAGTTCCGGTCGGCGCCGTGGACGAGGATGTTGGAGACGAACGGACAGACGGCCTTGAACTGGCCCTCGACCTCGGCCGGGGCGATGTACTTGCCGCCGGACGTCTTGATGAGGTCCTTCTTGCGATCGGTGATGCGCAGGTAGCCGTCGGAGGACAGTTCGCCGATGTCGCCGGTGTGGAACCAGCCGTCGGCCTCCAGGACTTCGGCGGTCTTCTCGGGGAGACCGTGGTAGCCCTGCATGATGCCGGGGCCGCGCAGCAGGATCTCGCCGTCCTCGGCGATGCGGACCTCGCAGCCGGGCAGCGGCTTGCCCACGGTGCCGGTGCGGTAGGCCTCGCCGGGGTTGACGAAGCTGGCGGCACTGGACTCGGTGAGACCGTAGCCCTCCAGGATGTGGATGCCGGCGCCGGCGAAGAAGAAGCCGATCTCCGGCGAGAGGGCGGCGGAGCCGGACACGGCGGCGCGCAGCCGGCCGCCGAACGCCTCGCGCAGCTTGGAGTAGACGAGCGCGTCGGCGATCTTGTGCTTGACGCCGAGGCCGAAGGGCGTGGTGGCGGTGCCGGTGCGGCGGAAGCTGTCCTGGCTCGCCTTGGCGTACTCGCGGGCGACGCCGGCGGCCCACTGGAAGATCTTGTACTTGGCGCCGCCGCCGGCCCGGGCCTTGGCCGCGACGCCGTTGTAGACCTTCTCGAAGATGCGGGGCACGGCCGCCATGTAGGTGGGCTGGACGACCGGCAGATTCTCGATGATCTTGTCGACACGGCCGTCGACGGCGGTGACATGGCCGACCTCGATCTGGCCCGAGGTGAGGACCTTGCCGAAGACGTGCGCGAGCGGCAGCCACAGGTACTGGACGTCGTCCCTGGTGACCAGGCCGGTCGCGGCGATGGCCTTGGCCATGTAGGACCAGTTCCCGTGCGGCAGGCGTACGCCCTTGGGGCGGCCGGTGGTACCGGAGGTGTAGATGAGGGTGGCGAGCTGCTCGCCGGTGATCGCGGCGACGCGCTCCTTGACGGCGGCGGGCTGCTCGGCGAGGTGCGCGGCGCCCCGGGCCTCCAGGTCGGCCAGCGAGATGATCCAGCCCTCCGGGTCGCCTTCCGCGGACTGCGCCGCATCGGCGTCGATGACGACCACATGGGCGAGGTTCGGGAGCTCGGCGCGGCGCTCACGGGCCTTGGCGAGCTGCGCGGCGTCCTCCGCGATCAGCACGCGGCTCTCGGAGTCGGCGAGGATGTAGCCCGACTCCTCGGCGTTGGTGCTGGGGTAGATCGTGGTGGTGGCCGCGCCCGCGCACATCACGCCGAGGTCGGCGAGGATCCACTCGACGCGGGTGGCGGACGCGAGGGCGACACGTTCCTCGGGCTGTACGCCCAGGCTGACGAGACCGGCGGCGATGGCGAAGACCCGTTCCGCGGCCTGCCCCCAGCTGAGCGACTTCCAGTCGTCGGGCCCCTGGCCCGCGGCCGCGGGCACCGGGTACCGGTAGGCCTCGTCGTCGGGGGTGTCGGTCACCCGCTGGATGAACAGGTGCGCCACGGACGGCGGCCGGTTCTCGATCAGGGTCTGCGTATCGCTCACGACGTCCTCCGGGCCTGCGGCAGGCTGCACGACTGACAGTTCTCGCAAAGAATGTTTAACCCGCGAGTAACCTTCGGGCAGGGATCAGGTTAGAGCGACTGCACCCGCCACGTAAGGGGCTACGGGCTGCCGCTTTATAACGAACGAACCCCCACGGCGTTCCGCGGGGGCTGGTGGGACGACCGATGCTTTTCGGTCGCCCCTTACCCGTTCTTTGCCCTACTTCTTGCTCTTGGCGGCGGAGTCGTCGCTCGACAGTACGGCGATGAAGGCGTCCTGCGGGACCTCCACGCTACCGACCATCTTCATCCGCTTCTTGCCTTCCTTCTGCTTCTCCAGCAGCTTCCGCTTACGGGAGATGTCACCGCCGTAGCACTTGGCGAGGACGTCCTTGCGGATGGCGCGGATGGTCTCGCGGGCGATGACCCGGGAGCCGATGGCGGCCTGGACGGGCACCTCGAAGCTCTGCCGCGGGATGAGCTCCTTGAGCTTGGCCACGAGGCGCACGCCGTAGGCGTACGCCTGGTCCTTGTGGGTGATGGCCGAGAACGCGTCCACCTTGTCGCCGTGGAGCAGGATGTCGACCTTGACCAGGCTGCTGCTCTGCTCACCGGTGGGCTCGTAGTCCAGCGAGGCGTAGCCACGGGTCTTGGACTTCAGCTGGTCGAAGAAGTCGAAGACGATCTCGGCCAGCGGCAGCGTGTAGCGGATCTCGACACGGTCCTCGGAGAGGTAGTCCATGCCGAGCAGCGTGCCGCGCCGGGTCTGGCACAGCTCCATGATCGCGCCGATGAATTCGGTGGGCGCGAGGACCGTGGCCCGCACGACCGGCTCGTACACCTCGGCGATCTTGCCTTCGGGGAACTCGCTCGGGTTGGTGACGGTGTATTCGGAGCCGTCCTCCATGACCACGCGGTAGACCACGTTCGGCGCGGTGGCGATCAGGTCGAGGCCGAACTCGCGCTCCAGGCGCTCGCGGATCACGTCGAGGTGGAGCAGGCCGAGGAAGCCCACGCGGAAGCCGAAGCCGAGGGCCGCGGAGGTCTCCGGCTCGTACACCAGTGCGGCGTCGTTGAGCTGGAGCTTGTCGAGGGCCTCGCGCAGGTCCGGGTAGTCCGAGCCGTCCAGCGGATAGAGACCCGAGAAGACCATGGGCTTCGGGTCCTTGTAGCCGCCGAGCGCGGTCTCGGCACCCTTGCTCTGGGAGGTGATCGTGTCACCGACCTTGGACTGGCGGACGTCCTTCACACCGGTGATCAGGTAGCCCACCTCGCCCACGCCGAGGCCGTCGGCCGGCAGCATCTCCGGGGAGTTGGTGCCGATCTCCAGCAGCTCGTGGGTGGCGCCGGTGGACATCATCCTGATGCGCTCGCGCTTGTTGAGCTGCCCGTCGACGACACGGACGTACGTGACCACACCGCGGTAGGAGTCGTAGACCGAGTCGAAGATCATCGCGCGGGCGGGGGCGTCCTTGACACCGACCGGGGCCGGGACGGTCGCCACGACCTTGTCGAGCAGGACGTCCACGCCGAGACCCGTCTTCGCCGAGACGCGCAGGACGTCGTCGGGCTCGCAGCCGACGAGGTTCGCCAGCTCCTCCGCGAACTTCTCGGGCTGGGCGGCCGGAAGGTCGATCTTGTTGAGCACCGGGACGATCGCGAGGTCGTTCTCCATCGCCAGGTACAGATTGGCGAGGGTCTGGGCCTCGATGCCCTGGGCGGCGTCCACCAGAAGGATGGTGCCCTCGCACGCGGCGAGCGAACGGGACACCTCATAGGTGAAGTCCACGTGGCCCGGGGTGTCGATCATGTTCAGGATGTGGGTCGTGCCCTGGTTCTCGCCCGTGGTGGGCGCCCAGGGCAGCCGGACTGCCTGGGACTTGATCGTGATGCCGCGCTCACGCTCGATGTCCATGCGGTCGAGGTACTGAGCACGCATCTGCCGCTGCTCGACCACACCGGTCAGCTGGAGCATCCGGTCGGCGAGAGTCGACTTGCCGTGGTCGATGTGCGCGATGATGCAGAAGTTGCGGATCAGCGCCGGGTCGGTACGGCTCGGCTCGGGCACGTTGGTAGGGGTCGCGGGCACGCAGGGTCCTGATTCTTGGAGACGTCCGCAAGGAGACGTCTTCGCCACTGGTCGGATCTCGGATCGATACGCAGACTCCATAGTCCCACGCCCGCGGCCCGGCGCTCGGTTTGGGCCGGTCGGAGAGTGGCTGGTAGCCTGGGCAGCTGTGTTTCGTGTGCCCTCTCAGCTGCGGAACACCAACCGAAGATCAATAACCTGAACCTGAAAAGGCTCTTTCGTGGCGAACATCAAGTCCCAGATCAAGCGGATCAAGACGAACGAGAAGGCGCGTCAGCGCAACAAGGCCGTCAAGTCCGCGCTCAAGACCGCGATCCGCGCTGCGCGCGAGGCTGCGGCCACCGGCGACGTCGAGAAGGCCACCGTGGCTGCCCGTGCGGCCTCGCGCAAGCTCGACAAGGCCGTGTCCAAGGGTGTCATCCACAAGAACGCCGCCGCCAACAAGAAGTCGGCGCTGGCTGCCAAGGTTGCCTCCCTCCAGGGCTGAGCTGCTCTTGATTTGATCGCCGGAAAGGACCAAGCGGGCCCTCTCATCCGCTCCTGACCGGCACCCCGGACACACACGCGGCCTGCGTTCGCCACGCGGGTGTGCGTCCACCAGCTTCACGCGAAGGCCCCGGCCCCCGTTCTTCCCCAGAACGCAGGCCGGGGCCTTCGTCGCGCTCCGGACCGGGGGTTCAGTCGCCCATCGCGGCCGCCGGAGCCTCGTCACGCTCCAGGCCGGGGCTCGATCGCCCATCGCGCCCGCCGGGGCTTGGCCGCACTCCGGGCCGGGGTTCAGTCGCCCGTCGCAGACACCGGGACTTCATCACGCTCCAGGCCGGGGCTCGATCGCCCATCGCGCCCGCCGGGGCTTGGCCGCACTCCGGGCCGGGGTTCAGTCGCCCATCGCAGACACCGGGGCCTCGTCGCGCTCCCGCAGCGGTCCGGGCGAATCGCCCTTCGCGCGGCCTGGCCCCTCGGGGGCCGACGTGACCAGTTCGCCGCCCTAGCGTCGGGAGCGGGCCGCGCGGGCGATCGCGACCACGGCCTTCTCCAGTGCGTACTCCGGGTCGTCCCCGCCGCCCTTCACACCGGCGTCGGCCTCCGCGACCGCGGCGAGCGCCACGGCGACGCCGTCCGGCGTCCAGCCCCGCATCTGCTGGCGGACGCGGTCGATCTTCCACGGGGGCATGCCCAGCTCACGCGCCAGATCGGCGGGGCGGCCGCCCCGCGCCGAGGAGAGCTTCCCGATGGCCCGGACACCCTGCGCGAGCGCGCTGGTGATCAGAACCGGCGCGACCCCCGTCGCCAGCGACCAGCGCAGCGCCTCCAGCGCCTCCGCTGCACGCCCCTCCACAGCACGGTCGGCAACCGTGAAGCTGGAGGCCTCCGCCCGGCCCGTGTAGTACCTCCCGACCACCGCTTCGTCGATGGTCCCCTCGACATCCGCCACGAGCTGCGACACGGCGCTCGCGAGCTCCCGCAGATCGCTGCCTATGGCGTCGACCAGTGCCTGGCACGCCTCGGGCGTGGCCGACCGGCCCAAGGCCCGGAACTCGGAACGGACGAACTGGAGACGCTCCGCCGGCTTGGTCGTCTTGGGACACGCGACCTCCCGGGCGCCGGCCTTCCTCGCCGCGTCCAGCAGACCCTTGCCCTTGGCGCCTCCCGCGTGCAGCAGCACCAGGGTGATCTCCTCGGCGGGAGAGCCGAAATACGCCTTGAGCTCCTTGACCGTGTCCGCAGAAAGGTCCTGGGCGTTGCGCACCACGACGACCTTTCGCTCGGCGAACAGCGAAGGGCTCGTCAGCTCGGCAAGTGTCCCCGGCTGGAGCTGTTCCGAGGCGAGGTCGCGGACGTCGGTGTCGGCGTCGGCGGCGCGGGCCGCCTCCACGACCCGGCGCACGGCGCGGTCGAGCAGCAGATCCTCCTGACCCACCGCGAGCGTGACGGGGGCGAGGACGTCGTCGGGGGAGGTCTTCCTGGTGGCCATCGCGTCCAGCATCCCACGCGGCACCGACACTCCCGAACGTGCCGGAGAATGTGCCCGTGAACAACGCTCGACACATATTGGTGCTTCCCGACCGCAACGCCGCGGAGGAGCTCGCCGAGGAACTGTCCGACCGTTTCGAGGTGGCCGAGGAACCCCAGATCGTCCGTGAGGCGCTGGCCGGCGAGGACGACGCCGAGGACGCGCAGTGGCTGGTGGTGGTGGAGGACCCGGAAGGGCTGCTGGACTCCAAGGCCCTCGACGCCTTCGCCGCGGAGTACGAGGGGTGGCGCGAAGAGCCCTGACCGAGCCGGGCGCCCCCGCCGCCGATGGGCCTGCCGGCATTGCCCTCTCCGCCCGCTCAACCCGTGCCGCCCCCGAGGGCACCGCGCGCAGCGCCGGTCCCTCCCCCGTGACCGCGACCGAGCCGTCCGTGTCGGTGCGCAGCACTGCGGCTCCCGTGCCGCGCAGCGCGGCGACCGTGCCGGGTGAGGGATGCCCGTAGAGGTTGTTCCGGCCACAGGAGATCAGGGCCAGGCGGGGGCGTACCGCACGGAGCAGGCCCGGGTCCTGGTGTGCCGAGCCGTGGTGGGCGACCTTGAGGACGTCGACGGGCGGCAGCCCCGGGTGGGCTCGCAACAGGGCGCGCTGGGAGGCCGGTTCCAGGTCTCCGGCGAGCAGTAGGGTGAGTCCGCCCGCCCGGACGAGCAGGGCGACGCTGGAGTCGTTCGGCGCGGTCGGGGTGTAACCACGGGACGTGGTCCCGGCGCCGGGCGGCCACAGCACCTGCCAGTCGAGTCCGGCGGTCCGGCGCCGTTCACCCGCTCCTGCCCGAATCACGGGCACCCCGGCGGCCGTTGCGGCCCGCCGTACGAACTCCGCCTGGTCCCTGGGCTCTTCGAGGGTCGTCGTCTGGACGGCGCCGACCGCCCGTCCGCGCAGGACGCCGAGGAGCCCGCCGACGTGGTCGGCGTGGAAATGGGTGAGGACGACCAGCGGCACACGGGTGACGCGCAGCGTCCGCAGACAGCGGTCCACGGGACCTGGTTCCGGTCCGGCGTCGACCACCACGGCGGCACCGTCACCGGCCGTGAGGACGGTCGCGTCTCCCTGGCCGACGTCGCACATCGCGAAACGCCATCCCGGTGGCGGCCAGCCCGTGACGATCCGGGTCAGCGGGGCGGGCCTGATGACGGCGAGCAGAAGAAGCACCACGCACGCAGCGAGCGTCCACGGATGCCGGCCCATCCTGCGGACGACGGGAACCAGCGCCACGGTCACCACGGCGAGCAGCAGTCCCCCGGGCCAGCCACCCGGCCATTCGATCTCGGCACCGGGCAGCGCGGCCCCTGCGCGGGCGACACCCGCGATCCAGCCCACCGGCCATCCCGCGCACCACGCGAGCGACCGCGCCACCGGTATCGCGACCGGTGCCACCGCCAGCGCGGCGAAACCCAGCACCGTGGCCGGGGCGAGCGCGATCTCGGCGAACAGGTTGCACGGCACACCGACGAGACTGACCCTCGCGGCGAGAACCGCGACCACGGGCGCGCACACAGCCTGTGCCGCGGCGGCCGCGGCGAGCGCCTCGGCACAGCGTCCGGGCACGCCCCGTCGCTGCAGGGCCTCGCTCCAGCGCGGCCCCAGTGTGAGCAGCGCACCCGTGGCCAGCACGGACAGCAGGAATCCGTAACTCCGCGCCAGCCAGGGGTCGTACAACACCAGCAGCAGCACGGCTGCGGAGAGCGCAGGAAGCAGGCTCCGGCGTCGGCCGGTACCGATCGCGAGCAGGGTGATCAGGCCACAGGCGGCCGCCCGCAGCACACTGGGCTCCGGGCGGCAGACCACGACGAACCCCAGGGTCACCGCTCCGCCGAGGAGCGCGGTCGCCCGGAGCGGGATCCCCAGCCGTGGAGCCAGGCCGCCCCTCTCGGCCCGCCCCGCTCTGCCGGGTGGCCCGACGAGCAGCATCAAGACAATCGCGAGGTTGCTTCCGGACACAGCAAGAACATGCGCGAGGTCCGTCGCCTTGAACGCCGCGTCCAGCTCGGGCGTGATCCGGGAGGTGTCCCCCACGACCAGTCCGGGCAGCAGGGCACGGGCGTCGGGTGTGAGCCCGTCACTGGCCTCCCGCAGCCCTGCCCGCAGTACGCCCGCGACCTGCTGCACGGCGCTGGGCTCCCCGATTACCGCCGGTGCCTCGTCAGCGCGCACCCGCAGGACCGCTGCGATGCGCGGCTCGTCCTCTTTCGGCGGTCCGAGCCGGGTCGTGACGCGCAGCCGTGTGGAAGGCAACAGCCGCTGCCAATAGGTGGTCGCGTCTCCGGCCGAGACGATCAGCAGGACCGGCGTGCGGACGCCGCTCACCACCCTCGCTCCGGGGGAGGGCCTTCCCTGAACGGACGGTGCTCCCTGAACGGACGGTGCTCCCGGCAAAGAACGCATTCCCTGCGAGGACAGCGCCGCTCCTGGCGGGAACAGCGCGCCCGGCGGGCCGATGCGGGTGATCTCGGCATCGACGACGAACACCCTCCGCACTCCCTGGCCTGCCGGTCGAGGGTCGGAGGTGACGGTCAACTCCGCGGTCGCCCGCTCGTAGTGCCGTGCCAGCCCCGCGACCGGCCCCTGGCGCACGGCAGCCGCATGCAACCCGCCGGCGGCCGTGCCCGCCGCCGCGCACAACAGCACCGCGACGGCGATCCCCGCGCCTCCCGCCCTCTGCCGGGCCCGGCCTGTGCCGTGATGGCCCGGCGCGGCGTCCCGAAGACTCGGTGCGTCGTCCCGAAAGCCCGGTGCGTCGTCCCCAAAGCCCGGTGCGTGGCCCCGAAAGCCCGGCAGTTCGTGACGCCCCTGCACGTGATGCGGGCCATGCACGCCAGGCCGGCGATGCGCAACCCGCCGGCCCCGCTCGCCCTGTCGGCGCGCTTCGCCCTGACGACCGGGCATGCCGAGCCGGCTCTTGGGAACGCGGGCCGGTCCCCGGCCGCTGACAGTGGCCTTCTCGCCTGCCGCTCTTCCTCGTTCGGCTGCCGGAGGCGGACCGACAGCGCCCTGCGGCGGCACGTCTGCTCCCGGGTCGGTCAGGCAAGCCGGAGCGGGAACGGGCGAGCGTGCGGAGCGTGAGGCGCAAGGGCCCGCTCGGGCGGCGTGAAGGAGCCGCGTGGTCGGCACCACTCCCGCCAGGAGGAAACAGATGACTACTGTCGCGAAACTCCAGGCGCCCGGCGCTCCCGTGGCAACGGCGGCCGCCGCCCAGGTGGCAAGGGCAGGGAGTACCAGACGCAGGTCCGTCGGCGCCTCCGGGCGGGTGCGGGTGTCGCCGGGCGGCAGGTGCCGCTCCGCGGTGCGGCGGCCGTCGGCTGCGGGCACGGTCATGGCGTCACCAAAGGCCGGAGTTCGGCGAACCGCCGGTCGCCGATCCCGTTCACCTCGCGGAGTTCGTCCACGGATCGGAAACCGCCGTGCTGGGTGCGATGGTCGACGATGTGCTGCGCCAGCACCGGTCCCACACCGGGCAGCGCGTCCAACTGGTCGACCGTTGCCGTGCTGAGGCTCACCGGTGCGAGCCGTGTCCCGCCCGTTCCCGCTCCGGGCGGGGCGCCGCCGGGACGCGGCGGGCCCGCGAATCCCGCCCCTGGTGGGGCGGTCACTCCCACGAGAACCTGCTCGCCGTCGAGCAGTTGACGCGCCTGGTTGAGTGCCGCCAGGTCCGTCCCCGTTCGGGCACCTCCAGCCGCGCGCAGTGCGTCGGCGACCCTCGCTCCGGCGGGCAGACGATGGATGCCCGGGCGTCTCACCTTGCCGGTCACGTCGACGACGATCTGCCCGAGCGGCGAGGCCGAGGCCGTCTGCGAGGACGGCTCGACGTCTGCGGACGGTGTCACGGTCGCGGCATGTGCGTGGCTCACCGCCTCCGGGGCCCGTACCGGCTGGGGGCTGCCCGCCCAGAAGTGCTGAACAGCCAAACCCACGCCCGCGACAAGAACGACGGCCAGAGCCGCCAGGCTCCGGGGCGGAGGTGAGCATCTCGTCCGGAGCCAGAGGGGCAGCCGCTCCCGGACACCGAACCGCATGCTCTCGATTCGCCCGACCGGTTCCAGGGGCTCGGGCGGATCACCGAGGGTGCCCGGCCTGTCAAGCGCGTGCGCTGTCGGACCGTACGGCTCCCGCGCTTCCTCCTGTTCTCGCGGCACGCCATGCGCCCGGCGTTCTTGCAGTCCGAGCTGCTCCCTCGTGCCCTTCCGTTCTCGCAACCCGTCCGGCCCCCGCGGATCGTCCGACGCCGACGGCCCGTCCCCTACCCGCCATCCGTCCGGCTCCCGCACAGCGTCCGGTCGTGGCACGTCCGACCCGTTCAGCCGGTCCGGTCCCGTGGGCCTCTCCGCCACCGTCCGGCTGTCCGGTCCAGCAGACCGGTGCGGCCCGATCTGCCCGTCCGGCCCGGCCTGTCCCTCCGGCCTCGTCTGCCCCCTCGGCCTGATCTGCCCGTCCAGCCCGGCCTGTCCCTCCGGCCTCGTCTGCCCCCTCGGCCCGGTGTGCCCGTCCGGCTCCGTCGGCCGGTCCCGGCCATTCCGACCGCCCGGGCTGTCATGACGGACCAGGTCGCGCCGAGAGTCCGGTCCTCTCGGCTCATCGCGCCGGCCGCCCCGTAAGGCAGACGCCGTCGCTGTCCTCGCCGCCGTCGTCATCGTCGCCGTCGGCCCGTCCGCGGGCAGGGCCCTGGCGAGTGACGGACCGACAACAGGCACCACCACCAAGGCGCGTCGGTGCGGAGCGGGTACGGCGGACCCGGTCGCTTCCGGCCCGGCGGCTGCGGGCGGCGCTACGGTCCCGCCCGCGGGGAAGAGTGCCTCGGCTCGTCTCCGGAGCGCGTGCGGATCGCTCTCGGGGCCAGGGCGTCGGCGGCGACGCCCGTGCCCGTGTCGTACGCGGCTGTCCGAGCAAGGACCCCGTCCAGGACCACTTGTCACTGTGCGTGAGCGAAAAGTCATGCACGAGACGTTAGGGACTTGCTCCGCCCCGCGTCGGCCGGCGCCGATTCCGGTGGAAAACCGGTTCGTTGTGGAAAACCGCGTCACCCTCAGGAGTGTTGCGTCGGTCAGCGCGGCGCGATGACCACGCCGAGCAGCCCTGGTCCGGTGTGCGCGCCGATCACCGCGCCCACCTCGCTGACGTGGAGGTCGGCGAGCCCGGGGACGCGTTCCCGCAGCCGTTCCGCGAGACGGTCGGCACGCTCGGGCGCGGCAAGGTGGTGCACCGCAATGTCGACGGGCCCGGCGCCGGCCCGTTCGGCCACGATCTCCTCGAGGCGGGCGATCGCCTTGGATGCCGTACGCACCTTCTCCAGCGGCTCGATGCGGCCGCCCACCAGCTGGAGGAGAGGCTTCACCGCGAGCGCCGAACCCAGCAGAGCCTGTGCCGCGCCGATCCGGCCGCCCCGGCGCAGGTAGTCGAGGGTGTCGACGTAGAAGAACGCGGAGGTGCTCTCGGAACGCTTCTCCGCAGCTGCCACGGCCTCGTCGAGTGTGCCGCCCGCGTCCGCGACCTCGGCCGACGCGAGGGCTGAGAAGCCCAGGGCCATGGCGATCATGCCGGTGTCGACGACGCGCACCGGCACGGGCGCGTCGCGTGCGGCGACCACTGCCGCGTCGAAGGTGCCGGACAGCTCGGACGAGAGGTGCAGGGAGACGATCCCGGTGGCTCCGGCCCCCGCCACCCTCCGGTACGTCTCCGCGAAGACCTCGGGGCTGGGCCGCGAGGTGGTCACGGGCCGCCGCTTCTGCAGGGCGAGCGCCAAGGAGCGGGCGGAGATCTCGGTACCCTCCTCCAGCGCCTCGTCTCCGAGTACCACGGTCAGGGGTACCGAGGTGATGTGATGCCGCTCCATCGTCTGCGGGGGCAGGTAGGCCGTTGAATCAGTGACGATAGCGACATGGCGGGACATGAGCGGGAGGTTACCCGCAGCGAGCGCTCTCCGGCAGCCCGGCCGGTCGGACGATCGGCCCGGACTCGGCCTTGCGGCCGGGCTCCGAGCCGTCGGGTCGTCCTCACGGCGTGCCGACGGGCCGGCCACACGGTTTGTGACGTATCAGTGCGATCTACGGACCGGCCGTGGACGGGGCTCTGGGAAGGTCGGAGAACGTCGGAGAGGGGTTGTCCTCCGCACTGGTCCAGGCGCCCGCCGCGATCACCGGGAAGACGGCCGCGTCCCACCCACCGTCCCGTACGTCGGCGGGGAGCCGCCAGGGCGACCGGCCCTCCCGGGCCCCGCAAGGCAACCAGGAGTCCGCTCCCCTTCCGGCGGCCAGGACTCCGATCGACGCCGTTCCCCTTCCGGCAGCCAGGAGGCCGCGAGCGGCCAAGACCCTCCCGGCCGCCCGGACCTCCGTGCCTTCAGGTCGTCGTCTCGGGCCTCGGCCGGTGCGCCTTCTCCCACGGGAAGTTCGTCAGCCGCGGATCCGGAGGTGCGATCGCCTGGGGCGGCTCCGCTCCGCCCGGGGACGCGGCGGGATCCGGGGACGCCGACGACTGCGGAGGAGCCTCGGAAGCGGAACGGGCTTCGGGGGATGCGGCGGCGTCACGTCCCGGGGTGGGCTCGTCCCACGGCTCGTCCAGCGGCGACCGCGACCAGTCGCGGAGCGCGCCCGTTTCCACGTCGATCTGGGCACTCAGCGTGCTGAGGTCGTCGGCCGCGAACTGACGGGCCCGGTCTCGCGCCGCCCACCGCAGGGCGTCCGCAGCGCTCGTGATCTGCTCCATGCGCTCGCGCAACTGGGGCAGGCGCTCGGCCACGCTGGCACGGTCGGGATCGCGCTCCAGGCGTCGCAGTTCACCGTCGAGCTCGTGTCCGTGCGCGCTGAGCCGCTGGAACAGGCCCAGTGATTCCTTCAGCGAGGCGTCCTCGACCGCTCCCGACTCGAGCGCCTCCTGGGTGGCCCGCATCGAGGTCCGCAACGACAGCCGCAGCTGTGCCAGCTCACCTGCCACGCCCTGCTGTCCGATGCTTCTCGCGCGCAGCGTCGTGTCCTCCACGGTGCGCCGCGCCTGCGCGATCGTGCGGTCCACGCCCCTCTTGGCCGCGCCGACCGCCTTCACGGTGGCGTAGACGCCGAGGGCCACGAACGCCATGAACAGCAGCGTCAGGATCAGGATCGCGGCTTGCATGAACGTACGTCCCCTCGCAGTCGGCCGATGGCGGCTTCTTCAGGTCTTGCCAGACTTCCGTCTGGTGGTCCCCAGACATCCGTCTGCCGAATGTCATTCCACACGTCTGTCTGCTCTCACCGTAAACGCACAGAGGCATGTCGGGGGTTCCAGCGGACTCCAGGGCTTTGACAGCCGCACTGTGACGCTGCCCTACCCACCCCCGTAAGGGGCATTACGAGCAGGAACAAGCGTATGCATTTCCTGTGTGAAGGGCAGCGGAGGGCCACCTGCTACGTGGTCTCGCGCGACTGAGGTCACCGAGTGGCGGCAACCGGCGCCTGCTGCTAGCCGGAAGCGAGCAACGTCCTGGCCAGGGTGCGGAGTTGTTCGTCCGAATGGTCCTGTCCGGAGAAGGGGGAGTCATTGAGCAGGCGGAGCGCGGAGGAGGCGAAGGAGCGGAGGGCGGGGCGGAGTTCCTGCGGGACCTGGCCGGTGGCGGCGAGGGCCTTGAGGGCACGGAGGCCGACCGGGGTGGGGCCGACCAGCTCGGCGAGCACGGGAACGGCGCGGTCGGGGGATCCCGTGATCCAGTGGTGGGCCTCCGCGGCCGCCATACGAGTCCACTCGGCCTCCGCCTCCAGCAGCGGCTCGATGAACGGCAGCAGCGGAGCGGCCGCCCCGCCCAGCGGCTGCAGGCCGCTCAAGTACCAGTGGGTCTGGTCCCGGGCCGAGAGCAGCCCCGCGAAGGCACCGAGCGCCGCATCGGCGTTGCCGGTCAGCTGATAGTGGGCCACGGCTGCCGCGGTACTCAGCGAGGGGTCGGTGCTCTGCGCGGCGTTGCGCAGCAGGTCGGTGGTCTCCTGCGTCCGCATGCCATTGAGCCCGAGCCGACGGGCGGCGACGATGGCCGCGCGGTCGGTCCTGAGGCAGTCGACCAGTTCGGGCTGGGCCTGGCGGGCGGCGGCACCGAACGGTGCCAGGGCCTCGACGAGGGCGATCCCTGCGTTTCCGGTGGCGCCTGACGCCAGTTCACGGCGGATCACGGGTATCAGTCGGCTGGCCGCCTCGGGGAACCACCGCGCCGCCTCTTCGAGCATCTGGGCTCGGGGGCGGCGCAGCACCAGCTCCAGGGCGCGGGGGTCGCGGGAGCGAACCAGGGCCAGGAGCGCCGGCTCCGCGGTCTCGTCGTCGCCGCCTGCGTACCGGTGCAGCGCGTCCCGGAGGCCGGCGCCCGGCTGGGGCAGGTACTCGATCCAGTGGCCGATGGCGCGGAGGCGGCCGACGAGAGCGGAGGCGTCCCTCTGGTGGGGCAGGGCGGCCAGCAACAGGTCCAGGACCTCGGGCTCCCGGTCGCGCCAGGTCGCGGCGATCTCCTGGGCCAGCCATGAACCGCGCCAGCCGTCGTCCCCGGCCTCGATCCAGCGGGCGGCGACGGTGAGGCCGGCGTCCGGATCGCGGGTGAGCAGGCGAGTGAGCCGCTGCTCCTGGGTGGTGGTGTCCGACCAAGGGAAGTCGTCGTCTCCCGGGTCGAGTTCGGCGCCGTCCTCGGCGATGACCTCCACGAGCCCGGCCGGGTACGGCGGCCCGGACCGCTCGGCGCCCAGCACGGCAGCCGCCAGCCTGACCTCGGGCAGCGGGCTGTCGAGGGCCGCCGTCTCCCGGCCGAACCGGGCCAGTGCGATCACCGTGTCCGCCCGTACCGCCGGGACGGGATCGGTGGAGTACAGCCTGTCGAGCTGTGCCACGACGGAGGCCCGCAGCCCGGTCGGGAGCAGCTCGGCCACGGCTGCGACCACCCGGAGCGCTGCCCGGCGCACCCCCCGTTCAGCGTCCCCGAGGCAGGGCAGCAGGTCCGGGAGCACCCGGCAGAGCTCGGCGCAGACAGCGGCGACCGAACTGCCGGGCCAGTGCGGCGAGTCGACGTCCGCCGGGTCGTGGTCGGCGAGGACGGCGAGCAGCATCAGCAGCTCCTCGCGCATGCCCGGGGCGTGCCGGACGGCATGGGCGAGGAAGGGGACGGCGGGCGCCGAGGCCGGGTACACCGTGCCCTGGTGGTGGATGTTGCCGTAGAGCTCGTAGACCGCCTCGTCGGCCGTCTCCTCGTCGCCCTGATAGAGCGCCCTGATCAGCTCGGGCACGTCCTCGGCGGAGCCATAGGCATGGGTAAGGGCGTGCCACTGGACGTCGTCCAGTCCCGCTGGAGGTCTCATGGTCCGCGCTCCTCATCCGATCAGGTGCGCCCGACCATATCGATCACCGCTGACAAGGCAGCCGACGGCACCGGGGGACAACTCGTCGAGGCCGCCGTCGGGCGTCGCGGCCGCCGTGCCCGCATTGGCCGATGCGGCCGATGCGGCCGATGCGGCCGATGCGGCCGATGCGGCCGATGCGGCCGATGCGGCCGATGCGGCCGACGGCGGCTGGGACGGGGCCGGCACCCGCACCGATTCGAAGGTCGTGACCAGCGAGGTCAGGGGACATCCCCGTGCATGCGTCCCGGCCGGACAGGGCCGGCCGGGACGTCTCCGGACTAGGCCGGAACGATGTTCACCAGCTTCGGCGCGCGCGCGATGACCTTGCGGACGCCCGCTCCGGCCAGGGCTGCGACGACCGCCGGGTCGGCCAGTGCCACCTTCTCCAGCTCCTCGTCGGAGATGGTGGGCGGGACCTCCAGACGTGCCTTGATCTTGCCCTTGATCTGCACGACGCAGGTCACGGTCTCGTCGACCACGTACGCCGGGTCGGCGACCGGGAAGTCCTGGTGGACGACCGATTCGGTGTGGCCCAGCCTGTGCCACAGCTCCTCGGCGATGTGCGGCGCCAGCGGGGCGATCAGCAGCACCAGGCGCTCGGCGACCGACCGGCTCAGCAGCCCGTGCGCCTTGGTCAGGTGGTTGTTCAGCTCGGTGATCTTGGCGATGGCCGTGTTGAAGCGCATCGCGGCCATGTCCTGGCCGACTCCGTCGATGGCCTTGTGCAGGGCGCGCAGCGTCGCCTCTTCGGGCTCGCCGTCCTCGACGGTGACCTCGCCCGTCGTCTCGTCGACGATGTTCCGCCACAGGCGCTGCAGCAGCCGGTACTGGCCGACGACCGCGCGGGTGTCCCACGGACGGGAGACATCCAGGGGGCCCATGGCCATCTCGTACAGGCGCAGCGTGTCCGCGCCGTACTCCTCGCAGATCTCGTCCGGAGTGACGGCGTTCTTCAGGGACTTGCCCATCTTGCCCAGTTCCCGCTTGACGGGCTCGCCGTCGAAGAAGAACTTCCCGTCGCGCTCCTCGACCTCGGCGGCGGGCACCGGGAAGCCGCGGGCGTCGCGGTAGACGTAGGCCTGGATCATGCCCTGGTTGAACAGCTTGTGGAACGGCTCGGCCGAGGAGACGTGTCCCAGGTCGAAGAGCATCTTCGACCAGAAGCGGGCGTACAGCAGGTGCAGCACGGCGTGCTCGGCACCGCCGACGTACAGGTCGACGCCGCCGGTGGGCATGCCGTCCCGCGGGCCCATCCAGTAGCGCTCGATCTCGGGTGCGACCAGCTGCTGGTCGTTGTGCGGGTCCAGATACCGCAGTTCGTACCAGCAGGAGCCTGCCCAGTTGGGCATGGTGTTGGTCTCGCGACGGTAGCGCTTCGGGCCGTCGCCCAGGTCCAGTTCGACGTCGACCCAGTCCTCGTTGCGGGACAGCGGGGTCTCCGGCTGGGAGTCGGCGTCGTCCGGGTCGAAGGTGCGCGGCGAGTAGTCCTCGACCTCCGGCAGCTCCAGCGGCAGCATCGACTCGGGCAGGGCGTGGGCGACACCGTCCTCGTCGTAGACGATCGGGAAGGGCTCGCCCCAGTAGCGCTGGCGGCTGAACAGCCAGTCGCGCAGGCGGAAGTTGACGGTCGCCTCGCCGATGCCCTCGGAGACCAGCCATTCGGTGATCTTCGCCTTGGCCTCGGCGACACCCAGGCCGTCCAGCGAGATAGCGTCGTTGGACGAGTTGACCGCCGGTCCCTGACCGGTGAACGCCTCGCCCTCCCAGCCCTCCGGCGGCTGCACGGTGCGGATGATGGGCAGTTCGAAGGCCTCGGCGAACTCCCAGTCGCGCTCGTCCTGGCCCGGGACGGCCATGATGGCGCCGGTGCCGTAGCCCATCAGGACGTAGTCGGCGACGAAGACGGGGATCCGGGCGCCGGTGACCGGGTTCAGGGCGTAGGCGCCGGTGAAGACCCCGGTCTTGTCCTTGTGTTCGGTCTGGCGCTCGACGTCGCTCTTGGTCTGCGCCTGCTTGCGGTACTCGGCGACGGCCTCGGCCGGGGTGGCGGCGCCCGCGGTCCACCGTTCCCTGACGTCCTGTGCGATCCCCTGCGGCCACTCGGCCGGCAGGATCGAGTCGATCAGGCCGTGCTCCGGGGCCAGGACCATGTACGTGGCGCCGAACAGCGTGTCGGGGCGGGTGGTGAACACCGTGATCCGTGCGCCGTCATGGCCGTCGACCGAGAAGTTGACGCGGGCGCCCTCGCTGCGGCCGATCCAGTTGCGCTGCTGCAGCTTGATCGCCTCGGGCCAGTCCAGGGCGTCCAGGTCCTCCAGCAGACGGTCGGCGTACGCGGTGATGCGCATGTTCCACTGGCGCAGCTTGGCCTTGAAGACAGGGAAGTTGCCGCGCTCCGAACGGCCGTCGGCGGTGACTTCCTCGTTGGCCAGCACGGTGCCCAGGCCGGGGCACCAGTTGACGGGGGAGTCGGAGGCGTACGCCAGGCGGTAATCGCCCAGGACGGCGTCGCGTTCGGCGGCGCTCAGGTCACCCCAGGGGCGCCCGTCCGGCGTCGCGCGCTCCCCGCTCTCGAACTGCGCCACCAGGTCGGCGATCGGGCGAGCCTTCTTCGCCTCGTCGTCGTACCAGGAGTTGAAGATCTGGACGAAGATCCACTGCGTCCACTTGTAGTAGTCCGGGTCGATGGTGGCGAACGAGCGGCGCTTGTCGTGGCCCAGACCCAGTCGGCGCAGCTGGGCCTTCATGTTCTCCATGTTGGCCTCGGTCGAAACCCGCGGGTGCGTACCGGTCTGCACTGCGTACTGCTCGGCGGGCAGGCCGAAGGCGTCGAATCCCAGCGTGTGCAGGACGTTGTGTCCGGTCATCCGCTGGTGGCGCGCGTACACGTCGGTGGCGATGTAGCCCAGGGGGTGGCCCACGTGCAGGCCCGCACCGGACGGATACGGGAACATGTCCATGACGAACTTCTTGGGGCGGGCGACCGCCACTGGGTCGCCCGCCAGGTCACCGGCCGGGTTCGGTGCCGCGTACGTGCCCTCGGCGTCCCAGAAGTCCTGCCAGCGTCCCTCGATCTCGGCGGCCGTCGCAGCCGTGTAGCGGTGCGGCGCGGCCACCTCGGCGGGGGCACCTCCCGCGCCGGAGGCCGCGGGGGAGGTATTCGTTTCGCTCATGATCCTCTGAAGCTCCATCGATCGTCTCTGCCGGCGAATTACGGAAACGAGCTGTGCCCGCAAACAAAAGGACCCCTCACACAGGAGGGGACGCCGCGCCGATTCCGACGCGATCTCTCATCGGTCGGGACTGATCAGCGCGGCTCGCTAAGCAGAAGGCGTACGGCACGCATGGCGTCAGGGTACCGCAGCGCCCCATCGCGACGCATTGAACATCCGCAGGACGGACATGTCCGGCGACACCCACCACCCTTGCTGCAGGTCTGGACCAAGGGGGCGACCTGAACGCGACTGATCGAACCCTGCCACATGCTGCGCGGGACCGCTCGGGTTACTCGGCGTATCACCCCTATCCAGGGCAACCCCAAAGTCAGTTTCCCGTAAGTCCATGCGATAAACAGCCAAACGGCGTACCGACCGGTTGGGTCGACCTAGCATGCGGATCGGGACCGCTTTGCCGAACCATTCGGAGTCGACCCCATGACCCCTAATCGCAAGATCCGTAGTTCACCCGCTCTGAACCGCCCGATCCCCAAGGCCGTTCAGGGCGGAGTGACCGCTGCCGCACTGGTGATCCTCCCTGTGATCGCCGTCGTCGGCGGCGACTCGTTCCGCGCCCTGCTCGACTTCGGCGCCGGCGTACTGTCGTTGGTTTCCCTGACCTCGGCCGTCGGCTGGGGCCTGCTGGCCACCGACCGGCTGTTGTTCAGGCCGCGCCACCGGCTGCTCGCCCAGGCCGTGCACCGGGCGACCGCCGTAGCCTCGCTGGGCTTCCTGTTGCTGCACATCACGGTCAAGGTCTCACTCGACCACGTGGCACTGATCGGAGCCCTGATCCCCTTCGGCCTCGGGGTGAGCGGCACGTCCGGCCTCATCGGCTTCGGCTCCCTGGCCGGCTTGCTCATGGTCGTTGCGGCCACGACGGGCGCCCTGCGCAGCTCCTTCGCCACGCCGAGCACGGTCGCGGCCCGCTGGCGGGCACTGCACATGCTGGCCTACCCGGCGTGGATGTTCGCCCTGGTGCACGGTCTGTTCGCCGGACGCCCCGCGGCCGCCTGGGTGACCACCATGTACTGCATGTCGCTGGCCGGCGTCATCGGCATCCTGTCGCTGCGGCTGCTGCCGCAGGCCCGGAAGCGGCTCCTCGCCGACCGCGTCACCGAGCTGCTCGGCCGGAGCGCTGCCGACCCGGGCACGGCCGCCGGCAAGCAGCCCGAAGCGGAGGATTCCCGCCGGACCGGCCCCTTGCCGGGCGTCACGGCCGAGCAGGCACCGCGCGGACGCGGATTCACCCCTCCGGCCCCGCCGCTCTACGACGCGACCACGGCACGGGCCTCCAGCCTCGGTGCGAACCGCCCCCAGGGCATCACCGCCTCGACGGCGACTGCGTCGCTCCCGGGCGGATCCTCGGACTTCGCGTCCGGAGCCGGCGCCGGAATGGCGGCCGCTTACCGCGCCGTGTCCCTGGCCGGCGAACCGACCGTGCAGATGGACACCTTCCCGGGATCCCCGGCCGCCGATCCCTCCGCGTCCGAGTACGGCGGCACCCGGGCCTCCACCTCCGCCGGCATCCCGCTCGCGGAGCGCGTCCTCATGACGGAGGAACTGCCGGTCGTGAACGACGACCCGCTGGGTACCGGCACCGGCCAGTGGCCCACCCCGTCCCCGCCGCCGCCCGCCGAGGCGGCCCCCTCCGCCTACCCGGCCGACCCGTCGTACGACAGCGCCGCCGGCGGTCCCACCGGCGCCTTCGACACCGGCACCGGGTTCCCGGCCGGTTCCAACGACACCACCGGCTTCCCGACAGGCACGTACGACACGACCGGGTACCCGACGGGCTCGTACGACACCACCGGCTTCCCGGCCGGCTCGTACGACACGACCGGGTACCCGGCGGGCTCGTACGACACGACCGCGACGGGCTTCCCGAACGGTGCGTACGACACCACCGGGTTCTCGAACGGCGGCTACGAGCCCGACTCCTCCCCCGGCCAGCTCTACCAGCCCCCCGCCGGGGAACCCTGGAACGCACCTGCAGGAGAACGACCGTGAACACCCCCCTCCCCGATGTCCCCGAAGTCCGTGTCGTCGGCCTCCCCCAGCTGACGGCCGGCTTCGACCTGGTCGAGCGCCTCGACCTCGCCATGCACCTGAAGGTCCACGGTCCCCTCGAACCGCTGAACGGCGAGTCCCTCGCCAAGCTCGCCGAGGAGATGTCCCTGACCGGGCGCGGTGGTGCCGGCTTCCCCTTCGCCAAGAAGCTGCGGGCGGTCGCCAAGTCCGCCATCCGGCGGGGCGTACGGCCCGTCGTCGTGGTGAACGGCAGTGAGGGCGAGCCCCCGTGCCGCAAGGACACGGTGATGCTCAACCGCGCACCGCACCTCATACTCGACGGCGCCCTGCTGGCCGCCGAGGCCCTGGGCGCCCGCACACTGATCATCGCGGTGACCCGTGACTCGACCGAGGCGTCGATCAGGGCGGCGCTCGCCGAACGCGGGATCCCCGACAAGCCCCCGCGGCGCGGCTCGGCCCTGCACGCCCGCGTGGTGCGCACACCGGAGCGCATGGTGTCCGGTGAGGCCTCCTCGGTCATCCGGGCCGCCAGCGGAGGCCCGGCCGTCCCGCCGGGCCGCCGTGAACGCGCCTCCGATTCCGGCGTGGGCGGCGCGCCGACGCTGCTGTCGAACGCCGAAACGTTCGCGCAGCTCGCCGTGGGTGCTCGCGTCGGTGCCCGCCGTTACGGCAGCACCGGGCTCCACACCGAACCCGGCACCGTCATGCTCACGATCTCGGGCGACGTGGCACGCCCGATGGTCGTGGAGGTACCGACGGGCGTGCCACTGCGCTTCGTGCTGCAGATGGCCGGCGCCCCGCCGGTGCCGCAGGGGGTGCTGACCGGTGGCTACCACGGCAACTGGATGGACGCGGATTCCGTCAACGAAGCGGTGATCTCCAAGGCGTCGTTCTCCTCGCTGGGCGGCGCCCTCGGGGCTGGCGCGATCCTCCCGATCGGACCCGAGACCTGCCCGCTGGGCGAGTCCCTGCGCGTGGCGAACTGGCTGGCCGCCGAGACGGCGGGCCAGTGCGGCCCCTGCAAGATCGGCCTTCCCGCCGCGGCCAGCGGGCTGGCGGACGTCCTGAACGGCGGCGGTCCCTCCTCCCTGGAGGCTCTGCGCGAGGTGACGCAGGCGGTAAAGGGCCGTGGCGCCTGCAAGCACCCGGACGGCTCCGCCCGCTTCTTCCAGTCGACCCTGTCGGCCTTCACGGACGACCTGGCAGCCCATGTGCTGAGCGGTGGCTGCGGACGCGACACGAAGGGCGTCCTGCCGCTCCCCGGCCCCGGATACGAGGAGGAGGGCGTGCCCAGCGGCCAGAAGGCCGCGATCGACTGGACCCTGTGCCGCGGCCACGGCCTGTGCGCCGACATCCTTCCCGAGCTGTTCCGGATGCGCCCCGACGGCTACCCGTCCCCCGCGGAGGCGCTGGTGCCCCAGCACCTGGAGGCTAACGCCCAGCGCGCGGTGCGGCGCTGCCCGGAACTGGCCCTGCGCCTCGAAGCCGCGCCGGCACAGCGTCCCTCGCTGCCGCCCGCCAACCGCAAGGCCCTGGGCAGCGGCCGGGGTTGACAGACGAAGAAGCGGGGCATCCGATCCGGATGGCCCGCTTCCTGCGTTCTGTGGAGCTAAGGAGAATTGAACTCCTGACCTCTTGCATGCCATGCAAGCGCTCTACCAACTGAGCTATAGCCCCTTGCTGTCCGCCGTTTCCTCGGGTTTCCCCCGGCGACGTCGACAACATTACGGGGTTCCCCGGCGCTTCACCAAATCGATTGCGAGCTTGTCCCGATTCGCCCTGTTTCGTCATGGTCTCGTTGTGTCCCAGGATGCCGCGACACGCTGCCGCCGACTGCTACGACCGCCGGACGACGGCACTCACGGTCAGGCCCCGGTACTCACAGTCAGGACGGGCCCTTGCGCTCAGGCGCAGGCGGTCGGTCAGACGTCGGGGCGGACCCTTGCGGTCAGGACATTGCGCTCGCGACGGACGCCGCCCCCTGGAGATGCCCCCGTGATTCCGACGGACGTTCACGCCGTGGCGAACGAGTAGAACCTCTTCAGCGTGCAGTGCTCGTCGAGCAGCCGACCGTAGATCGGCTCCCCTTCGAGCTCCCGGTAGGTCTCGATGGGGTCGCCTTTTATGATCAGCGCGCGTGCGCACTCCTCACACCAGTACTGGTAGTCCGGATTGACCGGATCCATGTCCCGGACGATGGGCGTGCCGCTTCCGCACCAGTCGCACTTCCGCCTGTGAGCACCCATCGATCAGCTCCAGATGTGGCCGCAGGCCGTACAGACATAGGAGATCCCGCCGTTGTCCCCCAGGACCTGGGCGACATGGAGGGATCCGCATGACGGACAACTCAGACCCGTTGACGTGTCCGTGGTGCCGGGCAGATCGGGGACCTCATCGCGGCTCGCCGACATCGCGCTCCCTCCCGTTCGGTCCTCCCCCCGGCCCTGCGATTCTGCCATGAACGCGCAAGGCGTCAGTGGAGTCTGGGTGCAAGTGCGACCGAAGAGTCGACCGTCCGCCCGAACTCGCCCGGAACGGCGGGCCGTCGTGGCCGCCGACCCCGGAACACCGGATGAACGAAGAATCCCGTCCCCCTGCAGGGGGACGGGATCCTGGCTGTGGAGCTAAGGAGAATTGAACTCCTGACCTCTTGCATGCCATGCAAGCGCTCTACCAACTGAGCTATAGCCCCGCAGTTCTCTACGCCGTGGGCGCCTTGAACGAGTAGAACTCTAACCCAGTGACCAGCAGAAAGCGAAATCCGCTCGACCGGTGGCCCATCCGGCGGCCGCCCGGGTGGTCAGTCGTCGTCTCCGAGGACGGGCTCCGGAAGCGTGCCGGCGTTGTGCTCGAGCAGCCGCCAGCCGCGGGCGCCCTCGCCGAGGACGGACCAGCAGCAGTTGGACAGACCGCCCAGGCCTTCCCAGTGGCGCGGCTCGAAGCCGAGCAGCCGGCCGATGGTGGTGCGGATCGTGCCGCCGTGGCTCACGACGACGAGGGTGCCGCCGTCGCCGAGCTTGTCGGCGTGACGGAGGACGACCGGAGCCGCCCGGTCGGCGACCTCGGTCTCCAGCTCGCCGCCGCCGCGCCGCACGGGCTCGCCGCGCTTCCACGCCGCGTACTCCTCGCCGTACTGCGCGACGATCTCATCGTGGGTGAGGCCCTGCCAGACCCCTGCGTAGGTCTCGCGCAGTGCGGCGTCCCGGGAGACGTCGAGACCGGTCACGGTGCTCAGCTCGTCCGCGGTCGCGGCCGCCCGCTGGAGATCGGACGAGACGATCGCGTCCGGCTTCAGTGCGGCGAGCAGCCTGGCGGCACGGCGCGCCTGGGCGCGGCCGGTCTCGGTGAGGGCGATGTCCGTGGACCCCTGGAACCTGCGCTCCAGGTTCCAGGCGGTCTGGCCGTGCCGCCACAGGACGATGCGGCGGCCCCGGCCGCCGTTGCTGCCGCTCAGTTCGGATCACCGTCCGCACCGGTGAGGCGGGCGTGCTCCTCCGCCTTGCCGCGGGTCCTGACCGCGTCCTCGGGGAGGGGAAGCTCGGGGCAGTCCTTCCACAGGCGCTCCAGCGCGTAGAAGACGCGCTCCTCGCTGTGCTGGACGTGCACGACGATGTCGATGTAGTCCAGCAGGACCCAGCGGGCCTCCCGGTCGCCCTCGCGACGCACCGGCTTGGCGCCGAGCTCCTTCAGGAGGCGCTCCTCGATCTCGTCGACGATCGACTTGACCTGGCGGTCGCTGGGAGCGGAGGCGAGAAGGAAGGCGTCGGTGATCGACAGTACGTCGCTGACGTCGTAGGCGATGATGTCGTGCGCGAGCCGGTCGGCCGCGGCCTGGGCGGCGGTGTTGACGAGCTCGATGGAACGGTCCGTGGCGGTCACTACTGAGGCTTTCGTCGGCGGTCGGGACCCTTCAAGGGTCTCACGGACCGCCGACGGCCCCCACGGCATTAACGTCCCGGAGCCGTCGGCGTCGCCCGCCGCGCGGCACCGGGGCACTCGCGCGGCAGCCGTCACTACTCGGCGTCGTAGTCCCTGCCGAGCACGACGGACACTTCGGCGTTCGCAGCGGCCTTGCCCTGCTTCACCGCGGTGGCGGGCAGTCCGAGGGTCTTGGCGACCTCCACCGCCCTGGGCTTCCGGGCGGCGTCGCCGTAGACCACCTGCGAGAGCGCGGCGGGGGCCGCCTTCCCGGAGTCGACGAACGTGTAGCCGCCGTTGACCAGGGCGATCCTGGCCGCCTCGGTGGCGTCCTGGTCGCCGCTGGCGTTGCGGACGACCACGCGGACCGCGGAACCCTGCTCGGGGGCGCTGATCGTGCCGCCCAGGATGTCCTTGACCACGCTGTCCGTGGCCTTCTGGCTGAGCGTGCCGTCGCCCTCCACGGGCAGCAGGGCGGTGGTGTAGTCGCCGCCCTTGGCGTACTGCGAGAGCTTGGCGAGGGAGGCGCCGAGATCCTGCTCGGGGAGCGAGGGGTCGAGGATCTGGCCCAGTGTCTGCACGGTGGTCGTCGCGCCCTCGGGGTCGTCCGACATCTTCCGCAGGATGCTGTACATGACCTGCCCGAACCTCTGGAGCTGTGTCGCCTCCGGCTCGCCGGGACCGCGGTGGGTGGCGTACGCGACGGCCGCCTTGCCGCCCAGGGTCCGGTCCTCGCCCTTGGTGACCAGAGGTGCTTCGCCCTTCTTGGTGCCGGGCACGTCGGTGTCGGTGTCGATCTCGATGTTGCCGACCAGCTCGACGAGGTTCTCCAGGTAGGGGGTGTCCAGCCGCCAGGTCCCGGTGATCCCGCTGCCGAGCAGGGTGCTCAGCGCCTCCCGGGTCCCGGCCGAGCCGTCGTCCTCGACGGACTTGGCGAGCGTGGTGGTCGTCCCGTCGTCGTTGGAGACGGACAGTGCGTTCGGCAGCAGGACCGTCGTGCCGTGCTTGGTGGTCTCGTTGTCCACGAAGAGGGCGGTCGACGTGCCGCCCTGCCTGGTGTTGTGGAGGTGGACCACGATCACGGCCCGCTTCTGCGGGCCCGCGGCAGCCGTCCGGGCGGTCTCCGTGCCGGACGTTCCCGGCAGCACTCCGGCGGACCACAGATAGCCGACGCCGCCGACCACGGCCAGCGCCAGGACGACGACGAGGGCGACAAGACGGTTGCGGCCGCGGCGCTTGGCCTCCTCGCGCCGTTCCGAGCGGCTCTCGGTGAACTTCAGCCAGTCGATGACGTCCCCGGACTCCTCGTCCGGGTCCTCGACGAAGGAGAACTGCCCGGTGTGGTACTGGGCCTCGTCCCGCACGCCGGACCCCGTCACCGGGTGGTCCGCCCCGGCCGGGTGATCGGGTTCGCCACGGCGTTGCCCGGGAAGTACCGGTTCGGGCTCGGCGGGGTCCGCCATCCGTCGGCCGGGGGCGCCGGGGCCGGAGGTCTGGGCCTGCTGGGGGATCCACTGCCGGGTGGTGTCCGAGGCAGCGGGCTGCGGGCCTGTGTCATACCCGTATCCGGAGCCGTATCCGGCCTCGTGCGTGCCTCCGTATCCGGATCCGGCGCCGTCGTGGCCGTAGCCATGCCCGGGCTGCGCGGGGTGCGCATGCGTCGGGTGCGGCTGCTGGTACTGCTGCGGCTGGGCGTAAGGGTCGTAGGAGACGTGTGTCGCGCCGTACGGGTCGTAGCCATAACCCTGCGCCGGGGGCTGCTGGGGCTGAGCCGGCGGCTGCGCCCTGCCGTACGGGTCGTCGGGAGCCTCGGGCTGCTGCTGGTACACCGGCCGGCCGTACTCGTCGTAACCGATGACCTGCGGCTGGAAGTAAGGGTCGTACTGATCGTTCACCGGGGCCCCTCTCCGTGGCTCACTCGCCGCGGTACAGCCGGCGCTTGTCGATGTAGCGGACCACGCCGTCAGGAACGAGGTACCAGACGGGCTCGCCGCGGGCGACCCTCTGGCGGCAGTCCGTGGAGGAGATGGCCAGGGCGGGCACCTCGACCAGGGAGACGCCACCCTCGGGCAGTCCGTCGTCGGACAGTATGTGGCCCGGCCGGGTGACGCCGATGAAGTGCGCGAGTGAGAACAGCTCGTCGGCGTCGCGCCACGTCAGGATCTGCCCGAGGGCGTCGGCGCCGGTGATGAAGAAGAGGTCCGCGTCGGGGTTGAGGGAACGCAGATCGCGCAGGGTGTCGATGGTGTACGTCGCACCGCCGCGGTCGATGTCGATCCGGCTCACCGAGAACTGCGGGTTGGAGGCAGTGGCGATGACCGTCATAAGATAGCGGTCCTCGGCCGGCGAGACGTGCTTGTGGCCCTTCTGCCAGGGCTGGCCCGTCGGCACGAAGACGACCTCGTCCAGATGGAACTGCGAGGCGACCTCGCTCGCGGCCACGAGGTGCCCGTGGTGGATCGGGTCGAATGTCCCGCCCATGACGCCGAGTCGGCGCTTGACCGGACCGGTAGGCACTTCCTGCTCTCCCATGCGTGCAGAGCCTACTGGCCCGGTGGAGCGGCCCCGGCTCAGCGGTCGCGGTTGAAGCGGGTGGTGATCCACAGCAGCAGGAGCAGCGCGAAGAGCGCACCGCCACCGGTCAGGTACGGGTTGAGGCTGTCGTGGTTGCCGCCGTGCTCCGTGCCCTCGGACGCGAGAGTGACGAGAGCGGCTGCGGTGCTGTGGATGCTCATCTTCGGCAGGACCTATTCGGGAGTCGGAGCGGAGACTTCGCGCACATCGTATGCGGCGGCCCCGGGCACGCTCACGCCGACTCAGTCGTTGTGGGATCACCGTCGCCGATTCGACGCGCGACGGAGCACGTCCCCGGGTTGTCCACAGGATGTTGTCCACAGGGTCGGGGGGCTCGTCGAGTCCAGCGCCTAAGGTGGGGGTCTGCCAGGGGGACGAGCAGGACTCGTGAGGAAAGAGGGGGAAACCGATGACCGGCGGTACCAACGAGAACGTGCCGAGCAGGCAGCGCAAGCGATTCCCGGGAATCTCGTCCCGGGCGTACGAGCACCCGGCGGACCGTTCGGCGCTGGTCGCGCTGCGCCGCCTGACCGGCTTCGACACGGTCTTCAAGGCGCTCAGCGGGCTGCTGCCCGAGCGCAGTCTGCGGCTGATGTTCCTGTCCGACTCCGTGCGGGTCGGCGACGCCCAGTTCACGCACCTCCACGCCATGCTGAGGGACGCCTGCTACATCCTGGACCTCGAGAAGGTCCCGCCGATGTACGTGGTGCAGGACCCCAAGCCGAACGCCATGTGCATCGGCCTCGACGAGCCGATCATCGTGGTGACCACGGGCCTGGTCGAGCTGCTCGACGAGGAGGAGATGCGGGCGGTCATCGGCCACGAAGTGGGGCACGCCCTCTCCGGGCACGCCGTCTACCGGACCATCCTGCTGTTCCTGACCAGCCTGGCGGTCAAGATCTCCTGGATACCGCTCGGCAATGTGGCGATCATGGCGATCGTGACGGCCCTGCGCGAGTGGTTCCGGAAGTCCGAGCTGTCCGCCGACCGTGCCGGACTGCTGGTCGGCCAGGACATCCAGGCCTCGATGCGCGGCCTGATGAAGATCGCCGGCGGCAACCACCTGCACGAGATGAACGTGGACGCGTTCCTGGAGCAGGCGGAGGAGTACGAGTCGAGCGGCGACCTGCGCGACTCGGTCCTCAAGATCCTCAACGTGCTGCCGCGCTCACACCCGTTCACCACGGTCCGTGCCGCCGAGCTCAAGAAGTGGGCGGAGAGCCGCGACCACCAGCGGATCATGGACGGGCACTACCCGCACCGGGACGGTGACAAGGACGCCTCCGTCAAGGACTCCTTCCGCGAGTCCGCGGCGCACTACGCCGACTCGGTACGCACCAGCAAGGATCCCCTGATGAAGCTGGTGGGCGACATAGCCGGAGGTGCGGGAGACCTCGGCGGCCGACTGCGCGACAAGTTCACGGGTGCGGCGGCCGGAGGGTCCTCCTCGTCGAGCGCCAACGGCAAGGAGGCCCCTTCGGAGGGCTGAGCCACGGAGGACGCCGCGCCGACTGCACCGGACGCGGGCCGGCGGGCGGGACGGTCCGCCCCGCCCGGCGTCTGCGGTCTCACCGGTCCGGCCTCTCCGGCCGGGTCTCTCCGCCCCCTCCCCTCCCCGCGGTCTCGGGCTCCGGCCTCTCCGGCGCCCGTCTCCGTGGCCCGCACGAGGTTGTGCCCGCCCCGTGGGCGCGGTTCGGATCTCCCCAGGGGGTGATCCGCGCCGTCCGGCCGTCACGGAGTGGTGGACGGGCCGTCCACGGCCCGGTCCCGCCCCTGCGGGCCTCCGGGTTCCACGACAGGGTGCGAACGGTCCCGTGACAGTCCGGGCGAGCACTCCGATGGCGCTCCGGGCAGCCGGGCGAGGGTTCTGCACCTCACGCGAGGGTCACCGGACATGCCCCAGGGCTACCGGACACCCCTAGGACGAGGGCTGCGCGGTGGGGTCGAGGGTGCCGCAGAGCGCGGGGTTGGCCGGGCCGGTGGCGTACGGGTCGGTGTCGGCCGGGCCGGCTCCCGTGGCCTTCTGGCCGGCGAGCAGCGGGCGGAACCCGCTCGTGGTGTCCGAGCCGCAGGACAGCGGGCCGGCCTGTATGCGGCTGACCCTGATCTCCGTCTGGTGGCGGCGCAGGTCGTCGCGGTCGATGCGGAACGTCATCTCACGGCGGACCGTGAACAGCGACGCGCCGTCCTTCGCCGTGGGCACCGTGCCGACGGGATGGACCGCGTACGCGAAGGTGTGGTCGGAGGTGACGTCGAGAGCGCCTCCTCCGGGGGCCTCGGCGACGTGCAGCTCGCCCTGGACCCTGACCTCGGGGTCGGCGAGGGACGCGGTCGCGGGGTCGAGGCGGACCAGCCAGCCGGTGGCCGCATGGACCCCGTCGTCGGAGGGCGAGTGGATGCTGCGGTCGAACTGCTCCAGCTGGTCCGGGTCGACGAGCACGCGGACGGAACGCACCTCGCCGCCGGTCAGCACATCGGGATCGAGGGAGGATTCGACGAGGTAGTCCTTGGCGATGGCGAGGGCGGTGACGACCTGGCTCTCGGTGAAGTGTGCGGTGCGCAGGGCCGGCGGCATCGTGATCCCGGCGGCACCGTTGCGGTACTCCGCCGCGGGGCCCTTCTCGAACAGTCTCTCGGGGACGCCGCCCGGCACCGCTCCGTGGGGCGCCAGGGGTATGACGGTCGCCCTGAGCGGTTCGGCACGGAGTGCGGGCGGCGGCTGGTAGGGGTGGCGTACGCCCATGTAGATGGCGGTTCCGAAGGCCAGGGCTATCAGCAGGACCAGGAGGAGGGCCTGGGTGCCGGAGCCGCGGCGGTACCAGACGGGGCGGCTGCGGACGGCCTGGGCGTGCTCGCCCATCCGTTCCCGTGCCGAGAACTCCTGGAGACGGGCAGCACGAACGAACGACTCGTCGAAGACGACGGAGCGGTACTCGTCGTCACCACTGCCGGGGAGACCCTCGGGTGTCCCCTCAGGTGGCTCTCCACGCCTGGCCATATCTTCAGGGTAGGTCGGGACGGGCAGGGGTAAACGCGGCAGTGCATGACAAGTTCTGACGAGTTCTCACCGGCCCGTCCGGCAGGTGCCGCCTGCCTGCTCAGGGCGTGTGCGGCCGGAGCGGCTCACCCAGGGGTGGTTCGCGGTTCACCCGGTGTGGTTCTGCCCGGATCGCGAGGGAACCCGGAATCGTGGTCCGGCCCGGACTGGCGTATCCGCATCAGGGCATCAGGGGGTACGAGGTACCGCGGGGACGGGGCGCGGGGGCAGGGAGGCGCCCGGGACGGACGCCGTCCCGCTCTCCGGCGCGCTGTCCACACCCGTCGTCGCGGGAACCGGGGCCTGGTCCTCCTGGTTGTGCGAGGCACCGCGGTACACCGCGGCGAAGGCGAGAGCGACCATTCCCATGCCCATCACGAGCGCCAGGACCCACGCGACGTGGCGGTGCCAGCGGGCACGGCCGCGGTAGGGGCGGAGCACGCCGCCGTACCGCCCGTAGGGGCGGACACCGGCCGGCCCGGCCCCGGACGGGTCGCAGGCATCGTCATAGGGGCGCTGTTCGTGCCAGTGGGGGCCGTACGTATCGGGGCCGTCCTCGTAAGGGTCGTCGTCCCCCACCGGCCCGGCGGTGCGGGCCCTGGAAGCCTCGGCCTCGGCGCGCGACTGGGCCGCGAGCAGCAGCCTTTCGGCCGCGCTCGGCTCATGGATCTCGGCGGCCCTCACGAAGTCCTCGTCGAACACCACGGAGGCGAAGTCCTGGTCAGCGCCTCCGCGGTCGTCGTCGGGCTCCCAGCCGTCCTGAAACGGCCTGCCCCCCACGTCGTCCGGCACGCGTTCAGCGTAGCCCTGTGAGGGGCTTCTGGGCAGGGAGTGCGGCGAACTGACCGCACTCTCCCGTCACCGGGTGTGACCGTCTCCGGTGACGATGTACTTGGTCGAGGTCAACTCGGGCAGACCCATCGGACCGCGGGCGTGCAGCTTCTGCGTGGAGATGCCGATCTCGGCGCCGAATCCGAACTGACCACCGTCCGTGAAACGCGTGGACGCGTTCACCGCGACGGTGGTGGAGTCGACCAACTGGGTGAAGCGGCGGGCCGCGGCCTGGGAGGTCGTGACGATCGCCTCGGTGTGGCCGGATGACCACTGCCGGATGTGCGCGACGGCGGCGTCCAGGGTGTCGACCACGGCTGCGGCGATGTCGTAGGAGAGGTACTCCGCCTCCCAGTCCTCGTCGCCGGCCGGGACGGCGGTGGCCTTGGTGCCCTCCGCCAGGGTGAGGACCCGCTCGTCGCCGTGCACGGTCACGCCGGCCTCGGCGAGCGCGTCCAGGGCGCGCGGCAGGAAGGCGTCGGCGATGTCGCGGTGGACGAGGAGCGTCTCGGCGGCGTTGCAGACACTCACCCGCTGGGCCTTGGAGTTGATCAGGATGTCCACGGCCATGTCGAGGTCGGCCTGGGCGTCCACGTAGACGTGGCAGTTCCCGGTGCCGGTCTCGATCACGGGAACGGTGGACTGCTCGACGACGGTGCGGATCAGGGAGGCGCCGCCGCGCGGGATGAGTACGTCGACGAGACCGCGGGCCCGCATGAGCTCCTGCACGGAGTCACGGCTCTCGCCAGGCACCAGCTGAATGCTGTCGGCGGGCAGCCCGGCGCCCGCGACGGCGTCGCGCAGGACGCCGACCAGCGCCGTGTTGGAGGCGTAGGCGGAGGAGGAACCACGCAGCAGGACGGCGTTGCCGGACTTCAGGCAGAGGGCGGCCGCGTCGACGGTGACGTTGGGCCGGGCCTCGTAGATGATGCCGACGACGCCGAGGGGAACGCGGACCTGCCGCAGATCGATGCCGTTGGGCAGGGTCGAGCCGCGTACGACCTCGCCGACCGGGTCGGGCAGCGCGGCCACATGGCGCACGTCGGCGGCGATGGCACGCACCCGCTCCGGGGTGAGGGTGAGCCTGTCGATGATGGCCTCGCTGGTGCCGGCTTCACGGGCCTTGGCGATGTCGACGGCGTTGGCCTCGACGATCTCCGGCGTCCGTACCTCCAGCGCGTCCGCGATCGCGTGCAGCGCGTCGTCCTTCACGGCCCGCGGCAGCGGCGCGAGCTCGGCGGCCGCGGTGCGGGCACGGTGCGCGGCCTGGAGGACCGGGGACAGGGATTCGGGCGAGGAGAGCGAGGTCATGCCCGCAGACTAAACCCTCCCCCTGGGGGTACCACGAATGGTTCCGGTCTCCGAGACATCCGAGGGTTCCGCGGTCCCGCGTGGGCTCCCGCACCGGGCGAGGTGGCTCCCGCTCAGGGAGCGCGAGAGCCCGCGCCCCGCCCGGGACGGTTACGCCTCGCCGCTGCCGGCCTCCGGTCCCGGCAGGCTCCGGGGCTCCCGGCGGACCGGAGCACCGGGGCCGACCGGTCTCGCTGGGCAAGCGCCTGGCAAGGCCTTGCCGGACCGCCCGACGCCCGTCGCGGACCGGGGACCAGGGACCGGCGGCCGCTGCGAGGCCCGGTGACCCGGTCGGCCCTGTCGCGCAGCTCGGCCGCTGCCCGGCCTCGGCCCGGCGACGCTAGTAGGGGTGCACCCCCACGGGCGCGGCCGGCAGCGGCCCGTACCCCTCGGCGAGGCGCTGGTGGTAGGTCGCGCGGTCGATGACCTCCAGGCCGACGATCTCCCACGGCGGAAGCTTGGCGGTGGAACGGTGCTCGCCCCACAGGCGCAGCGCCACGGCAGCCGCGTCGTGCAGGTCGCGCGCCTCTTCCCAGTAGCGGATCTCGGCGTGGTCGTTGGCGTACCGGCTGGTCAGCAGGAACGGGTGGTCGTGGGCCAGCTGTTCCAGGCCGCGTCTGACCTCTTTCAGCGGGGCTTCGGCGCCCGAGACGCTGAGCGTGATGTGCCAGAGCCTGGGCAGTTCCTCGGGCCCGGCCTGCTCGGCTCCGTCGTGCTCGCTTGCTCCGTCGTGCTCGACCCCCGCTCCGACACTGGTCAGGGTCCGCTCCCCAGTCCCTCGGGACGGCGCCCCGGGGCGCGCTCGTCTCACCGGCGGCCTCCTGTGATGCGTTGCGTTCTGGTGCTGTATGCCCGCCACAAAGTTGAGCAGCCCGCAGCCGGGCGCGGGGCGGTTTTGCGAAAGGTCCGCAACTACGGGTCCGGACTTTCAGCCGTTTCAGGGGTGAAGGACGACCAGATCGTCCGCGTGTACGACCTCGCGTTCGTAGGACGGACCGAGTTCCTTGGCGAGTTCGCGGGTGGAACGACCGATCAGCCGGGGGATCTCCTTGGCGTCGAAATTGACGAGTCCTCGGGCCACGGCGTTTCCGGCGGTGTCGCGGAGTTCCACCGGGTCTCCGGCACTGAACTCGCCTTCGACGGCCGCGATGCCGGCGGGGAGGAGCGACGTGCGTCGCCGGACGACGGCCTGGACCGCCCCGTCGTCCAGGGTGAGGGAGCCCTGCGGGGTGGAGGCGTGCTGGAGCCAGAGGAGACGGTCCGCGGAGCGGCGGCCCGTCTGGTGGAAGAAGGTGCCGGTGGTACGGCCGGCGAGGGCGTCCGCGGCCCGGACGGCCGAGGTGAGGACGACGGGGATGCCGGCCGCTGCGGCGATCCGGGCGGCTTCGACCTTGGTGACCATCCCGCCGGTGCCTACGCCTGCCTTTCCGGCGCTGCCGATCTGGACGTGGGCGATGTCGTCGGGGCCGCGGACCTCGCCGATGCGGGAGGTGCCGGGGGTGCTGGGATCGCCGTCGTAGAGGCCGTCGACGTCGGAGAGGAGGACGAGGAGGTCGGCGCGGACGAGGTGGGCGACGAGCGCGGCGAGGCGGTCGTTGTCGCCGAAGCGGATCTCGTCGGTGGCGACGGTGTCGTTCTCGTTGACGACGGGGACCGCGCCCATGGCGAGGAGCTGGTCGAGGGTCCGGTAGGCGTTGCGGTAGTGGGCGCGCCGGCTGGTGTCGTCGGTGGTGAGGAGGACCTGCCCGACGCGGACGCCGTAGCGGGCGAAGGAAGCGGTGTAACGGGCGACGAGCAGGCCCTGGCCGACGCTGGCGGCGGCCTGCTGGCGGGCGAGGTCCTTGGGGCGGCGGCGGAGCCCGAGGGGGGCGAGTCCTGCGGCGATGGCGCCGGAGGACACCAGCACGATCTCCTTCTCGCCGCCGCTGCGGACCTTGGCCAGGACGTCGACGAGTGCGTCGACACGGTCGGCGTCGAGGCCGCCGCTCGCGGTGGTGAGGGACGACGATCCGACCTTCACCACGATCCGGCGGGCTTCTGTCACGTGCTGCTGCCTTGCCTCTGTCACAGAGCCGAATCTATGACAGAGGGCGCGGCGGCTGCGCGGGGGTTTCATCCGCTGGACTCGGACCGGTGGAACCGGCGCCGCCGGGCGGGGTCTTCGGGCCCGTGCGTACGGCTGCGCATACGGTGCCGCCGCGCACGGCGATGCGTGCGGCAACGGTGCGGAGCCGTGCTCTCCCTCGGCAGCTCGCGCCCTCGGACCGTACGCCGGGGAGCACGCGGCGCACAGAGGCGCCCGCGGTATGGGAGAGGGACGCCTGAGGGGAGGGACAGACCAGAAGGCCGCCGCTTCCCGCGAAGCGGCGGTCCTCCATGGCGTTCCCGAACGGTCGGCGGCCCGCCGACCGTTCCCGAACGGTCGGCGGCCCGCCGACGCCTCCTAGAAGGGGTCGAACTCGTCGTACTCGCGCTCGGCGTCGTCGCGCTCCGCCTGGCGGTCCTTGCGGCGCTGGGCCGCGGGCCGCGGGGCCTCGAAGCGGTGATCCTCGCCGCGGCGGCCGAGCATCTCGGCGCCGGCCATCAAGGTGGGCTCCCAGTCGAAGACGACCGCGTCCTCCTCGGAACCGATGGCGACGCCGTCGCCCGCGCGGGCACCGGCCTTCATCAGCTCTTCCTCGACGCCGAGGCGGTTCAGACGGTCGGCGAGGTAGCCGACGGCCTCGTCGTTGTTGAAGTCGGTCTGGCGGACCCAGCGCTCCGGCTTCTCGCCGCGCACGCGGAAGAGGCCGTCCTCCTCCTGCGTCACGGTGAAGCCGGCGTCGTCCACGGCCTTCGGACGGATGACGATACGGGTCGCCTCCTCCTTCGGCTTCGCGGCGCGCGCCTTGGCGACGATGTCGGCGAGGGCGAAGGACAGCTCCTTCAGGCCCGTACGCGCCACCGCCGACACCTCGAAGACGTGGTAGCCGCGCTCCTCCAGGTCCGCGCGGATCATGTCGGCGAGGTCCTTGCCGTCGGGGATGTCGACCTTGTTGAGGACGACGATGCGCGGACGGTCGTCGAGGCCGCCGTACTGCTTCAGCTCCTCCTCGATGACGTCCAGGTCGCTGACCGGGTCGCGGTGCGACTCCAGGGTCGCCGTGTCCAGGACGTGGACGAGCACGGAGCAGCGCTCGACGTGCCGGAGGAACTCGAGACCGAGGCCCTTGCCCTGGCTGGCGCCGGGGATGAGCCCGGGGACGTCGGCGATGGTGTAGACGGTGGATCCGGCGGTCACCACTCCGAGGTTCGGGACAAGCGTGGTGAAGGGGTAGTCCGCGATCTTCGGCCTCGCGGCGGAGAGCACCGAGATCAGGGAGGACTTGCCGGCGCTGGGGTAGCCGACGAGCGCGACGTCGGCGACGGTCTTGAGCTCCAGCACGATGTCGCCGGCCCGGCCGGGCTCGCCGAGGAGGGCGAAGCCGGGCGCCTTGCGGCGGGCGGAGGCGAGGGCTGCGTTGCCGAGTCCGCCGCGGCCGCCTTCGGCGGCGATGTAGGTGGTGCCCTGGCCGACGAGGTCGGCGAGGACGTTGCCGTTCTTGTCGAGGACGACGGTGCCGTCGGGGACCGGCAGGACGAGGTCCTGGCCGTCCTTGCCGGAGCGGTTGCCGCCCTCGCCGGGCTTGCCGTTGGTGGCCTTGCGGTGGGGCGAGTGGTGGTAGTCGAGCAGCGTGGTGACGGACTGGTCGACGGTGAGGATGACGTCACCGCCGCGTCCGCCGTTGCCGCCGTCGGGGCCGCCGAGCGGCTTGAACTTCTCCCGGTGCACGGAGGCGCAGCCGTGGCCTCCGTTACCCGCGGCGACATGCAGCTCGACGCGGTCCACGAAGGTGGTCATGGATGTGCCTCCAGATCAGTACGTACGGAAATGTCTACTGCGTAACACGCGAAAGGCGGACCCGCTTCCCGTACGGGAAGTGAGGTCCGCCTCCGCGAAGCTTCGTTCTACGGGTGCCTGGATCAGGCGACCGGAACGATGTTCACGACCTTGCGGCCACGGTGGGTGCCGAACTGCACCGCACCGGCCTCCAGCGCGAACAGGGTGTCGTCGCCACCGCGACCGACGCCCGCACCCGGGTGGAAGTGGGTGCCACGCTGACGGACCAGGATCTCACCGGCGTTGACGACCTGACCGCCGAAGCGCTTCACGCCGAGCCGCTGAGCGTTGGAGTCGCGACCGTTCCGGGTGGACGATGCGCCCTTCTTGTGTGCCATCTCTCCTCAGTCCCTTACTTCGCAGCCGTGGGGATACCGGTGACCTTGATCGCCGTGTACTGCTGACGGTGACCCTGGCGGCGGCGGTAGCCGGTCTTGTTCTTGTAGCGAAGGATGTCGATCTTCGCGCCCTTGTGGTGGTCCACGACCTCGGCGGTCACCTTGATGCCGGCCAGCACCCACGGGTCGCTGGTCACGGCGTCGCCGTCGACAACGAGCAGGGTCGAGAGCTCGACCGTGTCGCCAACCTTGGCAGTGGAAATCTTGTCAACCTCAACGATGTCGCCGACAGCAACCTTGTGCTGGCGACCACCGCTGCGCACGATGGCGTACACGCGGATCTCACTCTCGCTCGGAACGGAACCCCTGATGCCAGCCGCCCACACGGGCCGGGGCCCGCGACGATCCGGAGTGGACGAGCGGCCTCTCCCGCCGGGCGCGAGCGCCGGACGCGGAAGGAAGGTGCTCAGGAGCTGGCGCGCATGGAAACACGCCGAGGGTCAAGGTTACGGGGCCAGGTTTGAGGGGTCAAACCGGGGCCAGGGGTCGGGGCGCCCACGTGTCCGTGATCCCCTGTTGCCCCGGCGTGGCCGAACGCGGCACCTCCCGGACCATTGCGTTCCGGGCGCCGCGTATGCTCACCCGCGAAGCCAAGGTTCCGCCGTCGCCGGAAAGAGACAGCAGAGTGAACTACAGGGTCCAGCCCACCGCCCAGGTCGACGAGACCGCCGAGATCGGGGCGGGGAGCAGCGTCTGGGAGCTCGCGCAGATCCGCGAGAACGCCCGTCTCGGTGAGGGCTGCGTCGTCGGCCGCGGTGCCTATGTGGGTACCGGCGTGCAGATCGGCAACAACGTCAAGCTGCAGAACTACGCCCTGGTGTACGAGCCGGCCGAGCTGGCGGACGGCGTGTTCGTCGGTCCCGCCGTGGTGCTCACCAACGACCACAACCCGCGCTCGGTGGACCCCGAGGGCAAGCAGAAGCGCGGTGGCGACTGGGAGGCCGTCGGCGTGAAGGTCGCCGAGGGCGCCTCGCTGGGCGCCCGGTCGGTGTGTGTCGCCCCGGTCCGGGTGGGCCGCTGGGCGATGGTCGCCGCCGGTGCCGTCGTGACGAAGGACGTGCCGGACTTCGCGCTGGTCGTCGGTGTGCCCGCGCGGCGGATCGGCTGGGTCGGCCGGGCCGGTGTGCGGCTGGTGGAGCGCGAGGGCGAGCAGGGCGTGTGGGAGTGCCCGCAGACCGGCGTGCTGTACGACGAGAAGGACGGCGTTCTGACGGAACGCTGATCACTGATCGCGCGTCTGAACGAATGGGCCGGTCCGGCCCCGGCCCGGGCCGGCCTTCGTCATGTCACACACCGAATGCGGCCGTGCAACAATCCGCCGACAAGGCAATATGCAAACCGGACATAGCCCCCAATAGAGGGGCATGCAGATTGCGGCTCGGGTAAGCTTTCCCTGCCGTGTCTCGAGGAAGGGTTCCACCACCGCCATGCCGCTTGGACCACGCGGACGCCGTCCACGCGTTCTTTACCTCGCGTATTATTTTCCGCCCAGCCGCGCCAGTGGTGTGTTCAGAGCCCGTGCCACTGCGAACCACTTCGCCGAAGCCGGCTGGGACGTATCCGTCTACACCGCTCCGCGTGAATTCTTCGAGACGTATCTGCAGGATGCCTGCGACCCCTCGCTCGAAGACACCGTCGACCCGCGGGTCGAGGTCGTGCGCCCGCCGATGTCCTACTACGCCTGGGAGAAGGACATCCGGCAGTTCGGCAGGCTGCGGCGGAACTTCCCGACGCTCGCCGGGGCCGTGTACAAGATGTTCCAGAGCAAGGTATTCCCCGAGCACTACCTGACCTGGATTCCGGGTGTCCTCTCCAGCGCGGTCAAGGCGCATTTCAAGAAGAAATTCGACCTGATCGTCGCCACCGGAAATCCCTTCGTCTCCTTTGCCGCCGCCCAGGTGCTGAGCAAGCTGCTGAAAATCCCGTACGCGGTGGACTACCGCGACTCGTGGACGTTCAACCAGTTCACCGAGGAGCTGAAGTTCAAGGAAGGCAGCAAGGCCTTCGAATGGGAGGCGAAGGTCCTTCGCGACGCCTCCGAGATCGTCTTCGTCAACGACGGCATGCGGCAGTGGCACATCGACCGCTATCCGTACGCCGCCGAGCGTATGACGGTGGTGCCGAACGGGTGGGAGCCCGAGCTCATGGGCGACCAGGACTTCGTGCCGCCCGCCGAGGACCGGCCGCTGCGCTTCGGCTACCTGGGCACCGTGACGTCGTACCTGCCGCTCGAGGAGCTCTTCGACGGCTGGCGCATCGCCCGCAGCCACCCGCTGCTGCGCGACGCCGAGCTCGACATCCACGGCCATCTCGGCTTCTTCCCGGGTGACGTGGCCCCGCTGATGGAGCGCCTGCCACTCGACGAGAACATCGGCGTGCGCTACCGCGGCGCCTTCGGCAAGACCGAGGCCAAGGCCGTGTACGCCGAGACCGACGCCCTGGTCTTCTGCGTGCCCGGCGCGAAGTACGTCACCTCCGGCAAGGTCTTCGAGTACATGGCCTCCGGCAAGCCGATCGTCTCGGTGCACCGGCCCGACATCGCCGCGACCGAGGTCCTCGACGGCTACCCCCTGTGGTTCGCGGGGAGCGAGCTCACCGCCGACGAGGTCGCCAAGTCCTTCATCGCCGCCGCCGAGGCGGCCCGCGGTGTCGACCGCACCCAGCACGACCAGGCCGTCCAGCACGCCCACAAGTACACCCGGGCGGCCACGCTCGGGCCGTGGGAGGAGCGCATGCGCAAGCTGGTGGAGGGAACCCGATGAGCACCCACGTCCTCTATCTCGCGCTCGGCGAATTCCGGGTCCGGGGCACCCGTGCCCATGTGAAGTCGCTGGCCGCGGAGGGCCGCCGTGTCGTCCTGGTCGTCGCCGACCGCCCCGAGTGGGACGACTTCCCGGAGATCCCCGGCGTCCGCGTGGTCCGCGTCAAGCGGAACAAGAAGGGCTCCGCCTGGCGCGCCGCCCGCAACCTCGTCGTCGCCAAGAACGGCCCGCTGCGCAGCGCCGACCTGCTGATCGCCGGTGACGCCCAGGCCCTGCCGGTCGCCTGGGCCGCGCTTCGCCGGCGCCCGGGCCTCGAGTTCCGTCTGGAGCCGTACGAGAACGACGGCCGGGTCACCGAGCCCGCCGACCTCGCGGTGATCTCCCCTTGGTACCCCTCGCCGAACAACCCCTTCGCCGGGTCGTTCGTGCAGGCGGCCACCGAGGCCGTGGCCGAGCACTTCGAGCGGGTCTCGATCCTCCATACCGAGGACTGGGCCGGCGGCGCGGACGCGCTGCTGGAGGACGCGATCAAGGTCACCGCGGACCGGTTCCTGGACCGCCGCGAGCTGATCCCCGTCCTGGACACGCCGGAGGGCGTCGTCACCCGTGTGCCGGTTCCGCTGACCAGCCGCCGGCGGTACGCCGCCTGGTCCGCGGCGGAGGAGACGGCGCTGCGCAAGGCGCTGCCGACCGGCCGTATCGAGGCGCCCGTCATCCACGCCCACACCGCGATCTACGCCGGTGCGATGGCGATGCACCTCGGCCGCCCCGACGCGCGCATCATCGTGACGGAGCACTCCACCTTCCTGGAGAAGATCTTCAAGCAGTCGGCGGGTCGTCGTCTGTACGACGCGGTGCTGCACCGCGCCGACGAGTTCCTGTGCGTCGGCAGCTACTTGCGCGACCAGATCGTGCGCGAGTTCCCGCACCACGCCGGCAAGATCCGCATCGTGCCGAACGTGATCAACTTCGAGCAGTTCACCCCGGAGGCCAAGCCGTCCGAGAAGCTGCTGAACTGGCTGTACCTGGGCCGACTGATCCCGCACAAGGGCGTCACCACCCTGCTGGAGGCCTTCGCGCAGGTCGCCGAGAAGGAGCCCGAGGCGACGCTGACGCTGGTCGGCGCGGGCGCCTTGGAGGAGCAGCTGCGGCAGCGCGGCAAGGAGCTGGGCCTGGGCGACCGCTTCAGGATCCTCCCGCCCGTGCCGCCGGAGGAGGTCAACGGCCTCATGCACCAGTTCGACCTGCTGGTGCACGCGAGCCACTTCGAGACCTTCGGCATGACCATCGTGGAGGCGAACGCGGCCGGCCTGCCGGTCCTCGTCACCAAGAGCTTCGGCCCCGAGGAGACGCTGGCGGGTATCGAGCACCTGGCCGGCGCGCTCATGGACGTCAGCGAGGACCCGAAGGTCATCACCGACGCCTACTGGGGTCTGCGGGAGCGCTTCCACGAGCTGGACCTCGCGGCCGCCCGTGAGCACCTGGTCGCCAAGTACAGCCGTGAGGTCGTCGGCCGGCAGCTCATCGAGCTGTACGAGGACCGCGCACCCGCCCTCGAACCGCCGGCCGCCGAGCCGGAGACGGCGGAGGAGGGCGACGCCGCCGAGGCGGCCAAGGCCGTCGCCACCGCCAAGGGCGTGGAGCCCGTGCAGGCTCCGGTCTCGGCCGACGGTGCCGCCCCGGGCCGTGCGGTGCTGCTCGCCTTCACCCCGGGCCGCCCGCGCCGGGTCGCCGCGTTCGCGAACTTCCTCGCCGAGCGGGGTGTGCAGGTCGACCTCGTCACGGCCAGGGAGAACGCCTGGACCCGGACGACGCTCGACCCGCGGGTCCATGTGCTCAACATCGAGGCCGCCGAGGCACAGCTGGTCATTCCGCGCGGTGAGCGCTTCGTCGTGTACCGGGCGCCGCGTGCGGTGCTCCGCCGTGCCGACCGGATCGCCGTCCGGCAGCGGGACAAGGCCGCCCCGGAATGGGCCGTGAAGGTCGCCCGGCGCGTCCACAGCAAGGCAGCTAACAACTTCCACAAGAAGGTGTTCCAGCGCGGCTACAAGGTGGTGCGTCCGAAGATCTTCGCGCGGCTCGCGCAGCGGGAGGCCGTGCCGCAGCTGCGGCTGGACCTGACGGACCATGTGTTCGTGTGCGACACCAACGCGACGTCGACGGCGTGGCGCTGGGCCCAGGCACATCCGCACCTGCACGTCACCAACAACATGGACCGCGGTCTGTTCGAGCACCTTCCGGTGCTGGACGACAACCCGGGCCAGGGTTCCTGACGGATCCGCCGGGTTCCCGACGGGTCCTGACAGACGAAGAACGGCTGGTCCCCGCCTCGGAGGAGGCGGGGACCAGCCGTTTTCCATGAGCCGGCTCCGGCAGTCGGTGCCCGGCGGCGGGCGCGACCCGGACCCAGCGGTCCGGCCACCGGCCACCGGCCACCGGCCACCGGCCACCGACTCAAGGGTCAGTCGACGATCTCCTCGGCGACATAGCGACGCAGCCAGCTGCGGAACTCCGGTCCGAGGTCCTCGCGTTCGGCGGCGAGCCGGACGATCGCCCGGAGGTAGTCACCCCGGTCACCCGTGTCGTACCGACGGCCCTTGAACACCACACCGTGCACCGGCCCACCGAGCTTCTCGTCCGCGGCCAGCTTCTGCAGCGCATCCGTCAGCTGGATCTCCCCACCCCGACC